>JBCCNM010000226.1:0-2233 GCA_039025835.1 Pseudomonadota bacterium | reverse complement strand
TTCGCGCTGTCGCCGGGTACAAACAGGAAACAGCGCATGTCAGGCCTTTTTCATCATCAGGGCACTGCGCTTGCAGCTGCCGACCAGTTCGTCGTGCTGGTTGTAGGCGCGATGCTCAAAGATGATGATCCCGTTCTGCGGACGCGAGCGGCTCTCGCGCAGCTCCAGAACCTCGGTTTCCACGCGAATCGTGTCGCCGTGAAACAACGGTTTCGGGAATCGCACTTCGTCCCACCCCAGGTTCGCGACCGTCGTGCCGTGGGTGGTGTCGTTGACCGAAATGCCGACCATCAGTCCCAGGGTCAGGCAGCTGTTGACCAGAACCTGGCCGAATTCCGAGTCCTTCATCGCCTCGGCGTCGAGGTGCAGAGCGGCCGGATTGTGCGTCATCGTCGTGATGAGCACATTGTCAGTTTCGGTGATCGTGCGTCGTATCGGGTGAGAGATCACCTCCCCGACGGTGAACTCGTCAAAATATCGACCGGGCATGCGGTTTTGTTTCTGAGGCCTCGATAGGTGAATAATAGAGGCCGACCGACTCACTTGCACGCGCCGGCACCGTTGCCGGAATCAACTGGAGAAATCGATGAGCCTGAATCGACGTGAATTTACCCTTGGCACTCTCGGCGCGCTGACCGTGTCCGGCCTTGCGCGCGCGGACACCGGGGAAAGCGCGCTGATGCAGCGGGCTATCCCGTCCAGTGGCGAGATGATCCCGGTGATCGGCCTGGGCACGAACCGCTACAGCGTGGATGCAAGCGAAGCAGCGCGTGCGCCACTGAAAGCTACGCTGCAGCGCTTTCAGGCCATGGGCGGCGGCCTGATCGACACCGCGCCGATGTATCGACAATCGGAAGCCGTGCTTGGCGAGCTGCTCAGTGAGCTCGGGATTTACGACGACATCTTCATGGCAACGAAGACCGATCGCGATGTGGAGGCGGACACGCTGCCGCAGATGGAGCGCTCGCTGACGCGATTGAAATCCGACTCAGTGGACCTGATGCAGATCCACAACCTGAAAGGCTGGAAGCACACGATTCCAATGTTGAATGCGTGGAAGCAGGAAGGCCGGATTCGGTACACCGGCATCTCCACGTCGCGCAGCCGCCAATACGAGGAGCTCGAGACCATACTGACAAATCACGATCTCGACTTCGTGCAGATCAATTACTCACTGGAACAGCGGGAATCTGCAGAGCGCCTGCTGCCGCTGGCGCAGGACCGCGGCATCGCGGTCATCATTAATCGTGCGTTCGGTGGGGGACGTATATTCAGCCTCGTCGGCGACAAGCCGCTGCCCGACTGGTCGACGGAATTCGGTTGCGAGAGCTGGGCGCAGTTCCTGCTGAAATACGCCCTGTCACACCCGGCGACGACCGTCGTAATTCCGGGGATGACCAAGCCGCACTACGTCGACGACAATTTCCGCGCTGCGATGACGCGAATGCCGGATGCAGCCGAGCGTCAACGCATGGAGGCGTTTTACGACGCGCTCTGAGCGCGCTCGATGGCCTCGGCAATCAGACGCTTGGCCGTGTCGACGCCCTGCCAGTCACCGATTCGCACCCATTTGCCCGGCTCGAGATCCTTGTAGTGTTCGAAAAAGTGCTCGATCTGCTGCAGCGTGATGTCGGGCATATCCGTTATGTCGTTTAGCTGATCGTAGCGTTTTGTCAGTGCCGGCGACGGCACGGCAATAATCTTCTCGTCCTCACCCGCGTTGTCTTCCATCACCAGCACACCGATGGGACGCACATTGATGACGCAGGCGGGCGCCAGTGCGCGGGTGTTGCAGATCAACACGTCGATCGGATCCCCGTCATCGGACAGGGTGTGTGGCACAAAACCGTAGTTGCCGGGGTAGGACATCGGCGTGTACAGGAAGCGATCGACGACGAGCGTCCCGGCGTCCTTGTCCAGCTCGTACTTGATGGGCTGGCCGCCGACGGGAACTTCAACGATCACGTTGATGTCGTCGGGCGGGTTGTTGCCGATGGAAATAGCGTCGATACGCATGGCGGAAATTCCGTAGGGGGCCTGGCGGGGCGATGATTATAGACAATCAATCTATGGCGCAGGTCGCGGCACGGCCGGATTCGGTAACAGCTTGTATCGCCCCGTGCTCAGGCGCGATCGGAGACGAAGCCACCGACCGCCTGGTTGAACACCAGCGTTACAAAGGACAGGCCGCAAATCCAGTAATGGTTTGCACCGCGAGCCTGCTGGCTGGCGT
>JBCCNM010000225.1:0-2252 GCA_039025835.1 Pseudomonadota bacterium | reverse complement strand
CGCCTTGCCGTCCTTTACCATCCCCTCACTATCGTAGGGGGATCAGCCTCCTGACCGGTATTGCGCAGTTCACAGTTCTGCGGGCCGGGGCGTCTCTCTTTCACCGGCAGATCGTGGCACCGCCGCTTGTGGCGCGCGACCGCCACAGCTGAAACGGAGTTTTGTATGAAAGCTATCTGGAACGGACACACCGTCGCTGAATCCGACGACACCGTCGTTGTTGAAAACAACCACTATTTCCCGCTGGAGTCGGTCGACTCTTCCGTGCTGAAAAGCAGTGAAACAACCAGCGTCTGCGGCTGGAAGGGCACGGCGAACTACTTCTCACTGGTGGTCGACGGCCAGGAAAACACCGACGCCGCCTGGTACTACGCCGAGCCCAAGGACGCCGCCGCCAACATCCGTGGTCGAGTCGCTTTCTGGAAAGGGGTGCAGGTCAGCGGGTGAATGTCGCCCGGTTCATACCGCCCTTGCACCATGGCTTGGCAATCGTTTGAATTACCGCATTGCTACTGTTTGAGAGGCGCTTGTTTATGAAACCCGCTGCTTTCTTGCTTCTGCTTTTTGCACTGTGTTTTTCACCGCCATTGGCTTCCCAACAACCCGGCAGCAATTCGCTGCACGGCGTGTGGGAGGGTGATCTTGACGTTGTGTACGCGCCTGATTTTCCCGATGGCGCCTCAAGTCTGGCGTTCCGACTGGAGATCAATGATCGAGAAGTGAGATTTTCGATTTATCTTGACGAGCAGAACAGATGGTCACCCTTCTCGGCACCGCAAGCAGTCGGCAGTTTCCGGCGCGGTGCGATGTATGTGATTAACAATCACCAGAGTGGGTTTAACGAGTCTCTGTCCGTGAACGTCGTGCAACTTGACGAGGAACGGCTGTATGTCTACGTATCACGCGTGGTTGATAACTTTGCGGCAAAGCCGGATCAGGTGATGCGCCACTTTCCGGTTTTTTCAAAAGGTGAGATGCGCCGCGCTGCTCTTCAGGCGCGAGCAGTCCGTTAGCCAGTGATCGCCAGCACCTTGTTGGCACCCGGCAATGACAGGCGCCAGTCGCGAGCCTTGATGGAGCGTTGATCGCCGAGGGTCACGGCAGCGCGGATTGAACGTCCAAGACCGGCGGCGTGCAGGCGCTGGTAGTACGGCATGTGGCGCACGTAAAACGGCAGTATTTCTTCCAGCGTCTGCTCGGTGTTCAGTGTTTCATCGAAGGCGTGCCAGAATTTGCCGATCGCGTGCGCGAGCTGCTCATTGTCTTTTAGCTGGCTTGCCGGTTCGATGGTCCACGTCATATCGGCTTGCAGCACGCAGGTGCCGATAAATCCAGCCCGGCGTTGTTCATTCCATTCCTGCGGTGCGATCAGGCTGAGCTGCCAGCTTTCGTTGACGTAATACAGGTAATTGGGAACGCCTATCGTCGGTTCGTACTTGAACTCTGCGGACAGCACGAGCATCGACGTAAAAAACTCGGCAAGCACCTGCTGCTGAGGTTTCGCAACCACGCCTCTCGGCTCCGTCTTGAACCAGTCGAGCATGAACTGGTTCGAGCTCTTGCCGTCCGGATTGCCCAGCGGCTCGCCGACCGCGGTTGAAGATCTGACTTTGTCCAGCGTACCCATGGCGCGAGTATGCCCGTGAAGCCCGCGCGTCTCGACCGACTCGCGCACACTGATACATCCGCTTGCAAATTGGCTGTTTGAGTAATCTCGCGCGTTTACTCGGCAGCGGGTGCCGATTGCTGCCACAGGCCGTGCTGGAGTCCACCGAGGAAATAGATGGCAAACTGTCCGTGTCCCGGCATATCCGTGGCGTGCATCGCGAATTCCGCGCCGGCCGCCTCGGCGTCTGCCGACGCTTTTTCGATGTCCTCAACCAGTGTGTACGCACGGACGATCGGCGCTTCATCCGCGCGCATCGGCGCCCGCACCCCGATAAGCCCTCCACCACTCAGCGTCGCGATCCGTGCATTGCCAAAGTCGAGCTGTGGCTCGCCGAAACTCACGCCGTGTTGCGCTGACAGTGCCTGGCAGGTGGCTTCCACGTCGGGGGTGACGAATTCAAGGTAGTACAACCGAACTTGAGCGTCGTTTTCGGTCGTGGAATCAGCGGTCATCGCTGTGCCGCAGAGTGCGACGGTCAACAGGATGACGCCCGCAATCGTCTGTTTCATGGGTCTCTCCCAAGCGCTAGTGCGTTGTGGTATCGGTGGCTTGCTGATCGAGCAGTTCGATCAACTGAATGAGG
>JBCCNM010000224.1:0-2479 GCA_039025835.1 Pseudomonadota bacterium | reverse complement strand
GCAGCCGTCACCGGTCGTGTAGACATTGCTGAAGGACGAGAAGTAGGTATCGATAAAGCGCTGGTGATCACCATAGACGGTGCGCATCTGCCCCGGCCAGCTGTCGGTGATGACGAGGTTCCCTTCCGCCGCGCCGTCGAGCGTAACGCCTTCATTGTCGAGCACGGCAGGCTGGATACCGAACATCGGCGTGCTGGCCGCGCCCGGCTTCAGGTCCGTAGCGCCGGGCAGCGGGGTGATCATGATGCCGCCGGTTTCGGTTTGCCACCAGGTATCGACAATCGGGCAGCGACTGTTGCCGACGACCTTGTAATACCACTGCCAGGCTTCCGGATTGATCGGCTCGCCCACAGACCCGAGCAGGCGCAGCGACTTGCGCGACGTGCTGTTGACCGGCCCGTCGCCCTCGCGCATCAGCGCGCGGATAGCGGTGGGCGCGGTGTAGCAGATGTTGACCTGATGCTTGTCACATATCTGCCAAAATCGGGATGAATCCGGGTAGTTCGGGACACCTTCGAACATCAGCGTCACGGCACCGTTCGCCAGCGGGCCGTAGACGATGTAGCTGTGACCGGTCACCCAGCCGACGTCGGCCGTGCACCAGTAGATATCACCCGGTTGGTAGTCGAAAACCACCTCGTGCGTCAGCGAGGCGTAAACCAGGTAACCACCGGTTGTGTGCAGCACGCCTTTTGGCTTGCCGGTTGAACCGGAGGTGTACAGTATGAACAACGGGTCCTCTGCGTTCATTGCTTCGCAAGGACAGTCCGCATCCACGCTGTCCTCAAGCTCGTGCAGCCAGTGGTCACGACCCTCGACCCAGTTGATGTCTGCACCGGTGTTCCTGACGACCAGCACTTTCTGCAGCGACTCGACATCCGGCTTGTCTGCTGCCGCGTCGACATTGGCTTTCAGCGGGACTGTCCTGCCGCCGCGCAGACCCTCGTCGGCCGTGATGATGATGTTGGAGCCACAATCGTGCACGCGTCCGGCCAGCGCATCCGGCGAAAAGCCGCCGAACACGACCGAATGGATCGCGCCGATGCGGGCGCAGGCGAGCATCGCAACTACCGCCTCGGGGATCATCGGCATGTAAATCGTTATCCGGTCACCCTTGTTCGCGCCCAGTGCCTTTAAGGCGTTGGAAAATTTGCAGACGCGTTCGTGCAGCTGACGATAGGTGATGGTCTCATCGCGCGACGGATCGTCTCCCTCCCAGATGATAGCGACATCGTCCGCCTTGCTGTCGAGATGGCGATCGACGCAGTTGTAGCAGACATTGAGTGTGCCGTCGGCATACCACTTGATGTGCAGGTCATCCTTGGCGTAGCTGACGTCCTTGACCTGCGTGAACGGCTGCATCCAGTCGATGCGTTCGGCCTGTTTGGCCCAGAACGCTTCGTTGTCTTCGACGGATTCGCGGTACATCGCCTCGTACTGGTCCTTGTTGACCCGAGCCCTGGCCCGAACCTCGTCACTGACTGGATAGATGTCACTCATCGTGTGGATCCCCTGTGTGCTTATTCAGCCCGCCCCCCGGGCCAGTATTTTGCGGGCCTGCTCATAATGCGGCCTGTCCAGCATGCGTCCGTCGAACGCCAATGCACCCACCCCCGGGTTCGCTTCGAACAGATTGACGATCTGCCGGGCCTCGTCCAGTGCCGCCTGTGACGGAGTAAATGCCGCCTGGATGGTGTCGACCTGGCCCGGATGAATAGCGAGCATGCCGGTAAACCCGTCACGCGCCGCATTCGCCGCATAACGTGCCAGTCCCTGATCGTCGCGGAAATCCGTAAACACCGTATCTATGGCCTCAACCGAGGCGTTATGCGCGGCAAACAGGCACAGCGAACGGGCCATTTCGTAGGGTGGCAACCAGTTTCCGTCGGAATCGCGGTTGGCGCTGGCGCCCAATTCCGAGCTCAGGTCCTCGGCACCCCAGGACAGGCCGTACAGTCGAGACGTGGCGCCTCGGTAGTCACTGAGCGAAAACAGTGCGCGAACCCGCTCCGTGCACAGCGCCACGATCCGAGTACTGCCGACTTCGACACCGTTGTCCGCCTCCAGGCGGTGCAGCGCATCAGACAAGCTGCGCACATCGTCCGGACTGTCGGGCTTCGGCAGGACGATCCCCGCAGGTGCCGAGGGCATGACAGTCGCGAGGTCTTTCGCCGCATCGGCGCTGGCCATCGGATTGATGCGCACCCAGACGTTGTCGCGGCCGCTGACAAATTCCGCTGCCAGGCGACGAGCCTCCGGTTTCGCATCCGGCGCGACTGCGTCCTCAAGATCGATAATCAGCGCATCGACATCGATACTCTCGGATTTGTGCAGTTTCTTCGCGCTGTCGCCGGGTACAAACAGGAAACAGCGCATGTCAGGCCTTTTTCATCATCAGGGCACTGCGCTTGCAGCTGCCGACCAGTTCGTCGTGCTGGTTGTAGGCGCGATGCTCAAAGATGATGATCCCGTTCTGCGG
>JBCCNM010000223.1:0-2493 GCA_039025835.1 Pseudomonadota bacterium | reverse complement strand
CGACAATTGAATACGACGAAAAGCCACAGAGGTGTAGTCGCCATTGGCCTTGTCGGTTTCCCAGTCACCCGTGCCGGCGCAGCCGGCGTACCAGATGCCGTCCTGATCTCGCGTGCTGCACTGATTGTACGCACCCGCCTTGAAATACAGGGCGTCGCCCGAGTATCCCTTTGGGTTGTCTTTCTCATCGACATTGCCGTAGGCGTCAACGTTGTTCGACAGGTCGATCTGGTACGACACCGTTCGAGAGGGGTCCGTTGTCCTGAACGTCAGGTACATGACGTTGCGGTAGACGTTGATGTTGTAGTTGAACAATTGGCCCAGCGCGATGCCTTGCTCACCGGGATCGTCGGGGTTTTCCCAGGTGTTTCCCCACACGGGATACGCGATATCCGTGCGGTCCGGGTTATCCCGGGCCAGGTTTCTCTCGTAGGTCCAGAACACGGAACCGGTTTCATGCCCAGGCCACTTTTTGTAGTAGATCTTGATCGGTTCATTACCCCAGCCAAAGCCTTTGCCCTTTTGAATGACATCCTGATTACGATCGGCGTGGATCTGTCCGACCACCACCGAGTAGGCTGGCTTCTTCGACGCGTTTTTCGCGTTCCTGGCCACGTGCAAAACCCGCAGCGTCGCCTCAAGCTGACCACCGATGTCCGCGAACGAACGGGCCGCCGAATGCGCTCTGAGGGCAAAGTTGTTGCCCGGGTCCCGCGTGCCGATTGAGGTGTTTCTGCCCCGGTACATCTGACGCAGCTCACTGCGTGTGTTGGTGGAGTTGGCCGTGGTTTGCGCTTTGTTGGGCGCTGTAAACACGAGAAAGCCGTTCTGGTCGAGGTAGAAAAAATCCGGGTGAGAGTATTTCTGGATCGAGCTCACATCGATCTCATCCACCTTGCCATCCTGGTTGTCGTCCAGCGGCAGCGTCAACTTCCAGAAGCGCAGGTCGAACTTGTCCGCGGGCACCTCAGCGTGCGCCACAGACAGCGCCAGGCTCGCGAATACCAGTGTCTTCAGGCAGCGCTGCAACAAGGGGCATTCCTCCTGTCAGAAACGGATGCGCGCACCAAGGAAGTAGCGCGGTCCGTAGGACAACGCCTGGTAGACATTGCCATCGATGGCCCGGTAGTCAATCCGTGCTTCATCCAGGATGTTTTTGCCTTCCAGCGTAAAGTCAATTTGCTCGGTGGCCCGGTAACGCACCTTCATATCCAATCGCTGGTTGCTGTTCGTGTAACGAATCCGACCCTGTGTGTCACGAATAAACTGCTGGAAGTACTGGGAGCGAGTCTTGTGGAAAAACTCGATGTTCCACTTATCGCTTTCCCAAAAGGCCTGTACGGTGCTCACATGCCTCGACAAGCCAAACAGGTTGGCGGGCGGAATAATCCCGGTGAGCGGCCTTCTCGTAAACTCACCGGTGTTTGCGTTGAAATCCAGTGCGATGCCGTCACCGCCGTTCTGGTCTTCGAACTCGAAGTCGGAATCGGCGTAGTTGTAGCTCAGCTTGCCGCCGAAGCCACTCAGGAAGCCCGGAAGATAGTCGAACGAATGTGCCAGTGAAATCTCGAGCCCCGTCAGCGTGCTCTCGTCGTCGCTGACCTGCGTTGTCTCTACGAGTCCCTGCGCTGGATTTCCGTCGAGATTGAAGGTCTCGACCTGCGCGACCGTCTCAAAGGCGCCGTTGAACTCCTTCCAGTAAATCGCAGCGGCGACAATCGTGTCCTGATTCGGGTACCACTCCATCCCTAGGTCGAAGTTGGTGGAGATAATCGGCCGAAGGAAAGGATTGCCGGTTGCGGTGATGCCGCTGACCGCCTGGTCAAGTGTTGAGAACGGCGCGTCTTCATCGTTCGACTGCACCGCGCGGCCGTTACCGTAGGCGTTCGGGTCGGGTCGGGACATGCCGCGGAAAATTCCGCCTCGCAAGATCACGTCCTCGCTCAAGTCCATCACCAGTGTCAGGCTCGGCAGCAGCTCCTGGTAGCTGCTCTTTTGTGTATCCGTGTCGATAAAGCCGGCACTGGAATCTTCGCTGACAACAAATCCTTCGGTCACCTCTTCCACGGTAATTGGACGCCGGTAACCGACTGAGGTGATCTCGGTGTCGACATAGCGAACGCCAAAATTGCCGCGGAGCGGGCGACCGGCGAAATCGGTATCGAATTCAGCCTGCACATAAAACGCCAATGTATCTTCAGTAACGTCATTGGTTCCGGAGGTAATGCCATTTTGGAACTGGATGCCGGCAACGCCGCCGTAGTTCGTCAGCCAGGCGTTGGCGGCACAATCGTAATCGAACGTGGCGAACTGACTGACCGATGTTCCGCTGCTCGCATTGGTGATGAGCTCACCGTCTCGGACGTTGGATAAGAAACCGGACTCCGGAAAACTCCGATCAGCACAGGCCAGGACATTGGCCAGTATGGCGTCCGTGACCGCATTGTCTGCCGTCCCGTCCGGGGTGACGAGGTCCTCGTCTTCAAAGACGCT
>JBCCNM010000222.1:0-2796 GCA_039025835.1 Pseudomonadota bacterium | reverse complement strand
TGCCGGAACCCGCCGCAGCACCCCATACCCACGGGGCGCGTCTAGTAAACGTATTCGTCGACCTGGATGCCGGCCATCGTGTAGCCCGCCGTACCGAGTTCGGAGCCTTTGCGTTCCGCTTGCAGCGTGCCGATTGCCCAGACCGGGTCCCAGATGGAATTCAGGGCGATCGCCTCGTCAAGGATGACGTAGACAATCTGGTTTGGCGGCGGCGGCGGATAGTGGATGCAGGCACCGAAATACGGCACCAGCAGAAATTCCTTCACCCTGCCCTTGTCGGAATACTCAAGCGGCACCACGAAACCGGGCAACTTCACCTGCTTACCGTTGTATTCCTCGACTATACCGCCGAGCATCGACTGCATCGGTATCGGCGAATCGGACATCTCGTTGCCCCAGGCACCGCTGCCCGGAAGATCACCACCAGGTCCGTGGCTGGGGGCCGGAATCTGCTGGGTCTCCCCTTCCGGCAACAGGTCTTCCCAGGACAACACTTTGGTGTCATCTGCACGCGCCAGGCCGGTGAGCATCGCGAACAGGCCGATCGCAACGCAGGCCATGTGTTTGAGTGACAGCATAGGGACTCCGAATTAAATCTTTACGGTGAGGCCGTCGGCGAGCGACAGTCGATACGCACGCCAAGCCGGAATGGCACTGACCAGCACCGCGATAAAGAGTATTCCAGCTAGAACTGCGAAATCAAAGACACGCAGCCCGAGGCTGAGTTGAATACCGAATTCCGACAGCGCCCAGGAACGCACCAGCAGCACCGCGAGCTGCACTGCGAGCAGCCCGGTCACTGCGCCGAGAAACGCCAGCAGTGCTGCCTCGGACAGCAACAGGGAAAACACGTGCCCCGGCCGCGCACCCACCGAACGCAGCACCGACATTTCACGGCGACGTTCATTCAGGCTGACCAGCAGCGTCGCAAGCAGGCCAAGAACACCGGCCAGCACAACCATGGCCGATACGCCGAGCAGCGCGTACTCGGCCACGCCGATCAGACCCCAGAGCTGCTGCAGCGCCACGCCGGGTATCACCGCCGACAACGGCTCGCGTTCGTATTCGTTCAAAAAGCGCTGCACGGAAAACACCGCGATTCGTGACTTGAGCCCGACCAGCACCGCGGTGATTTGCTCGGGCTCGTAATCATCGACGACCGGCGGCAGCTCGAGACCTCCGGGCGGCGCATGTATCAAATCCATGCCGGCAAGACTGATATGCACCGTTCGGTCTACCGGTGTCCCGGTTGGCGCCAGGATCCCGACGACGGTAAACGGGTTCTCGTCGTGGGTGACGAAGCTGGTCGCGGTAATACCGTGCGATATCACGATTTGCTGACCAACAGCGTAGTTCAGTTGCTCCGCAACTTCCGCGCCGATCACGGCGTCCAGCGCACCGCTGAACACCTCGCCAGCGGACATTGCGAGGTTGCGTCCATCGGCATAACGGTAGTGGTCGAAGTAGTCGAGGTTGGTGCCAAGGACGCGGTAACCCTTGTGCGCATCGCCAAGTGACATCGGGATCAGCCAGTCCACCTCGCGTCGTGCCTGGATGGTTTCAAAGCTGTCCCAGGCGATGTTGTTGGTCGGGTTACCGATCCGGAATACCGAATACAACAGCATGTTCAGGTCACCACTGCGCGCGCCGATGATCAGGTCGGTGCCGGATATCGTGTTGGCGAAACTCGTCTGCGCATCGGTGCGCACCCGATCGACGACGCTCAGCAAGGCTGCACTGACCGCGATCGATGCCAGCGTCAGTGCCGCGGTGCCACGCCGATTCCAGACACTCTTGAAACCGAGCGAAAATGTGTTGCGCAGGCTATGCAGCATCAGACTGGCGCTCCGCTCGATTGATCGTTCGCAGATCGATGGCGTTGTCAAAGTGATCGGCCAGCGCCTGGTCGTGACTGACGAACACCACGGTGCTGTTGGCCTTCTCGCACTCAGACAGCAAGAGGCTGACGAAGTCTCGGCGACGATCGGCATCGAGTGACGAGGTTGGCTCATCAGCGATGATGAGTTCGGGCCGGCCGATCAGTGCACGCGCAGCGGCAACGCGTTGCTGCTGGCCGACACTCAAATCGGTGGAACGCCGCGCCCGCAGACGCTCGTCGATGCCAAGCTCCGATAACAGCCGCGCAGCGGCGGCATCGACGCTGCCGTCATCGTCGCGGGCACGCTGCAAGCGACGCTGGGAATAGCGACACGGCAGGCTGACATTGTCGACCACAGACAGGTACGGCACCAGATTGAATTGCTGGAAGATAATGCCAAGGTGGTCGGCGCGAACCCGGTCACGCCCGGATCCTTTCATGCTGGCAAGGTCGTTGCCGAGTACGTCCACCCGGCCTTCCGCGGGTACGAGCACGCCACCGATCATCGACAACAGTGTGCTCTTTCCGCAGCCGCTCGGGCCGTACAGAAAAACCCGCGCACCTGACGCGATCGTCAAGTCGGGAATCAAAAGAACGTCTTCCCCGGGCACGTAGCCGAAACGCAGATTGTCGATAACAACAGCACCCGGCTGCTGCAACGGCGCATCGGGCATCGTGTCTACCGTCCGCTGAGCGGCAGCGAGCGGTCCTCGCCAGTCAGGTTCATCACCTGGGCGCCGTTCGCGCCGAGCAACTGTACCCGGATTGTCTCCACGCTAACGAAACCGCTGGCAAAACGAAGATCCAGCGCGGACAGTGCGGACGCGTCACTGCAGTTCCACTGATATGTCGCGTTAACCTCGGAATGACCGGATTCCTGGTCGTGGTCGTGGTCGTGGTCATGTTCGCCATGGTCG
>JBCCNM010000221.1:0-2936 GCA_039025835.1 Pseudomonadota bacterium | reverse complement strand
GCAGGAGGATTTTGGCTACCAGATCTTCAGACTCAACGAGCCGCTGCCGGAAGGCGCAACGACCTGGCTAAGCTTCGAGTCTGAGCGGGTGTTCAAGGGGTATACCACGGGTGGCGAGGACACGCGCCTGGTCGCGAACGGTACCTTCCTGAACAATGGCGAGTTTTCGCCGAGTCTCGGTTTCAGTCGCTCTGGCCTGCTGCAGGACCGGGCGGACCGCCGCAAGTACGGTCTGCCGGAGGAGCTTCGCATGCCGAAACTGGAGGACGAAAGCGCTCGCGAGAAGAATTACGTGGGCAACGTCGACTGGGTCCTGTCGGATATCACGGTGACCACCCGCGCCGATCAAACCCCGGTTGCGCCCGGCAAGCGGGTCTCGGACGAGGTGACCAACGGCCGGCGTACAGCCCGCTTTGTGTCTTCCGCGCCGATCCTCGCGTTTTTCTCGATACAGTCGGCGGAGTATGCGGTGACCGAGCGACAGCACGGCGACGTTACGCTCTCCGTCTATCACCACCCGGCTCACGACTTCAATGTCGAGCGCATGCTCGATGCCCTGGCGTTTTCACTCGACTACTACCGCGAGGCGTTCGGGCCCTACCAGTTCGACCATGCCCGAATTCTCGAATTTCCGGGCTACGCCTCGTTTGCGCAGGCCTTTGCCGGCACGATGCCGTATTCCGAGAGCATCGGATTTATCGCCAATTTCGCCGGCGAGGACGAGATCGACTACGTCACCCTGGTAACGGCGCACGAAGCCGCCCATCAGTACTGGGCTCACCAGCTGATCAGCGCGGATATGCAGGGCGGGACGATGCTGGTGGAGTCGATGGCCGAATACGCGGCGCTGATGGTAATGCGGCACATGTTTGGTGAAGACCAGATCCGCCGCTTCCTGAAATACGATCTCGATTTGTACCTGCGGGGTCGCGGCTCAGAGGTGATCGAGGAGCTGCCGCTGGTGCGAGTTGAGAACCAGGGCTACATCCATTATCGCAAGGGCGGTCACGTGCTCTACCTGTTACAGGACCGGCTCGGTGAGGATCGCGTCAATGCGATGCTTGCTGAGCTGCTGGATCGCTACCGATTCAAGAGCCAGCCGTATGCGAGCTCGAGTGAACTGCTTGCCGGGTATCGCTCACTGGCGCGGGACGAACGAGAATTGCGTCTGATTGAGGATTCCCTGGAAAAGATCACGCTGTATGACCTGAAGGCTGAAGATGCTCGAGTGACAGAACTCGAGGACGGGCGTTTTGAGACGGTTGTTACGGTCGAGGCGGCAAAACGCTACGCCGACGGGCAGGGTGAGGAGACCGATGCCGATCTCGATCAGCTGGTCGAGGTCGGCGTGTTCACCGATCGGCCCGGCTTCGGAGCGTTCAACGCAGACGACGTATTGGTCAAGGAGTGGCGGGTGATCACGAGTGGCACCCAGGAACTGCGTTTCTTGACAGACGATCGTCCCACGTTCGCCGGCGTCGACCCATACAGCAAGTACATCGACCGAAACGGCGACGACAATACCGTGGAGGTGGAGGACGCTGCCGACGCGCAGATCGCCGTGAACAGAACCGGAGTGGAGCGCAAGTAGCGGAATCAGTGATCCGGCCCTGGGCGGCCGGCTCGCCGCTGTCTGCCTGACTGAAAGGTGCGAAAGGTCGTCAGCCGCTATACTCGCGTGCCTGACATTCCCGGTCGTAACTCACCATGTCCGAAGAAACATCACTCGAAGAAACACAACAAGAGCCTGAGTCCGATCGCTGGACGCTGATACGCGATGTCGCGGTGTTGCAGGTCAAGCTGGTAGCCGACGGTTTGCGTGACCTGGTGCTGGTACCGGTGTCGCTGATTGCGGGCCTCGTCAGTATCTTTGCCAGCAATCCGGAGGACCGGACGACGTTTTATCGCGTCGTTTGTATGGGCAAACAGAGCGAGAAGTGGATCAACCTGTTCGGCGTCTATGACAACGCACCACAAAGCCTCAAGGACGAGTACCAGTTTGATGACGGCGGAATAGATGACCTCGTGGACAAGGTTGAGACCTTCGTTGTCAATGAGTACCAGAACGGCGAAGTCACGGCGACCGCCAAACAGCATCTCGAGAACGCATTGAACGAGCTCAAAAAGCAAAAGCCCGAAGCGTGAGCTCCGGGCTTTTGTGTATTCGTTGACGTTCGCTGCCGCGAGACGTCTATCGGGTTGTCAGGATTTCTCCACGTCTTTTCCGGACAACAGGTCGTCGAGGCTCGGTGGCGGATGATCCGGTCCCATACGGCCTTCCTTCAGTCGGGCCACGTAGTCCTTGTACGCGCGCATCGCCTGGAATCCGAACACCCACATGATAGGCAGGTTGGCGAACAGCATGACACCGGTACCCACACCGGTCATGTTGTCGAGGTCGACGTCACTCTTGATAAAGCCCAGCGTGGCGACAAATGCCAGCAGCAGGAAGATGATTTTGTACCCCATGACGGCTTTCTCGCCGGCGAGAAACACCACGCCCTGCTCCCCGTAGTAGGACCAGGAAATCATCGTGGAAATCGCGAACAACCAGGCGGCGATCGTCACCAGCCACATGCCGAGACCGGGTGTCACGCTGTCGAAGGCTTTCGCCGTCAGCGTGGCGCCGACATAGGTGCGGTAGAAGCCGCCGTCGACCACCGATGGCTCGATAGTGCCGTCATAGGCGTCCCAGTCGATAACGAAACCGGCACCGGTGTCGAGCACGGTGCCTTCGATTTTGTGGCGATTAAACCCGCCATCGAGTTCATCACCGGCCACGATGACCACGGCGCGTTCATCGACAGTCCACTCATTTCCATCGACCGCCGTGTCAGACAGCTCCCAGGCGCCGGCGCTGCCGGAGATCATCGGCATCTGCTCGAAGCTTGCGTCCGGGCCACGATTCCAGATACCCGTGGACAGGATAATCAGTG
>JBCCNM010000220.1:0-3052 GCA_039025835.1 Pseudomonadota bacterium | reverse complement strand
GTCCCGATTGCGGAAGGCGCTGGCCGGTTCTCACTGGCTGTGCTGGAAAGCGACTACCTCGTCGACCTTGAGCTGACAGCTCTGGAAGCCGAAGGCCGCGGTGAGATCGTGTCGACGCCGCGCGTCATCACGGCAAACCAGTCGGAAGCGTTCATCGAACAGGGTGTGGAAATTCCGTTCCAGCAGGCTGCTGCATCGGGCGCCACGGCGGTCGAATTCAAGAAGGCCGTGCTGAGCCTGCGCGTGACACCGCAGATCACCCCGGACAACAAGATCATCATGGACCTCGCGGTGAACTCCGACAGCGTCGGCCAGGTGATCTCGACCGGTGGTGCCGGCGGCACGGTGCCGAGCATCGACACCCGTCGCGTCGAAACGCAAGTGCTCGTCAAGGATGGCCAGACGGTCGTACTCGGCGGCATCTACGAGACCGAACGTCGCGAGACGATCAACAAGGTGCCGTTCCTGGGTGATATCCCGGTTGCCGGTCGCCTGTTCCGCAGCACGCAGCAGGTCAACAACAAGGCTGAGCTGCTGGTATTCGTCACGCCGCGCATCCTCGCCGAAGGCACGACGATCAACTAGGTATTGCAACAAATCGCTTGAGTAAAGCGAGCAGGAAAGCCAACCTTCGGGTTGGCTTTTTTGTTTGGGGAGCGCGGTGACGCAGGCAGGGGGCAATATTGTCCTGGTCGGACCGATGGGTGCCGGCAAGTCCGCCGTGGGGCGACTGCTCGCTCGCAAACGCCAACTGGATTTCGTCGACAGTGACGAAGAGCTCGAGGCGCGAACCGGCGTCGATATCCCGTTTATTTTTGAAAAGGAAGGCGAGGCCGGATTTCGCGATCGTGAATCCCGCGTGCTTGCCGACCTTGCTGGCCGTTCGGGGGTCGTACTGGCCACCGGGGGCGGCGCCGTTATGCGCGATGACAATCGCAAGGTGCTGGGCGGTTGCGGTCTTGTGATCTATCTGCAGACCAGTGTCGAGCAGCAGCTCTCGCGGACGTCGCGCGGACGCCATCGGCCGCTGCTCGACACCGACGACCCGCGCGCCGTGCTGGAGGCCCTGATGGAGAAGCGCCATCCGCTGTATCAACAGCTCGCCGACCTCGTCATTGACACCAACGGGCGCAAGGTGCCCTCCGTGGTGTACGAGATCTGCGAGCGGCTTGACGATGCGCTCTGACTGACCGTCGATTTGCGGTAACCTTTGCCGCGATCTTGCTTCGGAGTGCAGTTTGACTGAACAGCACCACATTGCGGTTAATCTTGGCGACCGTGGTTACCCCATCGTGATTGGCAGCCAGCTGCTCGGCGGTGGGTTCGACCTGTCGCGCTACGTCACGGGCGCGCAGTGCCTCATCGTCAGCAATGATACCGTCGCGCCGCTGTACCTCGATGCCGTGCTTAAAAACCTCGAATCGCGCGAAGTCGTGTCGATCGCCCTGCCGGACGGCGAACAACACAAAACCCTGGCCACGGTCGAAGCGGTGTTCGACAAGCTGGTCGATATCGGCGCCGGCCGGGATGTTACCTTGATCGCACTGGGCGGCGGCGTCGTCGGCGATATGACGGGGTTCGCCGCGGCGACCTGGATGCGCGGCGTGAATTTCGTGCAGGTACCGACAACGCTGCTTGCGCAGGTGGATTCGTCGGTGGGCGGCAAAACCGGCGTCAACCTGCCGGCCGGTAAAAACCTTGTCGGTGCCTTTTATCAGCCGCAGATGGTCATGATCGACACCGACACACTGGCGACCCTGCCCGACCGCGAGTATCGCGCCGGACTGGCCGAGGTCATCAAGTACGGCGCTATCGCCGATGTCGCTTTTTTCCAGTGGCTCGAGTCGTCGATGCCGGCGCTGGTCGAGCGCGACGCTGCGGCGTTGGCACACGCTATCCGACGCTCCTGCGAACTGAAGGCCGAGGTTGTCGCCGACGACGAGCGGGAATCCGGCCGGCGTGCCATCCTCAATTTCGGTCACACTTTTGGCCACGCCATCGAGCGTTGCCAGGGCTACGGTGAGTGGCTGCACGGTGAAGCCGTGGCTGCCGGCATGATCATGGCGGCCCGACTCAGCGGCCTGGCCGCGAATGACATCAGTCGACTGGTTAGTCTCGTCGAGGCTGCCGGCCTGCAAGCGGCACCGCCGGCGATTGCGACGGCGGACATGATGACCGCGATGGGCATGGACAAAAAAGTGCTGGATCGGAAACTTCGCTTTGTGCTGCTCGACCGTATCGGTCAGGCTCGGGTCACCAGCGATTACGACGAGACGCTGTTGTCCGGCATCCTGGAGACTGCCGCCGCATGACCCTGGCGCCTTACGCCGCGGACGAAACCCGGTCCAGCGGTCGCCGAGTTGCAGAGTCCGCCGCTGAGTACCGCGGTGAGTACCAGCGGGACCGCGACCGGATCATTCATTCCACGGCGTTTCGTCGCCTCGCGCACAAAACCCAGGTGTTCGTCAGTGGCCAGGGCGACCTGTATCGCACTCGACTCACGCACTCGATCGAAGTGGCGCAGATCGGTCGCACAGTCGCACTGGCCCTGGGCCTGAGTGAACCGCTTACCGAAGCAATCTGTCTTGCCCACGATCTCGGCCATACGCCGTTTGGCCACGCCGGCCAGGATATCTTGAATACCTGCATGCGCGACTATGGCGGTTTTGAACACAACTTCCAGTCCTTGCGCGTCGTCGACGAGCTCGAAACGCGCTACGCCGACTTTCCGGGCCTGAACCTGATGTTCGAAACCCGCGAGGGCATTTTGAAGCACTGCTCCTTGAACAATGCGCGAACGCTGGACGAACTTGGCAAGCGCTTTATCAATCGCGAGCAGCCCGGGCTGGAAGCTCAGGTGGCCGATTTCGCAGACGCGATCGCCTACAACAACCACGATGTCGATGACGGCTTTCGTGCGGGCATGCTGACGCTTGATCAGCTCTGCGAAGAGCCGCTGTTCCTGAGTCAGTACGAGCTGGTCCGCGAACGCTATCCGGCGCTCGGTGACCGGCGCCTGATTTACGAGATCATCCGCCGCATGATCGATGCC
>JBCCNM010000219.1:0-3142 GCA_039025835.1 Pseudomonadota bacterium | reverse complement strand
CGGTGACAAAGCCCGGTAAAAGGCCGGTGATGGCCAAAGCGGCCAGTAGCTTGATTCGCATGATGGTTATCCCCTGTGATTCGGTCCCCGGGCTTCATTAAGCGTCTTAAGCAACGACTCCGAAGCCTTCGTTAGGTTCCAAAGGCCACTCAGCCTCCGACGTTGCCATACTGACGGAGTCTCCGCGTCGTCGCACGCCCGGATATCAGAGGCTCGGGATTCTCTGTATGGTTGGACCAACAACAACGAAAACAGGGGAGTAAGCATGAGCAAGCTGGATTCAGCGAAAGCGTTTTTTGATGCCTGTGAAACAGGCAAGGGCTGGGCGGCCTGCGAGGCCTACTGTCACGCCGATGCCACCTTCTCTGCCCAGTCCCCGGCACTCGAGGATGTAACCACGCTGCCCGCCTACTGCGACTGGATGGCGGGGATTACAACCACCATGCCCGACGCCAGCTATGATCTGAAATTCTTCGGCGCCGACGAGTCCGGTGATTCTGTTGCTGCTGTTGCGGTATTTAAGGGCACACATACCGGAGAGGGCGGGCCGGTGCCGCCTACGGGTCGATCAGTCGCATCCGATTACGCCTATCACATGGTGTTCACCGGTGATCGGATCAGCCACATGACAAAAGTTTGGAATGACGGCTTCGCCTTGCAGCAGGCGGGTTGGGTTTAGTCGCCCTAATGCCCGCCCGGCGTAGCTGACGCTCGGCAGCAGGCAACGACGAAATCGACTCACAGCTGACTGCTTAATCGACGGATATGTCACGACGGTCGGGTTGTGTAGCGTCGTCACTTGACCGCAATGCTGCGGGCCTTTCTCCAGCCGGCTCACTGCATCAACCGCGACTGTAGCGGATTCGCGCCCACGAGCAGGTCCCAGGGGAAGGGTCGCCGTTATGGAAGAGACAAACCTGTATCAGACGCCATCGGCCGATGTGTCCAACGCCCCTGCACTGAGTGAGCGTTTGTACTCGCCGGGGCAGATGGTGTTTGCCGCATTTTTCGGCTCGCCCGTCGCCGGATTCCTCCTGCTTGCCGCCAACTTCCGCGAACTCGGCCAGCAGAAGTTTCGGCGCTACGCGCTGCTTGCGGGTGTGGTGTCCAATGTTGCACTACTGCTTATGGCGATCACACTGCCGGACGATGTCCCGATACTGTTCACGAACGTTTTCGTGCCCATCGTGTACTCGTTTGGCGTGTTGCGCATCGCAAGGCACACGCAGGGCGCGGCGTTTCGCGCGCACCTCGATGCCGGTGGTGGCAAATATTCTCACTGGCGTGTACTGCTGCTGAGTATCACTGTGTTGTTTCTTTACGCTCTTGTAGCGATCGCCGTGGTGTTTTTGCTGCCGGAGTCGTTCTGGTTGTAGTGTCGGCTTTTTTTGGTTTTTCTTTCCATGCAACTTAATAGTTGTATTTCGCAACTAATTAGCATTAGTCTTAACCCATGCGATCTGAAGTTGCTCCAATTCGTCAGTCTTCGCGCGCCATGGTGCGTGAGCTGCACGTGCTCGATGGTGGACACTGCTTTCGAGGACACAGCTTGTCGGAATGCCACGTCCTGACTGAAGTTGAGGCAATGGGGCAGGCCACCGTTACAGCCCTGAGCGAACGACTGGTGCTGGAGAAGTCTACGGTCAGTCGCCTGGTGCAGGGTCTGGTGCAACGCGACGAGCTGCTGATGTCGGCTGACCCTGCCGACAGGCGGCGCAAACTCCTGCGTCTGAGCGCCAAGGGGAGGCGAGTGGTTGCCGAAATCCATGAGCATTCCAATGCGCAGGTTGAGGACGCGCTGGCGTTTTTGTCTCAGAGCGAGCGCGAGCAGGTTGTTGCCGGACTGGACCGTTACGCCCGGGCTCTCCGATACGCCCGCGTCTCGGCGAACTACCGGATACGCCCTGTTCGAAAACGCGACAACCCGTCGGTGGCCTCTGTTATCCGTGATGTCATGACGGAGCACGGGGCCGTAGGCTGCGGCTATTCGATCAATGATCCCGAAGTCGACGACATGCACGCGGCCTATCCGGCACCGGGTGCACGGTTCTTCGTGGTTGAAAAGGACGGCTCCGTGATGGGCTGTGGCGGTATGGCGGCGTTGACCGGTGGCGACCGGGATGTCTGCGAGTTGCGCAAAATGTATTTCCGTCCGGAGCTGCGAGGAAAAGGCCTTGGGGCGCGACTGCTTGGTCAGATTCTCGACGCAGCCCGCGAGGCGGGCTACCGCCGTTGCTACCTGGAAACACTGGAGAGCATGGGGCACGCGCGCAAGCTGTATCGGCAACACGGCTTCGTGCCGATCGACTCGGCGATGGGCGACACCGGCCACTCAGCCTGCAACAGCTACATGCTGCGTAACCTCTAGCACAGCGCGCCCTGTCCGGGCGCGCTGTATAAAGACCAACTAGTCTTCCGCCTGCAGTACCTGCTTCGGTGTCCGGTCACTGAAGTACAGACCCCAGTGTTTTTCGGCCTTGTCCATCGGGTTGTCGCCGTCAAAACCCCCTTTCCACTCTTCATCGAATGACGTGAAGTAGAAAGAAACAACCCCGTTTTCCTCCGCCCAGGGATCGTACTGGCTGAAGAATACGGCTTGCTCGGCCTCACCCGCTTTACCGGTCAGGCCACCTTCGTAACTGCCGTCACCGTAAACGCGGCTGGTTGGCCAGCCGGTTTCGCAGTAGGCAATCGTGTGCTCCGGATGGCGGCTCTGGATGTCGTCATAGATTTCGATCGTCCAGTCCATCGCAATGTCGATGGTCTTGTCATTCCAGAACGCGTAGGCGTGCAGGCAGATGAAGTCGAGTTCATCGGCGACCTGTTTGGCCTGCGGTTTGTTCCAGAAATTGTAGTCATCGGCGACTGTGACCGGTTGTGCGATGGACGCGCGAACGTCGCGAATCTTGTCGACAACGAGGTCGATGTCGTCCAGGCGATGGTAGGACCAGTCGACCAGGATCTCGTTACCGACGTTAACCGCCACGATGATCTCCGGAAAGCGATTGGCGTACTCAATGGCGAGCCGCACCTGCTCGGCGTTTTCCTCGTCGGTCTTGTTGGCGTCGAGCCAGATGCCCTGCATGACCCGAATCGGCAGGTCGTTCTCCTCGATCACGGTCAGTACCTGCAGTGCCTGCGG
>JBCCNM010000218.1:0-3224 GCA_039025835.1 Pseudomonadota bacterium | reverse complement strand
GCCTTCGCCATCTGCGCATTCACGTGACCGGCTTCTTCAACCACCGCCAGTTTCCACGTGAACTCGACGCCGAGATCCTCGGCGGCTTTGCGGGCTTTCGCATACATCGTTAAGCCGCGCATGTAGCGATTCGGTCCCTGTGCCCTGGCTTCAGGCGTGTTGCGCAGGTTAGGGCTTGCCGTTTCGGTGTCTTCCTTGCCGAGCATCAGGATGACGTCCTTGCCGAGAGCGGCCGCGAGCTGTTCTTTGCTGACATTGGCCTCGTTCAGACCATAGGGGTAGTCGATGTCGTAATCGGGCAGCGTGTACCAGCCGGCATTGGCTGCCAGGTAGCGTTTCACTCGCGCATCCGGCACGTGCCACAGGTAACGATGCACAAACTGCGAGCCCGCCGAGTGGCCGTAGATCGAATACCCTGTCTGCTCACTGCCCAGGCGTTCAACCACATCATCGAACACCGCCTCGATGGCAGCGAAGGTCCAGGTGTCTGACGGCCTGAGCTCACCGGTCTCGCGATCGAACACGTGTCCCTGGTTGAATTCGTTAGCGCCTTCGAAGTCGTTAACCGGAAAATGCGGCACGACGGCGATGAAGCCGTGTTTCTTCGACAGCTCCCGCCAGTCGCCAAAGTAGCGCATCACGTCGCGACTCCAGCCGTGAATCACAATGACGATCGGCGTGTCCGGCGTGACCTCCTTCGGCGTCGCAATTCGTACCTTGATCGCTGGTCCGTTCCAGTCGTCAAACGTGTAGCGCTCCGTGCCGGCGAGGGCGGCAGGCGAGAGCAGCAGAAAGATCAGAACAACAACACTACGAGGCATCGGTGGCGTCTCCGGCAAGTGATGTGATGATGGCGTTATCGCTCATAAACAATGCGCCCGTCCACAATGGTCATCAGAATACGGCCGTCGAGCAGTGCAGATGGGTTCTCCTCGGCGAGCACGAACGGGTCGATATCCATCACGGTCAGGTCCGCCCAGCGGCCGGCTTCAATGATGCCCGTATCGTCTTCGCGGAAGCTCGCGTAGGCCGCCCAGTTGGTGTACGCGCGCATGGACTCGTCGGAGCTCATTCGCTGTTCCGGGTACCAGCCGCCTTCCGGTTCGAAGTTTTTGTCCTGTCTTGTGATCGCGGAGTGCAGGCCGTAAAAAATGCTGTGGTCCGAGCCCGGGTTGTCTGAGTTGAACGTCAGGTCAGCGCCGCTCTCACGGAGCGAGCGCCAGGCATAGGCACCGCGGATGCGTTCGGCCCCCAATCGTGCAAACGCCCAGCGCTTGTCCTCCATCGCGTGCGGCGGCTCCATGGACGCGATCAGGCCGAGCTGGCCGAGTCGCGGTATGTCGTCCGGGTGCATGACCTGCGCGTGTTCGATGCGATGGCGGTTGTTGCGGGTTTCCGGGTTTGTCGCGAAGGTCTTTTCGAGGATGTCGATGGCTTCACGGTTGCCGGCATCGCCAATGGCATGAATGGCAACCTGGAAACCGACCTTCATCGCCTCGGCGTTCAGGTCTTGATCGAAGCCATAGCCATCGCCACTGACACCGCGATGCCCCGGCATATCGGCGTAGTCTGCGATCAGCCGTGCACCGCGCGAGCCCAAAGCGCCGTCGTAGTACGCCTTTACGGTGCGCGTCACCAGCATACTGTCGTTGTCCGTATCCGGGCCTTTCTCGATCCATTTTCGGATCAGCGGCTCGTCGCGCAGCGACAGCATCGCGTAGACCCGAATCGGCAGACGCCCCTCTTCCTCGAGCTGCTCGAGCACACTCATCCAGCTCGAGTCGAGGCCAGCATCGTGCACTGCGACATAACCGTCTTCGGCCATCTGGTTCAGCCCGATCAACACCTGCTTGATCAGCGTCTCGCGCTGCGGCGGTGGCACGATGGCGTCAAGCATCGTCGTCGCCCGATTCAGGAACAGGCCGTTGGGTTCGCCTTCCTCATTGAGCCCCATGACGCCACCAACCGGCACCTCGGAGTCCGCCGTGATGCCACCGATATCGAGTGCTGCCTGATTAGCCCACGCCGCAAAGCCATGCAGGCTGTCGAGAAACACCGGGTGGTTGGGCACGGCATCACTCAGCAACGCTTTGTCCGGGTAGCGATTTGCCCAGGCGCCGTCGTCCCAGCCCGCGCCGAGAATCCACTCGCCTTCGGGAATCGTCTTGGCGCGTTCGGCGACCATAGCGACAGCTTCTTCTTCTGTTTCGATACCGGTGAGGTCGACGAGATCTAGCTTGGCGCCGAGATTGAAGACGTGGGTGTGCGAATCGGCGAGACCCGGCACCACCGTGGCACCGTTGAGGTCTATCACCCGCGTGTTCTCACCCTGGAAGTCGAGCGCATCGTCAGTGCCGCCAACAAACACGATGTCACCGCCCCGAGTAACGACCGATTCAGCATCCGGTTGCCAGCCGCTCTCCGTGCGCGGCGCATCGGCCGCGGATTCACCGTCCGGCCCGGGCTCTCCCCAGCTCAGCGTGTAGACGCGGGCGTTGGTGAGGATGATGTCGGCTTGGTTGGTGGACTCGGTCGTGGTTTCTGTTTCTTCGCCGCCGCAGGCAGCGATCAGTATCAGAGTGGCGAGGAGGGCGGCGGCCTGTTTCATTGTGGATCTCGTGAGGACTCCACCGCCACCGTAGCGCAGCCTCCGACGAATGTCAGTCGCAAAAAAAAGGCCTCACAAAGAGGCCCGAGGGAGTCACCTGCGTTCCAGGCGGTGTTTGGGCGGGCCGCCTTCCGGAACACAGACCAGGGGATGTTCTCCCCTGGGCGTGCAGCTACCTTTGACCGCCTCGCCGCGACGGCCTTCGAAACTGCAGGGGTCGCCTTCGACCGCGCTGGCGCAGGCTTCTAAAGCGACGTCGGGTGGACCACGACGCTTTTCGCCGGTGTTTTCGTCGGTATCGTCCGGTTCGGCGCAGGCGATGCCCATGAGCATCAACGAGAGAGGTACGGCTATCAGCGGGCGGATCATGTGAGCTCCTGTCTGTTCTTTATACGTGAGTGACAAGCGTGCAGATCGCCTGTGCAGCGACCACGCAGGAATTGTGCAGAAAGTGAGGGGCTTGTTAGTCGAGCTTGTAGCCGACGCCGTAGATCGAACGAATCAGGTCGCCGCTGCCCGCATCCTGCAGTTTTTGCCGGAGGTTTTTAATATGCGAGTCGACCGTACGGTCGCTGACCACGCGCCCGTCTAGGTAGATACGGTCCATGAGCTGGTC
>JBCCNM010000217.1:0-3401 GCA_039025835.1 Pseudomonadota bacterium | reverse complement strand
TGCATTTCTGCCATCCGATCGACTTGACAGCCCGCCGCGACCCGCTAGAATGCACGGCCCTGCGCGGGAATAGCTCAGTTGGTAGAGCGCAACCTTGCCAAGGTTGAGGTCGCCAGTTCGAACCTGGTTTCCCGCTCCAGACACAGTAAGAGCCCCTCTCTGAGGGGCTTTTTTGTGTCCGAAACTGGCCGGGTACACGCCTCGGATGGCGCGTTTGCGGCAGCGACCGGCTCGCCGTGACCTTGCGCGTTTCCGCGACTCTCCAACATTGAACGCGCTGGGTTTCCAGTGCCACTTCGTAGACACTGTACGCTCTGAGTCAGGGAAACGAACATGAAGTCTGTGCTAGTGGGTGTCACCGGCGGTTCTGCATCCGGCAAGACCGAGATTGCGCGGGCGGCTGCGCGTGCCGTCACGCCGCTCAGTTCGCTGGTGATCTCCGAAGACGACTACTACGCCGATCACGGTGCGCGGCCGGATTTCGATGCGTCGCTGTTCAATTTTGATCATCCGGGCAGCCGCGATCACGCTTTGCTGGCGGAACAGCTGCAACGCCTGAAGGCGGGCGAGAGTATTCACGCGCCGGTTTACGATTTCACGATTCACCGTCGCCGCAGCGACACGCGCGAGATCGCGTCGGCCGATATTGTTGTGGTCGAGGGCATCCACCTGTTCTGCGACGTCGACGTGCGCAACCTGCTCGACATTCGCGTTTTCGTCGATGCGCCCGACGATGTGCGACTGGCGCGGCGCTTGTTGCGCGACGTCAATGAGCGTGGCCGGACGGCGCACTCCGTTGTCAGCCAGTACCTCGACACGGTTCGCCCCATGCATCACGAATGGACCGATCCGGGTCGAGACCACGCGCATATCCAGATCCGCAACGACGCCGCCGCCGCGAGACCGTCCAAGCACCTGGCCGCGTTTTTCGACGAGCTCGCGCAGCCGGTGGTCGAGGCCATCGCGGAAAAACGGCGTTAAGCCGGCCTGTAACTCAGCGATGTCGCAACGTGTTTTCGGTATCGACTTCACGAGTCGGCCCACAGCAGCGAAACCCATCACCTGTGTTCAGACGACCTTAGCGGGCGATGTGCTCCGCTTCGACGGCATCGAGAGCTGGACCTCGTTTGCGGAGTTTGATGCCTTTCTCGCAAGTGACGGTCCATGGATTGCCGGCATGGATTTCCCGTTTGGACAGGCTCGGCGATTCCTCGAAAACCTGGGATGGCCAACGCAGTGGTCTGGCTATGCCGAGCGGGTGGCATCTCTGTCACGCCCTGAGTGGCGGCAGCTCCTCGATGACTACCGTTGCGACCGGCCGCCCGGCGACAAGGAGCACAAGCGCGAAACCGACCGGATCACCGGTGCTGTCAGTTCACAGAAACTCTATGGGGTGCCGGTGGCGTTGATGTTCTATGAGGGCGTGCCCCGACTGTGGCGTTCGAAAGCGTCGATTCCCTTGTTACGGCCAAGCGACGATGAACGCATTGCGTTGGAGGCCTACCCGGGTGTTTTGGCCAGAGAGCTGATTGGTCGTGTGCCTTACAAACAGGATGTACGAGACAAACAAAACCAGGCGCAGCGCGAAGCGAGGCAGCGCTTGCTCGAGGCATTGTGTAACGGGGAGGCGGGTTTGACGGTGTCGGCGCCGGGGGATCTTGTTGACGATCCGAAGGCTGACACGCTGGATGCGCTGCTGTGCGCGGTGCAGGCAACGAAGGCGGTGAGGTCTCCCGCATTCGGGATACCGCCGGATGCCGATCAGGCCGAGGGCTGGATCGCAGCGAGCGTTCGCTAGCCCAGTTGCCGGGCTTTTTCGTCCTGCTGATTCATCCGCCAGCGAAGCAGGCTGATCGCGCTGCGGTATCGGTAGGCGGCGTCCTCATGGGCCTTTGCAATTGTCTCCAGCTCGTCGATCTCACAGGCGCTGGGCGGCTTGCTGGCCAGGTCTCTCAAGCGTTTGTCGGTCATTGCTGTCTCCTTAACATTGTGACTTCATGCGAGTCCGGTAGTTTCACCGGTCTCTCACTGGCCGTTCCTGGCCATCACGCGGGTCGGTTAATACAGCTTTAACAATGCAAAGTTTCGGCCAGTTCTATGTCAAATCAAGGACATTTTTTCGCTCGAAACACACTTTCTGATAACTGTTAGACACTTGCGTCGCCTTGCTCGAATGGTTCTGAATCCCATATACAGCATTCTTGCGCGCGTTTGCGTCAATTTTCTGACGCGAAACCCATACGCAGCGGGCGCCGCTGCACCACAATCGTGCCGCTTTTTTTGTCTGGTCGCCGGACGGACTGGAATTTTGACCGGGTCTAAGTCATATTGCGCCGCGGTGTCTGCCGGGGTTTCGAATGCCTCCACGCACTGGGCCAGAGAATTCTGCGGGCCGCGACGCTGAGCGCGATCGCACGCATCGGGAACTTGGGCCTGCCAGACACACTCATATTCGGATCCATTCTTTACTAGGGGTAATCATGAGAAGAACGCTGATCTCATCACTGGCGGTTTCATTGCTGGTGTTAAGCGGCTGTGAGTCTGCCGAAGAGGCGACAACAGAGGCGGTCGCATTGCCGGAAGGCATCTCGCTGGTCGAAACCGTCGGACCGACGACCGACGGCTCGATTGTCATTCCGTACACGAAGTACGAACTCGACAACGGACTGACCGTGATTCTCCACGAAGACAATTCGGATCCTCTCGTGCATGTCGACATCACCTACCACGTCGGCTCCGGCCGGGAAGAGGTGGGCAAGTCCGGTTTCGCGCACTTCTTTGAGCACATGATGTTTCAGGGCTCGGAAAACGTCGCCGACGAAGAGCACTTCAAGATTGTCTCCGAGTCCGGCGGCACGCTGAACGGCACGACCAACTCCGACCGCACCAATTACTTCCAGACCGTGCCGTCCAACCAGCTCGAAAAGATGCTCTGGCTGGAAGCGGATCGCATGGGCTATTTCCTGGATGCGGTGACGCAGGAGAAGTTTGAGGTCCAGCGCGAAACGGTCAAAAACGAACGCGGCCAGCGTGTCGATAACCGTCCGTATGGCCAGCTATGGGAGCGCGTCGGTGAAGCAATGTACCCGGAAGGTCACCCGTACTCGTGGTCGACGATCGGCTACATCGAGGACCTAAATCGTGTGGGTCTGAATGATCTGAAGAAGTTCTTCCTTCGCTGGTACGGCCCGAATAACGCAACGCTGACCATCGGTGGCAAATTCGAAACGGCACAGACGCTGGAATGGGTGAAGAAATACTTCGGCTCAATTCCGCGCGGTCCCGAAGTCGACAAGCCGGTGCCGACGCCGGTCGTGCTCGAGAGCAGCCGTTACCTGTCGATGGAAGACAACGTGGCCCTGCCGCTGATGTACATGGCGATTCCGACCGTACACCAGTAT
>JBCCNM010000216.1:0-3420 GCA_039025835.1 Pseudomonadota bacterium | reverse complement strand
GTGATCGTCACTCAACAGGGCAAAGGCTCGTTCGTCGCCGAGATCGGCGACCTGCAGCAGCAGCTCAAAAACACCGAACTTAACGCAGCGCTGGATGCGGCCATCGACGCCGGCGACGCCCTCGGCCTGACGGCTGACGAGCTGCTGGCGCGGCTGCAACAACGACAGAAAGGAGAGGACGCATGAGTCTCGCGATACAGATGAACGATGTCAGCAAGCGGTATGCGCATTTTCAGCTCTCGTCACTCGACCTGTCGCTGGAGACTGGCCGCATCATGGGTTTCATTGGCCCGAATGGCGCCGGCAAGTCGTCGACCCTGCGCATATTGATGGGTCTTATCGCGCCGGACAGCGGCAGTGTGCGAGTGCTCGGCCAGCCGATTCCCGCCGGGGAAACCCGCGCGAAGAAAGACATCGGGTTTGCGTCGGAGGATATGCGCCTGTACGGACACGCCACGCTGGACTGGCACATGCGCTTTGTCCGCTCGGTGTTCCCTCAGTGGGATGCGGCGTATGCCGACAAGCTACTGAAGTCCTTTGACCTGGTGCGTGAGCAAACCATCAAGGGTATGTCGCACGGCCAGCGCGTGAAGTCGCAATTGCTGCTGGTTCTGGCTCGTCGCCCTCGCCTGCTGCTGCTCGATGAGCCAACAACAGGCCTCGATCCGGTTGCGCGCAGCGAGGTACTCGACGAATTGCTGGACGTCCTGCTCGATGATGACCGCAGTGTGCTGTTCTCATCGCACAACACCGCGGATGTCGAACAGATCTGCGACCAGATCACCTTCATCGACCGCGGCCGGCTCGTCACCACCGACGACAAGGAAACCTTCATCGAGAACTGGCGCCGTGTGCGCTTCGAAGTGCCGGCGGAACTCGATATCAGCGGTCTGCCGACGGTTGTGACCTGCCGTCAGGACGGCAGTGTAGGCAACCTGGTCCTAAACGCGGACGATCCGACCGCAGCGGAACGTATCCGTTCGGCCGGCGGCACTGTCACCGCGACCGAGCGGATGAATCTGGAGGAGATCTTTGTCGCCGCTGTGAAATCGAATCGCCTGGAGGACGCCGCATGAACCGCATCGAATGGCAAATGATCCTCAAAGACTGGTCTTTCATGCGCGGTCCGATGCTCGGCTATCTCGGACTTGGCGCGATCGCGATTGCGATGATCGGTCTGGGTCGCAACATGGTGTTCTACGCCGGCGTGATTATCCTGGTTTCGATCATTGTGATCATCGGCATTCACGCCGTGTTTGGCAGCGTCATGTCGGAACGAAAAAACCAGACGCTGCCCTTCATGCTGAGTTTGCCGGTGACCTTCCTGCAATACACCCGCAGCAAGATTCTCGGCAACCTGTTGCTGTTCTCGATGAGCTGGCTGGCGCTGACCGTCGCAACCCTGCTGGTCATTGCCGGCAGCGAGCATATCCCGAACGGTTTGATTCCGTTCGCGGTGATCGTCCTCGGTGAGTTGTTCGCGGCGTTCGCGCTGCTGCTGGCCATCGCGATCGTCAGCGAGTCCGAGGTATGGGCGATCGTTGTGATGACGATCTGCAACATCGGTATTTCCATTTTCATGAACGCCATCGGCAGCCTGCCGGCAATCAACGCGACGATGAGCGGACCGGTGACCGTTTGGAACATCACGTCCGTCGGCATTGTCGCCGCTGAGGCCGCGCTGGTTGCGGTGCTGATCGCGGTGACGTTCTACCTGCAGTCACGCAAAGCGGATTACCTGTAAACGCTTTGTGAACGGAGAACTCTATGAACACGATTCGCTATCACTATATGGACAACCTGCGAGCAGCAGCGATGCTCTTCGGAGTGTTTTTTCACGCGGCGCTGGCCTATGTGCCGGGGATGCAAAACTTCTGGCTGTCGGCCAGCCCGGACAACTCGGTGGCCATCGAGGTTGTCGCCTGGTTCAGTCACCTGTTTCGGATGCCATTGTTTTTTCTGATTGCAGGGTTCTTTGCGGCTTACCTGATCGGCAAACGAGGCATCACGGGTTTCCTGAAGAATCGCAGTCTGCGCATCCTGCTGCCGCTGCTGATTTTCCTGCCACTGACTTTTGTGGCCCTGTTCCTGCCGGTGGGCTGGGCGCTGCAGAATGTTCAAAACCTGTCGCCCCTGCTGGAAACCGTTGCCTGGCTGTCAGCCAATCCGGACATGGCGCCGCCACAGCAGTTTTCGTCTGCGCACCTGTGGTTTTTGCTGAATCTCGTGTATTTCTGCCTGGCGTATGCACTGCTCGCGCGCTTCGGCGGCAGACTCGCCGCACTTGCGGACCGGATATTGACACCCAGGGTTATCGTGTTTGTGCTGCCTTTGCTGATGGTGCCCGCCCTGACCTCTCAGGTTCAGCCGCACCCCGCGCCGGAGCAGCTGGAACCCAAACTGTGGTCATTCGGTTTCTACGGTGTGTTTTTCCTGCTCGGCAGTCTGTATTTCCGCCGCCAGGACCTGCTGGAAGAGCTCAATCGATACGTGCCGCTGATGCTGGGATCCAGTCTTGTCATGTACGCCGTGTTCTACTCGCTGTTACCGGCGCCCATGACCTTTGAACAAGGCATCGCAATGGTTATGGCCGGTCCTGAGCTGTCAGCCCGGGAAGTCGGCATCAGCGTGCTCGAGGCCTACATCGCGCTGCACATGACGCTGGTCTGCCTGGTGGCGGGTAAACGATTCATGGACCGCGCCAGCAAGCCGGTCCGGTACATCGCTGATTCGTCCTACTGGATCTATCTGATGCACCTGCCGGCGGTCACCTTTATCCAGTACCTGTTGCTGGATAAGAACTGGAATTTGTGGATTGAATTTCTGATTTCGTCGCTGGGCACCCTCCTGCTTGGCCTCATCAGCTACGCGGCCTTGATCCGCTGGACACCGGTCGGCTGGATGCTTAACGGCCGGAAGCGGCCTGGCGACGCCTCGCCAAAGCCTGTTGTGGTCTGACGGGCGCATGCCCCGGCGTCGAACGGCGACGCCGGCGGCATCCGCGGCTTCTGACGAACGAACCTGTCTCTGTCGTCGGTAAGACCTGAACGCCAGAACACCTTTTCCGCCTCCCCCTGCTGCCGAGTCGGCCAGGTCTGCGCCAGGCGTTGCCGACAAGATGTCATTCATTCTGCAACGGATTTCACGCAACCACGCCTTCCAGGACGGTATCTTAGACCCATTCTAAACGAGCACACCATGGCTAACAGGACCGGGCCCACGATGGACAACAAGCGCTTGACACCGAAAGACTGGTCAGACCACATTGCCCTCGCGTTCACGCGGGCGCTGCGCTTCCTCGCGGACGTGGTCTTTCGTCGCCGCTACGGCCATCGCGCGGTGGTACTCGAAACCGTGGCCGCTGTCCCCGGCATGGTCGGTGGCCTGCTGCAGCACCTGAAGTCCATCCGCCACATCCGC
>JBCCNM010000215.1:0-3518 GCA_039025835.1 Pseudomonadota bacterium | reverse complement strand
GTGCGGATGAAAGAAATGTCGGCGAGCGAATCACCTGTCTCCAGGCATCGATGGAAACCCTGCCGTTTGACGACCAGTCGCTGGATGTCATCTGGTCGGAGGGAGCGATCTACAACGTGGGCTTCGAAGCCGGCATAACCGCTTGGCGACGATTCCTGAAGCCCGGCGGGGTGCTGGCTGTCTCCGAGCTCACCTGGTTGACCGAACACAGACCGGAGGCGCTGGACGCACACTGGGGTCGCGAGTACCCGGAAGTGGACACGGCATCGGCGAAGCTCGGGGTTCTGGAGCAGCTTGGATTTACGATCCTCGGGTATTTTCCGTTGCCCGAATCCTGCTGGATCGACAACTACTACCAGCCGGTCCGTGACCGATTGCCGGCGTTTCTCGAGACTCACGCTAGCAGCGATGCTGCACGCCAGCTCGCTGACGCCGAGGCGCAGGAGATTGAACTCTACGAGCGGTTTCGTCAGTACGTCAGCTACGGCTTCTACATTGCACGCAAGATCGGCGCGACATGAAACTGGAGCTGAAGACCGAGCGCTTGTCGCTGTCGCCGCTGACCGTCGACGACGCAGACCTCGCGGTTGCGCTGTGGACCGATCATCGGGTCGCGCACTACAACGGCGGGGTGGTGCCGGAGGCAACCATCCGTGCGGAGATGCCGTTGACAACGCGGCGCGGCGCCGATGGCGCGATTGGTATCTGGTGTATCTCGGAACGCGCCAGCGGTGACAAGATTGGCAGCACCTACCTGCTGCCGTTGCCGACCGAGAAGGACGATGTCGACTATGCTGCGTTGCGCAGCGAGTCGTTACCTGACGGTGATATCGAACTCGGTTATTTCCTGAAACCGGAGGCCTGGGGCAAAGGCTACGCCACCGAGATCGGCCGGCAGATGCTCAGCTTCGCGTTTGCTGCCGCCAAGCTCAACGAACTGGTGGCGGCGGTGAACGCCGACAACACGGCGTCGATTCACGTTCTCGACAAAATCGGTTTTCGCTTCGACCGCAACACGGTCTGCTGGGGCAGCACCTATCCACTGTATAGACTCAGTCGTATCGACTGGCTGTCCTCGGAGCAGCCATGAAGATCGCTTTGACCGTTGCGCTGTTCGCGGGGTTGCTGGGCATCGCGGCCTACCTCCTGATCAAGCCCCGGCTGCAGCGGAGACGTCGCGCGCGCCTGACTCAGCAGCCGACTCCGGACACGGTCCCGGAGATCCTCGAACGCAATGTCGGCCTGTATGCAATCCTGCCAGCGGCGCTTAAGGCGCAGCTGCACGGGCACATCAATGTATTTCTCAACGAGAAGCACTTTATGGGTCTCGGTGGTCAGGTCATCGATGACGAGGTGGCTGTAACGATCGCCGGAACGGCGTGTTTGCTGCTGTTGAATCGCAAAGTCACTTACTTTCCGGGTTTTGAATCGGTGCTCGTGTACCCGACGGTCTACGAGGCCAACGATCTCACTTCGGAGGGTCATATCGATACGGAATCGACCTCGCACCGAGCCGGCGAATCCTGGCATCGCGGACCGCTGGTACTGGCGTGGAGCAGCGCCAAGCAGGGTGCGGCGAACGCCGCCGATGGCTACAACGTCATCCTGCACGAATTCGCCCACAAGCTTGACGAGGAGCACAATGGCACCAACGGCCAGCCGGTGTTGCACGTGGCCGGTCACTATCAGGAATGGGCGAGCGTCCTCGGGCGTGAGTTCGAGGCATTTGCCGATCGCGTGGCGCGGCGCAAGAACAAGGTCATGGACGAATACGGCCTGACCAATCCGGCGGAGTTTTTCGCCGTGGCCACAGAGTCGTTTTTCGAGAAGGGTTGGTCCATGCGGCGGCGCCTACCGGACCTTTACGACCAGCTCAGGAAATACTACGCCGTCGACCCGGCGTCCTGGGGTCGCGACAAGACCTAGCTGGCTTCCTTGTAGAGGCGCACGCAGTTGCGGCCCATTTCCTTGGCTTCGTAGAGCACTTTGTCGGCTCTCGCCAGCAGGTCTGCCAGCGTCTCGTTACGTGCCGGACCGGCTGCAACGCCGAAGCTCGCGGTGATCGAGACAGTGGCCTCACGAAGCTCGATATTGAGTCTCTCCAGGCTGCGGCGCGTGCGCTCCGCGATCGCGACGCCGCGCTCAACCGGGGTGGCCGGCAACAGCATGACGAACTCTTCTCCGCCCCAGCGACCGACCGTGTCGTTGTCGCGCAGCTCATTGCGGAATACATCCGCAGCGGCCATCAACACCCGGTCACCGGCGTCGTGGCCGTAGGTGTCATTGATGGACTTGAAGTGGTCAAGGTCGATAATGACCGCGCACACCGACACGCCGTCACGCTGCAAATTGTCGTAGTAACGCTGGATAAAGGTGCGATTCGGCAGACCGGTAAGCACGTCGATTTCGGTTTGCTCTTCAACGTACCCACGGTAAAGGCGCAACAGGTAGAACACCGTAGCGCCGAGCAACAGGACGCTGACCAGTGCCGTCAGCGCGCTGATCACAAAAGACTGCGTCGTTTGTGCCTGACGTGCTTCCAGCGGCGTCAGCAACAATAAGCGCCAGACGAGCTCCTCGATCTGGAATTCCGAGATCAGGGAGTCGTTGTTATTGAACTGGATGATCTCGCTGTCGTGGCTCGCCTCTATGGCATCGCCGTGCTCGAACCAGCCGAGCGAGTCCAGCGTTGGGATGTACGCGTCGGTCACAACGAGCTCCGGCAGTGACGACAGGATGATCTCCTGTCGGTCGTTTACGAACAGAAAATCGTAACCGTATTGCGACTTGTACTGCTCGAAGCGATCGATGAAGCGCTGGATGTGCTTGCCGACACCGACATAACCCAGGAACTGGCGATCGCCACCGTACACCTTGACGTCGAAGTACAGGTGAACATCGCCGACCTGGCCCAGGTCAGCCATGAAGTCGAGGTCTCGTTCGCGCGCTTCGAAGTACCAGGCCACCTGACCCTCTACCAGGTCCAGCACTCGACCGTCAGAAAAGTACTGCTTGCGACTGAGCTCACTGGCCACGAAAAAGGTCAGGCCGAGATCGCGTTCCATGTCGGCCAGGCGCTTCAGCAGCGCCGCCTCGTCAACATTTTCGGTTTCGAGTTCCGCGGCGAAATCCACGGTGCTGGCGAACGTCTCCGCAATGTACAGAGGACGCAGCAACTCGTCGCGAACCAGCTTGTAGACCGGTGACACAGACTGCTGCTGCACCCGGCTTTGCTCGGCCACGATATTGTCTATCGAGCGGTACGCCGCAAAAAAGAAAGCGGCGCCCAGCGCGAGAGTCAGCGCGACGACAAGGCGTCGTGAAATTTTCGAGGAACTCATTTCCTGGGGCGACGTTTAGCGGACTGAGAAAGCGGAAGAGTAGGACAATTCAACTGCCGACAACAGGACGCAGCTAACACTCCTGCAAAAAGAAGCGCCTGTTAAATAAGAAGCGATGGGCGGCCATAGCCCACGACTCCCGGGCTACGGCGAGATTCAGTCCCACACGGCGCGAAT
>JBCCNM010000214.1:0-3542 GCA_039025835.1 Pseudomonadota bacterium | reverse complement strand
CGAACTCACCAGCGGCTCGCGGGTCTCAATTTCGTCAGGTATACTCGCCGACTTTGTCGAAATCGGGTCGCCGCCAAGGTGGGCGAATTCGCCCGGTAACTCGTGAAAAAACGCATGACTGACAGTGTAATCGATAAGCTCTTCCGCGGCTGCCGCCGCACCGCCCTGCTGCTCGCCGCCCTGGCGCTCAGCGCCTGTGCCTCCAATGACGAGCCGAGAACGGCCATCCAGGATCTTCAGGAAGGCTATGAGGCGGCGCAGGAAGCTGCCCTGCGTGGCAACCACCGTCGTGCGATCCAGATTTACGAGCTGATCCAGGCCCGCTACCCGTTCAGCGAGCTGGCCAAGCAGGTGCAGCTCGAGCTGATGTACTCGTACTTCAAGAGCGGACAGCGTGAGCTGGCGATCGAAGCGGCCGACACATTCATGCGCGAGAACCCGATCGATACGCAGGTCGACTACGCGTTGTACATCAAGTCACTGGCCTACTTTGAAGGCGACCCGGGCATCCTGGAGCGCGTCTTCAATCGCGACGTCAACAGCCGGCCACCGCGCGATGCTCAGCTCGCCTACTCGACGCTGCGCCGACTGGTCGAGCGCTACCCGGCCAGCGATTACGCGCCGGATGCCCGGCAGCGTATCGTCTATCTTAAAAACCGGCTGTGCGCCTACGAAAACAGCGTCGCCGATTTCTACCTGCGCCGCGGTGCCTACGTGGCTGCACTGAATCGCGCGAAAAACGCGCTCGAGGAATACAACGGGGCCGACACCACCCAGCAATCACTGGAAATCATGGCGGCGGCCTACGACCAGCTGGGCATGACAAAACTGGCTGCGGACACGCGGCAGATCCTCGCTGCCAACTTCCCCGGCAGCTAACGGCGGACGACCGTCGTTTGTGCAGACCCTACCGCGGAAAGCGGTACTGTGATGTGATCGGATAGCGCCAGTCGCGACCAAAAGCGCGGCTGCTGATGCGTACTCCCGGCGGCGCCTGGCGACGTTTGTATTCGTTACGTTTGACCATCTCGAGCACGCGAATCACGGTCTCGCGCTCAAAGCCTCGTTCGACAATATCAGCGACCGACAGGTCCTCTTCAATAAACGCCTCAAGAATCGGGTCGAGGATGTCGTAATCCGGCAGCGAGTCCGTGTCCTTTTGGTCGGGTCGCAACTCGGCCGACGGCGGCCGCGTGATCACACGCTCAGGAATGGCCGGTGACATACGGTTGCGGTAGCGCGCCAGCCGATACACCAGTGTTTTGCTGCAGTCCTTGATCGGCGCAAAACCGCCAGCCATATCGCCGTACAGCGTCGCATAGCCCACGGCCATTTCGCTTTTGTTGCCGGTGGTCAGCAGCATGCGGCCGGTCTTGTTGGAAATCGACATCAGCAGCAGGCCGCGACAGCGCGACTGGATGTTCTCCTCGGTCACGTCCTCTTCGCGACCGGCGAATACATCGCTAAGCTGGTCGACGGTGGCGTCGTAGATCGGCGCGATCGGGATCACGTCATAACCCACACCGAGCAGCGTCGCCTGCTCGGCGGAGTCTTCGCGACTCATGTCGGACGTGTAGTGAAACGGCATTTGCACGGCGCGCACCCGGTCCGCGCCCAGCGCGTCGCAGGCCACGGCGAGCACCAGCGCCGAATCGATACCCCCCGACAAGCCGATGATGACCCCGGGGAAGCCGTGCTTGTTGACGTAGTCACGGGTACCCGTCACGAGTGCCTGGTAAATCCTCGACTCGTCATCCGCAATCGCTTCGATGCGCCCGGCATCGATTTCGGTGCCGTCGTCGCCCGAGCGCACGTTAATGGTGTCCAGGCTCTCGGTGAACGACACCGTGCGAAACACAACCTCACCGTCGGCCGTCATCGCGAACGATCCACCGTCAAACACCAGCTCATCCTGGCCACCCACCATATTGGTGTAAATCATCGGCAGGCCGGTTTCCGCGATGCGGGTGCGCGCGGTATGTTCGCGATTGACCTGACTGCGGGTTTCGAACGGCGAACCGTTGATCGAAATCGCCAGCTCGGCACCGGCATCCTTGAGCCCCTGCATCGGCTCTGGCCCCCAGATATCCTCGCAGATGGTGAGACCTATTTGCAGACCGCACAGCGGGAACACCGCGGCCTCGTGACCGGTCTTGAAGTAGCGCTCCTCGTCGAACACGGCGTAATTGGGCAAGCGACGCTTGCGGTAATGACACAGCGTCTCGCCGTCTTTGTACACGCGGCAACTGTTGTAAGTCGCTGTTTCGGTGTACTCCGGAAAACCAATTAGAATCGCGATGTCCGGGACGGCCGTGCGCAGCCGCTCGACCGCCTCCGCGACGTCGGCTCGCAGCCCGGCGTGCAACAACAGGTCTTCCGGCGGGTAACCGCAAACGGACAGTTCGGGAAACACGACGAGATCCGCCGCATGTGCGTCGCGGGCGCGCCGAGCTTCCGCGATGATGCGATCGGTGTTGCCGTGCACATTCCCGACCACCAGGTCGAGTTGTGCGACGGCTACCTTTAGCTGGCGGGACATCCGCGCGTCCTCTGTTGGCTGCGACGACTTGCGTCGCCCTGGCATCCGGCGTGGCGAGTTGCCCGCCGGATTACACGTTTTTCAGCTCGCGTCTGAACCGCAGGTCCGGCCCCGAGTCGGGCGACCGCTCGCCGCTCAGAGAATCTCCATCATCTTGCTGCCCAGTTCAGCCGGTGAGCGCACTGTGGCGACGCCGGCCGCGTCGAGCGCTGCAAATTTGGCGTCGGCGGTGCCCTTCCCGCCCGCCACAATGGCGCCGGCATGGCCCATGCGTTTGCCCGGCGGAGCCGTGACGCCGGCAATGTAGGCAACCACCGGTTTAGTGACGTGATCCTTGATGTAATCCGCGGCGGCCTCTTCGTCGGTGCCGCCGATCTCGCCCACCATGATGACACCATCGGTATCCGGGTCTGCCTGGAACAGCTCCAGGCAATCGATGAAATTCATGCCGCGCACCGGGTCGCCGCCGATACCGACGCAGGTGCTCTGGCCGAGGCCGTTTTGCGTTGTCTGGTACACCGCCTCGTAGGTCAAGGTGCCGGACCGCGACACCACGCCAATGCGGCCTTTCTTGTGGATGACGCCCGGCATGATGCCGATCTTGCACTCATCCGGTGTGATGATGCCGGGGCAATTCGGGCCGATGAGCCGGCAGTCGTAGTCGCGCAGCGCCGATTTCACGCGCACCATATCGAGCACCGGGATGCCTTCGGTGATGCAGACCACGAGATTCACGCCGGCATCGGCCGCCTCGAGGATCGCGTCCGCCGCGAACGGAGCCGGTACGTAGATCATGCTGACATCGGCGCCAGTCTCAGCTACCGCGTCTTGCATCGTGTTGTACACCGGCAGATCCAGATGCGTCTCACCGCCACGCCCCGGCGTCACGCCAGCGACGACCTTAGTGCCGTATGCCAGGCACTGCTCGGTGTGGAACGACCCCTGGTTACCGGTCAGTCCCTGGCAAATGATTTTGCTGTCTTTGTTTACAAGAATACTCATG
>JBCCNM010000213.1:0-3547 GCA_039025835.1 Pseudomonadota bacterium | reverse complement strand
GCGGCAGGCGCACGAGCACGTCCGTCTCGGCACCGAACAGCTGCACCTGTGCTTCTTCAAAGCCGGCGTTGCCGAGTTTGGTGCGAATGGCATCGAGATTGGCCGGCTCTTCGTAGCCGACTTCGAGCAGAAAGCCGCCGGTGAAATCGATGCCGAAATCCAGGCCGCGTGTCGACAGCGAGACGACGGACGCAATCATCATGATGATCGACAGCGCGAGCGCGATCGTGCGACGCTGCTTGCCGAGAAAGTTGATGTTGGTTTTTTGCTTGATCAGGCGCACGGCAATACTCCTAGACCGGCAGCGTTTCGAGGCGACGTCGGCCGAAAGCGAGATTCACGATGACGCGTGTGCCGATGATCGCTGTGAACATCGATGTCACGATGCCGATGGTCAGTGTGATCGCAAAGCCCTTGATCGGGCCAGTGCCGAAAGCGAACAGCACAATCGCCGCGATCAGGGTCGTGATGTTGGCGTCCGCGATCGACGACAGCGCTTTTTCGTAGCCGGAATGAATAGCGCCCTGCGCCGAGTTGCCGGCGGCAAGCTCCTCGCGTATTCGCTCGAAGATCAGCACATTGGCGTCCACCGCCATGCCGACCGTCAGTACGATGCCGGCAATTCCTGGCAGCGTCAGCGAGGCGCCGAGCATCGACAGCACGGCAACGATAAATACCAGGTTCGACAGCAGTGCCGCGTTGGCGATCATGCCGAACCAGCGGTAGTACACCGCCATAAAGACAATCACGGCGAGAAAGCCGATCTGGATCGCATTGAAGCCGCGCTCGATATTGTCGGCACCGAGGCTCGGACCGATGGTGCGGTCATCGATCTTGAACACCGGTGCCGCCAGCGCGCCGGCGCGCAGCAGCAAGGCCAGATCGCGCGCCTCAATCGGGTTCAGGCCGGAGATCTGGAAGTTATTCTTGAAGATGCCGCGAATCGTCGCCGTGTTGATGATCTCTTCGGTCTTTCGAATCTGCTGGATTTCCTGCCCGTTTACCACTCGAGTCACGCGTTCTGTTTCGATGAACACGGTCGACATAGGTCGATTCAGATTTTGTTGCGTTGTTTCAAACATCGAGTCACCGCCCGCGGCGTCGAGCCTGATGAAGACCGCGGGCTGGCCTTCCGAAAAGCCGGCCTCGGCGTCGATGATCTGGTCTCCAGAAGCAATAACTTCGCGCTTCAGCATTTGCGAGGGTTCCGCACCGCGGCCAGGATACTGGCGCGAACCGCGTTCGTTGCCTGCCTGATCGACGAGGCGAAACTCCAGGGTGGCTGTGGCCGTCAGAATCTTGTCGAGTTCGTTCGGGTCTTGCACACCGGGCAACTGCACGACGATGCGGTCAGCACCGTTACGTTGGACCACGGGCTCGGCGACACCAAGCTGATTCACGCGATTGCGCAGTGTCGTAATGTTCTGCTCGATGGCGAGATCCTGGCGCGCTTTGATCTGTTCGGCCGACATCCGGACGAGCAGCGAGCGGCCGTCAGCGCCGTCATCGATGATCAGCTCCTGGTCGGCTTCACGGACTATCTCGCGCGCCTGTTCCAGGTCATCAGCCGACTGAAGTCGAACGCGTACGGTCTCATTGTCAACATCCGCGCGAGCACGAATTCGTGCGTCGCGCAGCCGTTCGTCGATGTCCTGTTCGTAAAGACCAAGACGAGTCGCCACAGCCGATTCCATATCGACCTCGAGCAGCACGTAGACACCGCCACGCAGGTCGAGCCCGAGACTCATCGGATTGAGCCCCAGTGAACGCACCCAGTCGGGCACCTTGGGTGCCAGCGTCAGGGCGACATTGGAAGCACGCTGGAAATTCTCGCGCAACGTCAGGTTAGCCGCCTTCTGGTCCTCGACATCGTTGAAACGAATGACGGCGCGACCATCGACGATGTACGCCGCCTCCGGCGTCACGTCCTGGTTTTCAACAACGCGGATGTACTCCTGCAACTGCGATTCGCTGACCGGTGAACCGTCCTGGTTGGCGAGCTGCACCGCTTCGGTGGAACCGTACACATTGGGCAGCGCCAACAGGATACCCGTCATCAGGATGACCAGGACGAGGACGTTGAGCCAGGCGGGAAACTTGTTCATGTCAACGGGCGCTCGGGTCTGCGATCAGGCTTCGTCGTAGGTGCCTTTGGGCACGACCTGCGACACGCTGGCTTTCTGGACTTTGATCTCGGTGCTGTCCGACACCTGGATGACGGCGTAATGCTCGCTGACACCGGTGATTTTGCCGAGGATGCCGCCGGCGGTCATCACCTCGTCGCCGACTTGCAGCGCAGACACGAGCTCGGTATGCGCTTTTTGTTTTTTCTGCTGCGGGCGAATTAACAGGAAGTAAAACGCACCGAAAATGACAATCATCGGCAGCAGGAAGCCGAAAGGATCCGCCTGCTGCGCGCCCTGGGCGTAAGCATTGCTAATAAAGAAGTCCATGAGAATTTCGTCTTGTGTGGGCGGGCGACCTGCTGTCCCCCTCGGATCAGCTCGCTATTATGGCATAGAGCAGCAATCTGAGGACGCCTTTGGCAATCGCAAGGCCCGGCGGCCGATTATTTTGCGTAGGCGGCTTTCAGATCGTTGTACAGCGCCGTCAGTGTGCCGGCTTCGATCGCGCGGCGGATATCACGCATCAGCGTCTGGTAGTAATGCAGGTTGTGCAGTGTCGCGAGTCGCGGGCCAAGAATCTCGCCACACTTCACGAGATGGCGCAGATACGACAGGCTGTAGTTGCGACAGGTGTAGCAATCGCAGTTCGGGTCCGGTGGCCCGGTGTCCTCCGCGTAGCGCGCATGGCGGAATTTGACGACGCCTCTCGACGTGTACAGCTGTCCGTTTCTCGCGTGCCGGGTCGGGATCACGCAGTCGAACATGTCGATGCCGCGCATCACCGCCTCAACGATATCCAGCGGCAGGCCAACCCCCATCAGGTACCGCGGCCGGTCTGCGGGTAACACCGGCGCCAGGTGATCGAGCACGGCGTTGCGCTCGTCCTCCGGTTCGCCAACCGCCAGTCCACCGACGGCGTAACCGTCGAAGCCGATATCGACGAGGCCCGCCAGCGACTCGTCGCGCAGCGGGTCGTAGATGCCGCCCTGGACAATACCGAAAAGTGCTTCGCCCCGACCCGGCTCGTCGTTTTTCAGTTCATCGAATCGCGCGCGGCTGCGCGCGGCCCAGCGCAGCGAGAGCTGCATCGATTCGCGCGCCTCTTTTTCCGTCGCCGGGTACGGCGTGCATTCGTCAAAGATCATCGTGATGTCCGCGTTCAGCTCGTGCTGCACTTCCATCGAACGTTCCGGCGTGAGCTGGATCCGGTCGCCATTCACCGGCGACTGGAACTCGACGCCCGCCTCGGTCAGCTTGCGCATGTCGGCCAGCGAGAACACCTGGAAACCGCCGGAATCGGTCAGGATGGGGCCGTCCCAATGCATGAATTCGTGCAGACCGCGGTGCTTGCGAACAATCTCGGTACCCGGGCGCAGCATCAGGTGAAAGGTGTTCCCGAGCAGGATCTCGGCGCCCGATGC
>JBCCNM010000212.1:0-3551 GCA_039025835.1 Pseudomonadota bacterium | reverse complement strand
GCTGCGACTGCTGGTGCCGTCCACGGAAGTGGACCGCATTATCAACAGCGTCATCGTGGATGCGCGTTTACACAAGCAGGCCCTGGGCGCTGTATTCAGCACGCCCTGCGCGAGAACCTACATCGGCTCCGGCTTTGAGTATCTGAAAGACGTGGCGAGCGAGGTCCCGGAAGACACACATCGCTTGTCGGAAACACTGAGCGCGATTTACTGCAGCGTGGGCCACCAGCTCAGCGATCGGGTCGCCAAGGCGGCGATTCATGCCGGCGCACACGGACCTGTTGTTTATTACGCTGAAGGCCGCGGCTTGCGCGATCGACTCGGCTGGTTGCGCATCACCAAAGACAATGAGCAGGAAGTGTTGATGGTGATTGCTGATGACACGGACTGTGAACAGATCTTTGATGCGATGGCCAAAGCGGGCGGCTTCCACCTGCCCGGACGTGGCCTGATGTATCGTCTGCCGATCGACAAGGGCATGTTCAACCTAGGCAGCCGCGTGTCCAACCACCACTACCCGGCCAACACGCAGCAGATCATCAACGCGATCGACCACCTGGCTGGCCATTCTCACTGGCGCGACCAGTCGATTTTCGATGTCGGTAAACAGGGTCGTGGCGTCGGGCTTGCCACGCTGCGCGACCAGTCCACCGAGATCGGCAAGCAGATGTGCTTTTCTGCCATTGTCGATCGGGATCAGTCGCAGGACTTTATTGACCTGCTGCTGGACGCCGGGGCGCCGGGTGTGAATGTGAACTACACGCGGTTTATCGATGAATTCACGGAAGACCACGATTTCGCGCACGGCGGTATCGTCAAGGAGTACGCATCCTTGCGCTGCGTGCTGGGTTTCGATGAGGCCGAGGCGGTGGCCGCTGCCATCGAGTCGACAGCCGAAGAACGCGGGGTTCGTGATCTCTGCGTGCTCGTGCACGACGTTCCGAGAGTGGCGAAATACGTGCCCGGCAGCGTGGACTACCGCGCGGCCTGAGTCCTTGACCGGTAGTGTTCGCTACCGTTAGCCGGGATCGCCTAGAGCAGACGGGTGCCGATCGGCACCGGCTTGTCCGGTACGCACAGCGCGACCCGCCCTTCGTCATCGTGAAAGCCGGTGACCAGACACTGCGACTGGATTGGCCCGATCTGTTTCGGCGGGAAATTCACTACCGCAACCACCAGCCGGTCCACCAGCTCATCTGCATCGTAATGATCGGTGATTTGCGCGCTGGACTTGCGCACCCCGATGTCATCCCCAAAGTCGACATGCAAAATGTAAGCGGGCTTGCGCGCTTCGGGAAACACCTCCGCCGCGATCACTCTGCCAACACGCAGTTCGACTTTCAGAAAGTCGTCAAACGAGATGTCTTGCATTCCATGCGCTCCGTGGGCGTTGTGCCCTCAGTCGTGCGTGTTACTTGCCGCGAGGCCGACGCGAGTCAATAAGCTTATTCGAGGTCCAGAGCGTAGGCCTTCAAGACCGCCTCTGGCACCCGCTCGAGTGCCCGTCGATGCGTAGCACGCAAGTAGACTCGCGGTGCCGCGCCGTGTTGTTCGGCCTCGGACCAGCGATTGGCACACAGGCACCAGCGATCGCCCGGTTTCAGGCCGGCGAAGCCGAACTCGGGCCGCGGTGTGACCAGGTCATTGCCCCGTTCACGGGAAAAGGTGAGGAAGGCTTCGGTGACCCGGGCGCACACCGTGTGCGAGCCACCGTCGTGTCCGCTGGTGTTACAGCAGCCGTCGCGAAAAAAGCCGGTGACGGGATCGGTACCGCAGGTCTCGAGCGGCTCGCCAAAGATGTTCAGTGATTCGTCCATGCTGTTCTGATGATGGGTTGCGCGCGTGATGCGTCGAGCTGAGAGTATAGCGAACCGGTGCCGGCGCTCCGTGGCAGCGATCATGCGGTATCCGGAAACTGCCGACGATGCACGCCTTTTGGCCTGCGATAGTGGTTATCGTAACCACAGTAATCGTGGAGGACGTTGAATGACCAGCACATCCAGGACGGGATTAATAAGCACTCTCATCATTGCCTGTCTCGGGCTTGGCGCCTGCGGCGGTGAGTCAGGCGGACGCGACGCAGTGTCCGGCTGGCTGAGCGACGCGCAGGCGACGCTGCCGAAGGCGGTCGACGGATTTGAGTTAACGCAGCTCCGGCACTATGAAAACCAGGTGATTGCCACGCTGACGCCGGAAGGTACGTCGTTTGGTGATCGCGCCGAGTCCGACGCCTTCAATGACGTGACCAGCGCCATCTGCTCGCTGCCGGGTCTCGACATCGTCTGGGACAATGCGCATGAGCTCTATTCCAGTGTCGAGTCGACCTCGTCCGGTGAGACCCTGCTCACCGTGCAGACCAAGCGGTTCGACTGCTGCGTCGTCGATGCGATGGCCACGATGAGTCGACAAGATGCTCAGAACAGCTGCCCCTACGAGTAGTCGCCCGGGGTGACAGGCGCGGTGTGCTGCAGCACACTGGGTGCTACTGTCTCGAAGGCTCACCGCATGCGCATCGCCGCCGTCCAGCTCCGCTCTGTTCCGGGGGATGTCGCCGCCAATACCGAAAGGCACTTGCTGGCTGCAGCCACGGCCGCTCGCGAATCGGTGCAGCTTGTCGTCTTTCCAGAGCTCTCGCTGACCGGCTACGAGCCAACGATGGCTGATGATCTGGCTCTCAGCCTCGACGATCCACAGTTGGATAGATTTCTTCGCGCCAGTACCGATCTTGGTCTTATTCTCGCCATCGGCATCCCGATGCGTGCCGACGGCAAGCCGACGATCACGCAAGCGTTCTTCCAACCAGCGGACGAGCCGCTGATCTACAGCAAGCAGCATCTGCATGACGATGAGTTGCCTTTCTTCCAGACCGGCAAGCCACCAATTTATCTTGAACACGGTGCGGAGCGACTGGTGCCCGCGATCTGCTACGAAGCACTGCTGCCGGAGCACATCGAACAGTCCGCCGGTCTCGGTGCGACGACCTACCTGGCCAGCGTGGCCAAACCGGCTGAGGCTGTGGAACGCGCACACGCCGATTTTCCGGACGTCGCCCGCCGCCACGGATTCTCCATCGTGATGTGCAACGCGGTCGGACCATCCGACAACTTCAACAGTGCGGGTGGTTCAGCGGTTTGGAATAAAGACGGCGCGTGCCTGGCAATGGCATCAGAAACTGAAGAGTGTCTGCTTTGTTTCGACACTGTAAATGGAGCGTCCTGGATGGTCCGCCTTCGTAACGAGTCTCTCGAATCAGCGATTTAACCCTGATGGGTTCCTCGTAGCCGCCAGGTGCAGATCAGTCATAAGAAGTAACGCTTTACCTTGTTGCCCGGGCAAATTGGGTTAAGTTATCCAGGTAAGCAGACGCTTAGTGTTCGCTTTTGAGGGTAGTGACAGGGGCTGCTTTCGGCCAAAAGCGGAAGTTTAGTCTCTCTCTTGTTTCCGCCGCCGTATTGAGCAAGCCATGAGTTGGTCGAGTGCCTTCTCGTAGGTGAAAACTGCACTTAATTGATCTTCGGGCTGTGCCAAGAACTGAGCTTGGTCTCTTCTTT
>JBCCNM010000211.1:0-3555 GCA_039025835.1 Pseudomonadota bacterium | reverse complement strand
CGGATGGTGACGGATTGCGCACAATCCCGGTGGACCTGCTGCAGCGCGGCCAATACCAGCCGCGCGTCGACATGCGCCAGGACTCGTTGCAGGAGCTGGCCGACTCGATCAAGTCACAGGGTGTCGTGCAGCCGATAGTCGTCCGACCGATCGGCGGCGATGGCGAGCAGCGCTACGAGATCATCGCCGGCGAGCGCCGCTGGCGCGCGACCCAGCTCGCCGGGCTCGACGAGGTGCCGGCGGTGGTTCGCGACGTGCCCGACGAGGCGGCGATTGCGATGGCGCTGATCGAGAACATCCAGCGTGAGGACCTGAATCCGCTGGAGGAGTCGCGTGCGCTGGACCGCCTGATTCGGGAGTTTGACCTGACGCACGCCGAGGCCGCCGAGGCGGTGGGACGCTCACGCGCCGCGGTCAGCAACCTGCTGCGCCTGTCCGAGTTGTCCGACAAGGTGAAGCCGCTGCTGGAAAGCCGCGAGCTGGACATGGGCCACGCAAGAGCGCTGTTGGCGATCGCCGACCCGATCCAGCAATTCGATGCGGCCCGGCAAATCGTTCGCAAGGGTTTGTCGGTGCGGGCCACGGAGACGCTGGTGCGCGGCATGTTGACGCCGAAATCGGCGGCCAAATCCGCCAAATCCGAAGGCAGCGCTGATATCCGGCGTCTCGAAGTCGAGGTCTCTGAAAAACTGGGTGCCAAGGTGCAGCTCGATCATCGCGCGAAGGGCTTCGGAAAGTTGATCATTAGCTATAACTCGCTCGACGAACTTGACGGAATCCTGAAGCACATCAAGTGATTACGGTTGCTTTGCGAGCAGCTTGGTGAATTTCACTTCGCCGCCCCATGAAAACACGGCGGCAGCCGATCAAAGGGCTTTCCGCTCTGTTGCTAAGGCCATACCCCCTCTCTATAATGCTCGCGCATTTTCAAGGCCCGCCTTGATTTTTCTGCTGCGCCGCTGTTTCTCAGCCGCGCGATGGGTGCCGGAGGCTAAGAGAGAGGGATGCTGAAGGTACTGGCTTTGCAGACCACAGCCGGTCTGGTCGTCGCTGCGGCGTTCTGGATGTTAAGCGGGACTATCGCCGGCTACTCGGCGCTGCTGGGCAGCCTGGCCTGCGTCCTGCCAAACGCATTCCTGGCGTCCCGGCTTGCGCTGTCGCGGCGCGATGGCACGGCCGGGGCACTGATGCGGGCCGCCTGGCTAGGCGAAGCGGGGAAGCTTGCGCTGACCGCGTTGTTTTTGACGGCGATATTTATAGGTGTACGGCCGCTGGCCGCAGCACCCCTACTGATCGGATTTATAGTCTCTCAGTCGATGGTCCTCGCTGGCCTGCTGCTGAAAGACGAGAACGAACCTAAGGACTTGGAAGACTAGGAATGGCAGGCGAAGGCGGAGAAAAGACCGCGAGCGAGTATATCTCGCACCATTTAACGCACCTCCAGGTTTGCCAGGACGAAGCCGGCGACTGGGTCTGGAACAAGTGTGCCGGCAACTTCGGCGCCGTCAACGTCGACTCGATGTTTTTCGCCGTTTTCCTCGGTCTGCTGTTCCTGATCAGCTTCTGGATGGTCGGCCGTAAGCCCTCGGTCGAGGCGCCCGGCAAATGGCAGGTGTTCGTCGAGATGATCGTCGAGTTCATCGACAGCACGGTTCGCGACAGCTTCCACGGCAAGTCCCGTCTGATTGCGCCACTGGCCCTGACGATTTTCATCTGGGTCTTCCTGATGAACCTGATGGACCTGATCCCGGTCGACTTTGTACCGGAGTTTGCGCTCCGCGTGTTGGGCATCGAGTACATGAAGATCGTGCCGACGGCTGACGTCAATGTGACGATCGGTATGGCGCTCGCGGTTTTCGTGCTGATCATCGGTTTCACGATCAAGGCCAAGGGTGTGCTCGGTTTCATCGCCACGCTGACGCTGCATCCGATCGAGCCGCCGCTGAAAGGCCCGGGCATCATTGCTGCACCGTTTATCATTTCGTTCAACCTGCTGCTCGAGCTGGTCGCACTGCTGGCCAAGCCGCTGTCTCTGAGCATGCGCCTGTTTGGCAATATGTTCGCCGGCGAGCTGGTCTTCATCCTGATCGCCCTGATGGGGCTGTGGCAGCTGCCCGCGCATTTCCTGTGGGCCGTGTTCCACATCCTGGTGATCACGCTGCAGGCCTTTATTTTCATGATCCTGACAATCGGCTACCTGAGCCTGGCTGTTGAAGATCACTAAACAACAAACACTTTTCAATTAACGCTTGAACCAACCCTCCTTAGGAGAAACTGATGGAAACTGTTATTGCCTTCACCGCGATCGCTGTCGCACTCATGATCGGCTTTGGTGCGCTCGGCGTCGGTATCGGCATGGGCCTGCTCGGTGGCAAGTTCCTCGAAGGTGCTGCTCGCCAGCCTGAGCTCGCGCCGATGCTGCAGACGAAGATGTTCATCGTGGTCGCACTGCTTGACGCTGTTGCGATGATCGGTGTTGCTATCGCACTGCTGTTCTCGTTCGCCAACCCGTTCATCGGTCAGCTGCAGGCTGCCATGGCTCAGGTCGGCGGCTAAACGCCAGACGGAAAGTCACTGCGCGCCGATTTGTCATCGCACGGACGGCCGCAGAAACGGATTGTTAACGGGAGCAGACAGTGGATATTAATCTCACTCTCATCGGCCAGATGATCGCGATGACCGTGTTCGTGGTCTTCTGCATGAAATTCGTCTGGCCGCCGCTGCTGCAGGCGATCGAAGAGCGCCAGGCGGCGATCGAGTCCGGCTTGAAAGCCGCCGACGCCAGCAAGGAGGCGCTTGTCGACGCGCAGGCGGAGGCTGACAAGATCATCGCGGACGCTCGCCAGCAGGCGACCGGCATCCTCGACCAGGCCCATGCTCGCGCCAACGAGATCGCCGCGGAGAGCAAAGCCGCGGCCACCAAGGAGCGTGAGCGTCAGCTTGCAGCTGCCGAGGCCGAGATCGAGCAGGAGACCAACCGTGCACGCGAAGAGCTGCGCGGACAGGTCTCAGCCATTGCGGTTGCCAGTGCACAGAAAATCCTCGAGCGCGAAATCGACGAGTCCGCGCATCAGGACATCCTGGGCAAGCTCGCCCAGCAGATCTAGCGCGGTACGGCGGACATGGACAACAACACAGTCGCACGGCCCTACGCCCAGGCGATTTTCGAAGTCGCCCAGGACAAGGGGCTGCTGGACGAGTTCTCGGCATCGCTGACCGCCGGTCGCGACATGCTGTCGGACAGCCAGCTAAACGACTTTCTTGCGACGCCGTCACTCACCGACACACAGCGCCTCGAATTTCTGCAGAGCGTGTTTGCGAAAGCGGTGGGCGAGTCGACCGTGTTCGCCGGTGGCAGCCAGCAGGGCAGCAACTTCCTGAAGCTGTTGCTCGAAAACGGCCGAGTCTCCGTGTTGCCGGAAATCGCCGACCAGTTCGACACGCTGAAGTCGAACATCGAAAACAAGGTTGACGTGGTAGTAACGTCAGCGACGACGTTGTCGGATCAGCAGGTCGCAGAGATCTCGACTGCGCTGAGCTCGCGCCTTGGCCGCG
>JBCCNM010000210.1:0-3572 GCA_039025835.1 Pseudomonadota bacterium | reverse complement strand
GTCGGAGGTTCAAATCCTCTCGCCCCGACCATTTCACAAATAAAAAGCCGGTGCCTCACTAAACGGGGCACCGGCTTTTTGTTTTTGAAATGGGCGGGACGGGTGGGAATCTCCCACGGGAGCTCATCCGAGGCGAGTAAAGCTCGCCGAGTGAATTAGAGCGATTATCAATTCCATACCCACTCACTTCGGTTTAACACCCAGATTCCTGGATCCTAATCAGTTCGACTGCTAATACACGAACCGCATGTTCCAAGATCACGATCACGCGACGCACTTCATAACGATACACTCCACACGAGCATTGAAGTCGCACGTTCCGGAAAGTTTCCTCAGTGCAGCACAATCGACTAGCAAGTTGTCAGCATTTCAGTGATCGCTATAGTGGATTCAGTGACGGGTCAGGAGGCACCCCACGAATGCCAATCAGTCAACGCTTCATCAGCGAAGGCAAGGGCGTGGTCTTCGAATTGCAAGGCGTGATTACCAGCGAGGAATTCTTCGACACCTTTGTGTCCTACTTCAACGCGCCGGACGACATTTTCCTGCCCCTTCGCTTCAGCCTGACGGATCTCACCGACGTGGACTCGGTCGAGCTGTCGAACCAGGACATCGCGGACCTCGGACTGGTGGCGAGAGAATCCTATCAGCGCAATCCGGACTCCGTGGTTGCCTTTGCTGCGCCGTCCGACCTGACCTACGGCCTGGCCAAAGTGTGGTCCGCCTGGCTTGGTCCGCAGAGCTGGACAAGCAACCTGCTGAGAGACCGGGCGTCAGCAGAACGTTGGTTAAGGACTACAGTTTCCGAGCGGTTTGGACTTCATCACATCGAATTCGATGATCGAGACTAGGCGTCATGGCCTGAAGTCTGCGGGTTGCTTAGAGGCTATGCAGCCGCGCTGTCGGCCACAGCACTCCCTTTTGTTGGGCTTTGATCGGTTATTGCAATCGTATTCATCGCTTAGGCCATTGAACATTCGTTGGAATCACCTATCGTTCGCCGCGAATTAGGATTCTGCAGCCCCTCCGTCCGGAGGTAGCGCCAGGAGATAGGATCGTGCCATTTTCAATGCGTCCGCTGAACGACGGAAAAGGTCTGCTCGTCAAAGGATTCGGACATGTCAGTGATCAGGAATACCGTGATTTCGTTCAAAACGCACTTGTTCCGCAGACGGACGACACCGTAAGCCACAAATTTTGCTTCCACGACTACACCGACGTGGAATCCGTCGGCGTGCACAGTGAGACGATATCCGAGACCGGAAGGCGGGCCGCAAAGCTGTTCGAGAACAACCCGGGCATGTTAATGGCGGTCGCCGCGCCGTCTGATCTGGTCTACGGCCTGGCAAACATGTGGTCAGTCTGGGCCGATAACGAGGATACGCAAACACGGCTGTTTCGTGATTCCGAGAAGGCCCGGGAGTGGCTACGGGCAGAAGTGTTCGGGAGTCAGGCCGTCGCCTGAGGATCACGCCGTCAAGGGACGGCTTTCGTTTTGATTGCTGTAGTCCGGGGTGGTCTCCGGCAGTTTCTTGTCCTGGATACCGAGCAGGATCGGCGGTGCCGTGTCGCGGTAAATATTCATCTTTGCGTTGTAGGCAAAGCGGGACAGGCCGTGCTTGTCGATAATCTTCAGTTTTCGAATGTCGAAATGGCCGTCTGCGATTCGCTCGCCGGTCAGGTAGCACTTGATCGCCGTCACGCGTTCGCCAGACAGCTCCATACGGTTGAGTTTGCTCAGGCTGCCCTGTGCGCGCTCCATGAAATTCACCGCATCGACCGCGTGCGCCGGTGCTGAACGTCGAGCTTCGGCGTTGGCGAAATCGACGAGGAAATCGCCCACCAGGATCTGGCCGGGCAGAGCGGCGTCGATCATGCGGGCGAGTTCGATCGTCACATCGCCAACGATAAAATCCTGCATCGTCGGGTTCAGGCCTTCGGCCTGGTGGAACTCGTAGCAACTGCCGACATGGAAACAGGCGCGCAATTCAGGCACCGCCTTGGAACGCGCTTTGCTGAGTGCAATGGCGTTGTCGGCGAGCACGATGTGCATAAAGTGGTACAGGTTGACGTTAGCGTCTATGCCTTCGTCGCGATTCCAGATGTAGAAGCCGTCACCGCTCGACGAGCGTGCGAAGTTGATGCTGACGTCGATCTCGAGCATCTTCGCAAGCGCGGAATTCAGGGAGTACGACAGGCTGTTGAGCTGCGTCATTTGCTCAAACGGGCTCAGCAAACTGAACCCGACAATGTCGAACAGAGTGACGGCACGACTGGCAATGTAGTTGATGCCGTAGCGGCGGATCATTTTCTCAATGATCTGCGTCTCGACCGGGTGGCCGGAGAGTGGTTGCCGCAGCGGGGTGTACACCGGCTCAACGTCAAGCAGTCGCGCAACTTTCTGCATCTGGGCGAATGTCAGCTTGCGCTCACCGGAGATCAGTTCGGTAATAAAGCGGGAAGAGACCCGCGGTGGCTGGTCGTCGCTTGTCGTCGTCGTGTATTCGGCGATGGCGTAGTGCGGCACGACAAGGACAAGGATGCCTTCCTCCAGCGGTGCCCAGCTCAGGATATTGTTCTGACCAAGGGCCCAGTGTTCGTGAAGACTGCGCTCGAGGTGGACCAGATTGCTGCGCTGACGCAGGCCCATCTCCGTCGCGAGACCGGCCAATTGGTCAAAATGCGGTGAGAAGTCCGCGAGCCGGCGTATGCCGGACTGAGACAGCTCGTCAAGATCCATGCCTTTCCCCGAAACAGGCGTGCGTAATCAAAGTAAAGGACTCGCGTCTGTGGCGCAAGCTCTCAGGTTTTCATTGAAATCGTCGACCAATGAGGCAACATCGCCGCCAGACCTGTATCGGCCGGATTCACAGATTCATGAGCGCATACGCCCCTTCCATCGATGACATACGCGCATTTCGCGAGCGTATTGCCGAGCGCATTATTCACACGCCGGTCGTCCCGTGTCGCTGGGCTGAAGACGACATGGCGCCGGATACGCAGGTGCACGGCAAACTCGAGTTCCTGCAAAAGACGGGCACATTCAAGGCGCGCGGCGCATTGGCGAATGTCCTCTCGCTGAACGAGGATCAACTCGCCAACGGCGTGTGCGCTGTCAGTGCCGGCAATCACGCCATCGCAACGGCGTTCGCGGCTCGGGAGGCCGGTACCACGGCAAAAGTGGTGATGCTGGAGCATTCCAATGAAGAACGAAAACGACGCTGCCGGGAGTTTGGCGCCGAGGTGACGCTGGCCGCTAACGTGCACGAGGCCTTTGATCGGGTCAGAGAAATCGAAGCTTCTGAGAATCGGTATTTCGTACACCCGTTCGAAGGCGAAGCAGTCGCGCTCGGCACCGGGACCGTCGGGCTGGAAATGGTCGAGCAATGCCCGGACTTCGATACACTGATCGTGCCGGTCGGCGGAGGTGGTCTCATTGCAGGCATCGCCAACGCTGTGCGTCAGATGAAACCGGATTGCCGGATCATCGGTGTCGAACCGGTCGGTGCGGATTCGATGCGGCGCAGTTTTGACAGTGGAGTACCCGAGTCCATCGGCTCGGTGAACACGAT
>JBCCNM010000209.1:0-3588 GCA_039025835.1 Pseudomonadota bacterium | reverse complement strand
GTCCGCTGGATGACGTATTGGTTGGTGCACCAGTAAAACAGGTTGGCAAAGATCATCCCGGTGAAGATCGTGCCAAATGGCGTCGGGTCTGCAGGGCCGCCGATCGCGTTCAGCTTTTCGGTGTGTGTCGACAGTATCGTGTCCAGACCGGCACCGACCGAGCCGTCGCCAAGTGCCGCCAGACCGAGGATCGGCACCAGTACGCCGATGATCAGCAGGCCGACCCCGTTCAGCGTGTCCGACACCGCGACCGCTTTCAGGCCACCGAAAATCGCATAGATCGCGCCGATGCTGCCGATGGCCACGATCGTGATAACGAGACCCATCGCATACGACACATTCAGCAACGACGGCACATCAAACAGCAGCAGCACGGCTATCGAACCGGAGTACAACACAGACGGGATGGTCACGAGACCGTAGCCGACCATAAACAGGATGACCGACATGCGACGCACGTTGTCGTCGAATCGGTTGTTGAGAAATTCAGGCAGCGTCGTAAAGGCTCCGGCCAGGTACTTCGGCAGGAAGATCAGCGCCATGCAGATCGTCGCGAAAGCCGCCGTGACTTCCCAGGCCATCGAGCTCATGTTGAAGCCGTAGGCGGAGCCGTTCAGACCGATCAGCTGCTCAGCCGACAGGTTGGTCAGCAGCATTGAGCCGGCAATGAAAATGCCGGTCAGGCCTCTCCCGGCCAGAAAGTACCCGTCGCGTGTCGAGACTTCGCCGCGCGTCTTGCGGTAGGACACGTAAGCGACGAGCCCCATGAAAAAGACACAGGACGCAAGCGTCATGACCAGGTTTTCGGCACCCATAGATCCCCCGCAGAGTCGCCGGGCGTTTGCTGTTTTTTGGTGGTGCCCGGCGTGTCTTTTTTACGCTACGCGATGCCGGGGAGGTTTGGCAACGGCTGCGTTTTGCTGCGCTAGACGTTCGGCAGCTCGAACGACTCGACCCGGGTCTCGGCTCGCCGGTAGGCGTCACGTTGCCGTATTTTTGCGGCAAAAGCCTCCAGATTCGGGTATTTACCGGCAAGATCGGCTCTTTTAGCGGCTGCCTCGACGCAATAGCTCATCTGGATATCGGCGGCTGTGAATTGCTCCCCGGCAAACCACGCCTGCGTGCTCAGCGACGCCTCCATGAATTCCAGGTGCCGCCGAACATTTCGATCCAGGAAATTGTCATGCACTTTTTGCGCAATGCCTTTGGCCACCGGACGTACGAAAAACGGCACCGGCGCGTTTTCGATTCGCCTCAGCACAATTGCCAGCAGCATCAGCGGCATGAACGAGCCTTCGCCGTAGTGCAGCCAGAAGGTGAAGTCCCTGCGCGCGACGGTACCTGCCGCCGGGCGCAGCGTATCGTCGTCGTAGGTGTCCACGAGGTATTCGATAATTGCGCCAGACTCCGCCACGGTAATTTCGTCGTCGGTGATGACCGGTGCCTTACCCAGCGGGTGCACGTCGCGGAGTTCCGGTGGTGCGAGGATCGTCTCCGGGTCACGCCGGTAGATCTTCACGTCGTAGTCGACGTCAAGCTCTTCCAGCAACCAGGCAATGCGTTGTGAACGCGAATGTTCGAGGTGATGCAGCGTGATCATAGCGGCAGGATACCACCGCGCCGCGACTCAGTTGGCCTCGATAAACACGGTGGGTACTTCGGCGTAGAAGGTCGCATCGTTCGCCCGGACGGCGATCCGGAAATTCGATTGTTCGCCGGACGGCAATGCGAGTCGCGTGGACCAGCGTGTTGGCAGTCCGTCGACCTTGGCCATGCGCGAGCCCGGCTGCTCGACTCTTTCGTTGACGAGCCCCAGCATAGCGCCCTGCAGCTCACGGGTGGACTCGAGCTGCATGTCGATACCGCTGGCATCGATCACTGTTGCTACGAGCGACAGCTCAAGATCGGCGTTTTCGAGATCGCATCGGCCGCTGTTGTACCGACAGTTGCTGCGAGCCAGCAGGGTGTAAGTTTCACCAGCCACGACGGCCTCCGGTTTTTCGGCGACGATCTGGTCGACGCCGTACCAGGCAATGATCGCCAGTATCGGGGCGACGAGCATTGCGACAATGACGTGTTTATCTTTGAGCATGCGGCGCATTATGCCGTAGACAAAATCATGCGGCGCTGCTGCCCGCTGAGTCGTCGAAGCCGCTGAGCCGGACCTTAGTGATCGGTGGCTTTACTGGCACCCACCGGCACACGGATATCATCGACAAGACTGAGAATCTCCTGCGGCGGTGCGGCCGTCAGCCGAGCGACGATAAACGCCACGCCGAAGTTCACGATCGCGCCAACCGCACCAAAGGCATTTGGCTCAATGCCGAGGAACCAATTTTCCGGCATGCTGCCGAGAAAAGACGTACCCGGGATGAACATGACACCCTTGTGCTGGAACACGTAGAACAGGGTGACGCCGATACCGGCGATCATGCCGAAGATCGCGCCTTCCCTGTTCATGCGCTTGTAGAAGATGCCCATCATCAATGCCGGGAAGATCGATGAGGCGGCCAGTCCGAAGGCCAGCGCCACGGTACCCGCCGCGAAGTCCGGCGGATTGAAGCCGAGATAGCCCGCCAGCGCGATGGCCCCGGCCATCGCCACGCGGCTCGCCAGAAGCTCCTGTTTCTCGGTGATGTCCGGCCTGAACACACCTTTCAAAAGGTCGTGCGATATCGCCGACGAGATTGCGAGCAGCAGTCCGGCAGCGGTCGACAACGCGGCGGCGAGACCGCCGGCGGCGACCAGGGCGATGACCCAGTTCGGCAGCTGCGCGATTTCCGGGTTTGCCAGCACCATGATGTCGCGGTCTACCTTGGTCATCTCGTTGCTCGCCGAATCTGAGGTGTACTGGATGCGGCCGTCGCCATTCCTGTCTTCAAAGGCGAGCAGGCCGGTGGCTTCCCAGTTGCGAATCCAGTCCGGGCGTTCGTCATAGACCATGTACTCGCCCGGCGTCGGTTCGATTGTATCGATGAGGTTCAGGCGCGCCATGGCGGCAACCGACGGCGCCGTCGTGTACAGGATTGCGATAAACACCAGCGCCCAGCCAGCCGAGCTGCGCGCGTCCTTGACCTTCGGCACGGTGAAGAAACGAATAATGACGTGCGGCAGGCCCGCCGTGCCGATCATCAGCGACATCGTGTACATGAACATGTTGGTCAGGCTGAGTCGCACATTGGTCGTGTATTCAAGAAAGCCAAGATCCCTGAGTACCTGGTCCAGGCGGTCGAGCAGGAACACGTCGGTGCCGACCATCGTCGAACCGAGGCCGATCTGCGGCAGCGGGTTGCCGGTCAGGCTTAAGGAGATGAACACGGCGGGAATGGTGTAGGCGAGGATCAGCACGCAATACTGAGCAATCTGCGTGTAGGTGATGCCTTTCATGCCGCCCATGACGGCATAGAAGAGTACGATGCCCATGCCGATCGACAGGCCAATGTCGTAGTCCACGGCCAGGAAGCGCGAAAACGCGACACCGATGCCTTTCATCTGGCCGATCACGTAAGTGACCGAGGCGATGATCAGGCAGACCACGGCGACGATGCGTGCTGTCTTTGAGTAATACCGATCACCGATGAATTCCGG
>JBCCNM010000208.1:0-3618 GCA_039025835.1 Pseudomonadota bacterium | reverse complement strand
CGTCGGCGGCGTGCAGGGAGTCGCGTGCGTTAGGCTGGTCGTCGTAGTTAAAACGTGGCTGCTTGTCGATGCGGCTGCGGAGGTTGCTGATCACGTCTGGCCGCAGCAGGCCGGTTCGCGGATGGGGACGAATGGTCACCTCGAGGTCGGTATCCTGCAAGGCGTCGAGGAGCGCATCGACGTGCAGTTCGAGCAGGCCGTTCTCGCCCCAGGACGGTGCCACCAGCACATGCGGAACCGCGCCAGGTGGTCGCTGCCGGGGGCCTGATGCGCCTTCCGCCAGAATGGCATCCAGTCGTCCGTAGCCGTGTTCGACCAGCGTCTTTGCCGACAGTCCCGCGCTCTGTTCGCGGGCTCGTGTCTCGTCAACGTGGTGCGGGCCAGCGCACAGGATGGTGTCGAAGTGGTCGAAGGCCTCGGGCCGGTAGATCATGTGCGTGCTGACCATGGAATGGTGCAGATAGACGTAGTTGACCGGGTGTGGCGAGCGCTTGATGTGGAACGTCTGCAGATCCGGCATCGTCATCAGCAAAACATCCGCTTCGAGGCCGGCGAAGAACATCGTGCGCACCGCACCGTCGCCGACGCAAAAAGCCTGAAGGCCAGGCGGTGGGGAGGTCAGATGCGGATCCGTGTCGCTCGATGTGACGTACAGCACCGGACTTGAATCGGAGCGTTGACGCCAGGCCTCAAACACCGGCTCGAAGTACGTCCAGTAGCCTTCGTTTTCGGCATACAAGACCAGATTACGTTGCTCAGCGGGAATGGCATTAAATGCTTTCAGACCCTCACGATCCCTGAAGAATCGCTTCACACCGGCCAGCACGGTCATTTTCCCAGGGTAACGAAGCGGCTGAGCGTGTTTGCCCGGTGCATCGCTTCGTAGTGTTCAAGATCCTCGACCGTATCGACCTCAATCCAGCCGTTATCGGTGAACGCGGCGCGCACCTCATGACCGGCGTCGATCAGTGCCTGGATGAAGCTCGTCATGAACATGTTGTCGAAGTCCTTGCCGTCGTAGTGCGCGGAGCGATTGAGTTGGTGATAGAAATTACGCAGTGCAGCGACAAAGTCGCTGCGCACTTTGATGAGACCGATGTACTGCCCCTGAATCTCTTCCAGGGAATCGGGCTTCTTTCCGAGCTCACGGATCCGGTTGTCGTCCTCGAGTTTCAGGGTTTCGGCATCGGACAGTGGGTCGTCCATACGAGACTCCCAGAGTCGCTGCCATTCGCGGTCAATACTCAGCGCGACCGTCGCGTCGCAGTCCAGCAGGCTTCGCAGCACTTTCTGTTCGTAGACGATATCGCCATAAGCGATCAACAGATCGTCGTCGTGTGTCATCAGGTGCTCGGCGCAAAACAGCGTGCCGACCATGTTGGTTGTGGCGTAATCCGGGTTGAGCACCAGCTGCGTGCCGTCCGCTTGCAGTTGGTCAGAGCGGTAGCCGCCAACGAGGACAATGTCGTTGATGCCTGCGCCTCGCAGCGCGTTAACCTGGTGATGCAGCAGCGGTTTACCGGCCAGCTCGACCATGCATTTCGGCTTGTCGTCGGTCAGCGGACGCAGGCGAGTACCCTGGCCGGCCGCAAGAATAATGGCTCTCATGAAACGCCCCGACGGTCGGGGTCGAAGACGTGTTTAAGCAGTGCGGCGTCGTGATCGGCTGCTGCGCCGTTGTCGCGTTCCGGGTGCCACATAATCCCGAGCCACGGCAGTCGCGTATGCACGACCGCTTCCACGGTCCTGTCGAACGCGGTGACCATTGTATTGAGTTCGCTGGCGAGATCCCCGGCACGAATGCCCCAGTTGTGAAAGCTGTTAACGGCGCTGTAGCCCGCGAAAACCCGGTTGTCAGCGCTGCCTTCCACCGCATGGGGACCCTCGGCGTGTCCCGTGACGGGCGACAGTCCGCCTCCGCAGTAGGTGTTGATCATCTGCAGGCCCCGACAGACTCCCAGCACCGGCAAAGCCTCATTTTCAGCCCAGCCGAGCAGGTCCAGCTCACATGCGTCGCGTTCCGCCGCGCTGTTGGTCGCATTCGGCAACGTCGCAAGGTCATTGCCGCCACTCAGCAACAGCCCGTCCAGTGACTGACGCGATACCCACGCCAACACGTCCGGCAGCGAGTTGGGTATGGCGACAGCATCGATACCGATGCCTGCGAGCAATGGCATCCAGGCCTGGTCCAGACAGTCACGACGCTCGTCGTAGGCCTCCACCTGTTCGACGCGCTGGGTTATTCCGATACGGATCAATGCAGGGCCCTTAGTGTTCGATTAACGGGATCCAACTCCAGTTCCTTGGCATTCGCCAGTTCACGATAACGCACCTCGCCAATGCCGATAGCGGCGGGCAGGCCGAACTCGGCAGCCCGTATGGCCATGTGCGAATTCGCACCGCCGTACATGGTGACCAGGCCGCGGATTCCTCGACCAAACAGCCAGTCATAGCCCGGGTCGGCCTGTGGAATCATGACAACTCGGCCCGCGACGTCCGCATCGACGGTAGCGCTCTCGAGATCGACGCAGGCAGTGGTCACTGCCGTGTTGCCGATGTAATTCGCCAGCGTGGCAGGGTACTCGAAGACCTTGAATTCGTCTGGCCGGCAAAGCAACGGGGGAAGCTCCACCGCGTCGATCAAACTCCGGGCGGCTGCGTGTCGAACCGTCTGTCGGGCGAACCAGCCGGGGATGTCGGTTTCCGCCAGCTGCCCGTGCTCCAGGTCCTGTAATTCGGTGATACTCACCTGCGCCAGGGTGGCGCTGTCGATACCGTGGTCATCGCCCCAGGCGCGCAGGCAATCGAGCGCTGCAGACAGGTTACGGGTAAACGAAAATTTTGCAGCTTCGCGGCCCTCGATCGCTTCGCGCATGAACGTCTCGATGTCGTCGGGTGTTCCCGGAATACCGGCCGCATTCAGCGCGTCGGTGAATCGATCTCGCGCACTGGCCCACAGCTGCCCGGCACGCGGTTGCGCGTTGGCGCTGTGCGTCGCCTGGCTCACTGCCGGCCTCAAGTACCGCTCCGGATCCTGACGATAGCTGGCAGACGTGATGCTGTAGGTGCCGGGCCGTAAGTGTCCGTAGCGCTCGACAAACACTGACCACTCGAGCTCACCGTTGGCGCAGGCCCTGGAATCCTGCGCGAAGGCATGACTGACCGTATGCAGACTGTTCAGGAAGTCGTCCAGTTCCGCCTGCGTCAAGATGCCGGTTGCGACGGCAGAGCGCAGCAGGGTGACGGCGACGAAGGCACTTCGCGCCAGATGCGCAAACGGCAGTGTTCCGTATTCCCGAGCGTCATCCAGCAACGCCATCGCCTTGCGAATCGGTGGCGCATCGGTGTCCGCCAGCCGTGTAAAGCGCTGTTCGAGTGCGTCGACAAGCTGGAGATCACCGGCGTTGCGGGTCACGGCCTGCCGGGTCAGTGACAGCAGCGACTCGCGCCACTGTGCAAGCTCGGCGTCGGAGATCTCGGAGTGTTCACGAAAGTGCGCCTCCCAGCGCGCAAAATCGAGTCCGAAGCACGTGGGTACGACGTCGAACTCCAGTTTGTCGTGCAACTCCGGGTTTGCCTGCAGCCAGTCCAGGCAGGCGTCGACGATCTTCGCGGCCG
>JBCCNM010000207.1:0-3850 GCA_039025835.1 Pseudomonadota bacterium | reverse complement strand
GACTCGCAGTGAAGACAGCGATCAGCGTTCAGCTATTAGAACATAGTTGACAGGGTGAACTTGAAGTTACGACCGACCGCCGGCCGGGTAGACAGCAACGGGATGTAGGACTCGTCGGCAAGGTTCTCGACACCGAGGCGAATCTGCGTATCCCCCAGCAGCGTGTCCTGCGGGATCAGGGTCAGGCGCAGGTTGTGGATCGTGAAGCTCTCCCCACTGACGCCGGTCAGCGGTGAGACACGATCGTCGCTGCTGTTGTTAACGACTTCCCAGCTCAAATCAGCTGTGCGGCCGAAACGATGTCCAAGTGTGAGTCGGAAGTTGTCGACCGGCGCACGATCGAACTCCGAAGCCTCTGCAGCGGGATCAATCGGGATCTGCTTGCTGTCGGCGATAAACGCACCGTTGAGGTCGAAGTAGGTGCCGCTGTCGAAAGCCAGCGAGGCTTCAACTTCGAAACCACTGATCTCGATCTCGTCGATACCGCTGTAGCTGGTCACGTCCTCGAGCACGGTGTCGTAGTAGTTGACCTTCAGCGCCAGCGTATCACCGGATCCGAATAGCCCCACGGCGTCATACGCAACGCCGAATTCGGTGGTGTCACCGATTTCGGACTGGCGTATGAACTGGGCGTTTTCGGCGTCATCAATGATGGGTAGCTGCTCGGTGCGCGCCACACTTCCGAACACAGAAAAGCCGTTTTCGAACGCGTAGCGGACCGAGACACCGCCCATGAAGGCGTCGTTGGTGACGTCCACGCCGACCGGTGAACCCGGAGGAGCTCCCGGTGCCGCCGGCGGCGTGAATGGGTCGGCGTCGATGCTGGACGACACGTAGCGCAGTGCCGGCGTCACGGTGAAACCGTTGCCGAAATCGATCTCGTCGATCAGGAACACCGCAATCCGGTCGTCGGTGCCACCCGGTGCCGATTGCGCGTCAGCACGATCGCGAACAATAAACTCGACACCGGAACGCAGTCGGTGATTGAGACCGCCCGTCTGCATGAGAGCTTCATTGCGGAATGTCAGGCGCGTGGTTTCATACTGGTGATCAGCATCACCGAGTTCGATGACGACAGGACCAAAGAACGGATTGCTTTCGAGTGCGGAGCTGCCCGGAACATAGGCACCATCAATTTCCTGGTTGGCGTAGGTCAGCGCAATATCGAAGTTGATCAGGTCACTGTCGAACGGGTCGTAGGTGTACACAGCCGTGAAGGTCTGTGACGTTGTGTCACGATCCACGTTGCCGAAAGCATCCGTTGTGGTGAAGAAGGTGTCGTAAGGCACGTCACGTTCGGACGTTTCACTTTGGGTAAAGCTCGCCATCAGCGAGTGCGACTCGCCGAATCCGACACGCGCTTTCAGCAGGAACGACGGCAGGTCGAAGGCGCTGTTGCCAATGAACTCACCGTCGCCGTCCTGCTGGTTCATCTGCTCGCGGTACGAGAAGTTCGCCAGCAGCTCGACATTCTCAGACGCCTGATAGGCGGCCGTCAGCGAGGTGTTGTAACCGTCGCGGTTGTTGAAGTAGCCCGCTGTTACGCCCAGGGCGAAACCGGTCTCACCACCGGTGAAGTCGGACGCGTCCTTGGTCTCGAGGCGAACGGTACCGCCAACCAGGCCGGAGCCGTACTCGAAGCTGCCCATCGTGCCGCGAATGACCTCAACCCGCTTGTACAGGTAGGGATCGGTGAACAGCTGGTTGCCGATGCGGTACAGCTCCTCGGCGCCCGTGGTCGCGCCGTCGATGATGATCGCGACCTTCTGATCGGTTCCGAATGTGCCGTTGGCGCCGAAGCCGCGAATATTCAGGCCGGAACCGGTCGGCGTGGAGCCGTTGACGAGCTGTACACCCGGCGCGGAGTCAACCAGCTCGGCAATGGTGTTCGCCTGCCGATCGTCGATTTCCGCCTGGTCGATCACCGTCTTGGCCTCGGCCGTATCGGTCTGGATGGCGCGTTTGCTGGTACCGAGCGTCAGTTCACCGAGAAACTCGGCGTCGTTTTCGTCATCGCTTTCCTGCGCCCAGCTGGCGCCGGACGCCATCATGACGGCGATAGCGAGAGCGGATAGCGAACCCCGCCGATAGATGTTTTGTCGTGCGTTGCTTGTTTTGGAAGACACAGCGTTTTCCTCCAGTTGTAAAAGAGAATGATTCTCATTCTAACTACGTTTATCGTTTGAAAGCAAAATTTGTTGCCGAGTGGCCACAGGAAGCCGCAGTCCCGAGGCGCGAGCCTTGGAAATTGGCGGTGATTCACCACGGGTTTATGTTGCATCGTCGCCACAGAACCGGGGCTTTTGCCCGGTGAGGCGGACAGCAGGGGGCGACGGCCAACGCCGTCGCCGGCCGCGTCTCAGTGCCGCAAGTGGCTGATTAAATTGATCTTTCAGCCATCCAATCGGTGCTGACAAGATTCAGGGCGCGCAATCCCCGTGGATCAGAGCGTGTAAAACACCACCAGAAACTGAACCAACCGGAACAGCGAGTGCACCGGCCCGTAGGCCAGCAGGAAAATCGCTCCGGTCACGATGGCGCGCCACCACGGCATGTCGAAGGCAATGCGAAACATGAAAAGCGCATACAACATGGTGAGGCCGAAGCCGATTCGCCACGACGGTGGATCGTCCATGAACGGCGACAACAGCACATCGATAAGCGGAATTACGATCTTCGGGCCGACCACAAACCAGAGCATGATGAAGGCCATGTAGTGCAACGCCAGCACGACGTGATCCACAAAGCGAACCTTCAGATCGAACGTCAGCAACGCTGTAACCAGCGCCAGAAACGGCACGTGCACAACGATGATCGCTTTCGAAATATCCGCCGCCCTCAGGGAGTATTGGTCGGCGAGCGCCCGGAAATCGGCACTGCCCTCTCGCCAGGCAGCGAGTGCGGACTCCACGCCCATCGCGTTACTGATAATGGCCTCCGTCCATACACTGTACGGTTGCAGCGAAATCTGGTCCACAAGGTCGATCTGGAAATCAGACAGGACGGGGAACAGGAAGTAGATCACGTTGGCGAACAGGAACAGGCTGACCGGCGAGACGTAGCCCTTGCGTCGACCCAATCGGTAGTTTCGCGCCAGGTAACCGGGGTAGAAAAGCAAGGAGCCGAATGACGGCAGGACGCGGCCCCTTAAGTCTGTAATCTCGGCGGCGGCGTCCTTTATCAGCTTGCCGAGGCGCCGGTCTTCATCGGCAAGCACTTTTTGCCCACACGCCGGGCAATACTTCGCGTGGGACGGGAGGGCGTAGCCGCAGTTCAGGCAATCGTTTGGCGTGTCTTGGCTCATAATGGTCTCGCGCATTATTCACAGCAATGCAGGCGCGCACCACTATTTTTGCCGGCGTGCTTTCGCTCAGTGAACCGAAGCACCGCCCGGCGTCGATCGACGCCCGGTGACAGGTGTTGGAGAGACACGCCGGAGTTGTACACTGTGGCATGAGAGGAGCGCCAACTTGGTTTCAACGAACAGCCACTACGAGACGCTTGCGGCATCCTACGATGCGCTGTGGTCCGAAACACAATCCAGCGTTGACAGCATGACCGACCTGATCGTGCAGCATTTGCAACCGCAACCAGCAAGCAGGATCGCTGACATCGGTGGGGGCACAGGAATCTTCGCCAAGGCCTTGCTGCAACGAATTGATTTGCACCACCCGATTAAGGTCGTCGACCCATCGCCGTCGATGCTGAAGACACTCAATGAGTCTTCGCAGATCGAAACGCTGGTCGAGGATGCCGACCGGTTCTCACGGCGCGGAGAACGCGTTGACCGAATACTCATCAAGGAGGCTGTACACCACTTCCCTGACGCGGCTGGATCCCTGCAGCGGCT
>JBCCNM010000206.1:0-3857 GCA_039025835.1 Pseudomonadota bacterium | reverse complement strand
CACCCAAGTCTCGTGCTACCGATCTCGCCACCGCTTGCCAGTCGGTGAACCGCCGCACCTCCTCCTCATCGTCGTCCGGGTCGTCGGTGCTCTGCGACAGGTCTGTCGGAGCGCCCACTGATTGCGGCACCTCCGGTAATTGTTCCGGCCGCGGGGGCAGTTCAAATATCTCCACCTCGCGCGGCACAACCGGCGGCAGGGTTCTGGGCAGGCTGAGTTCGATCAACAGCTCTTCAACAACGGGATCGCCACCGATGGGGGTTATGAGCCGGGTCATCAGAAACACGATGGTGCCAGTGACCAGCAACGACGCCGCACAGGCTGACAGGTAGCGCAGCCAGCTTGGGCGCCCGCGGCCTTCCGGACCCGGTTGCGGGACTGCTCGCATGCCGTTGTTGTTCTTGTGGCGCAGGAAACCCATTAGTCGCGCGTCGGCGACCAATAGTTCAATCGTCCGGCTTGAAGAGCTTTCGGCTGCTAGACGTTTGGCGGCGTACTCGCGTTGAAGCAGTCGAAGAGGATTTTCCAGCGTCCGTCGGCCTGCTGTCGGAACAGTGTCAGCGCCTTGCCGTCTGCCATGACGGGGAATCGCTCACCGCCGTCTTTCGGTGTGGCGAAGATGGAGTAGGTGCAACGCGTTAGTGCCACGTCGCCGAGATCCGTCACTTCATCCACGCTGTTGAATGAAAATTCAATGTTCAGCGCGTCAAACACCGGCTTCATCGCCTCGCCGATGGCCGCAACGCCGATTCGGGTCGGCGCATCCGGCGGCATCTGCCGGCCTTCCTGGTCCCACAAGGCGATCCATGCCTCGAAATCTCCTTCGTTGCACGCTGTGCCGTACTGTCTCAGTGCGGCCTCAACGTCTGCGAGATTGTCGCTCATCATGCCCTCCTTCGGATGCCGACTTGTGTCCGTCCAATCCAAAAAGAACGGTCACAAGTTTGTCGCTACTCCTGTCTCACGTGGTTAATCCCGGGATATAGGGTGCTATGCCCCAGTTCACCAGCATCACACCGAGGAAGCCGTACGCGGCTGCATAGGCCGTAAAATGCAGTCGGCGCCAGGTCGACCAGGCGCTACTTCGCCACGCGGGCAGCACACACACCACCATGACCACGCCGAATACCAGCAGCAGTGTGGCCGCATAGGCCAGCTGGTAGAGCAGCGGCGCGGGCCAGGTTGTCGCGAATTCTGCGAAGCCCATGTCAGCCACGGCCGTCAGTTGGCTGGCAACAAGTCCAAAGACAATCAACGGTGCTATTCCCGCCAGTGCGAGCCAGGATAGCCTGCGACCAGACGTCGTGGTTTCCCGGACGTGGCGCACTCGTCGCCAAAATCCGAGCCACGTTGTCAGCGTAAAAAGGACAACGGCTACAACGCTCACGAGCAGCATGCTGGGGTTGGTCCAGAACGTGACCGGCAGCGAGTCGGTTGCTCCTGATGGTCCGATCAGTCGCACCACGTTACCGGCATCATCGCGAACAACGCCAAGACGCGCACCGTTGCGATTCTCCCAAAGCCCTTCACCAATCCGGACAAACGGCGCTTCGCTTGAGCCAACCGTCAGGTAGCCGTCGTTGGCGGTCACGTCAAAGCTGCCAAAGAACACCGTCGTGATCTTCTCGAGTCCGACAAACGACCGTCGGGTCGAGAGGTAGCTGCCGGCAATGCCCTTCGCAATCTCTCTGTCTTCCTCGGTCGGTGCGGGCCGTAGCAGGTAGTCAGGTGCACCCTGCGCCAGCAGCGCACGATCCATCACCCGGGTGGGCACGCCCTGCAGCGGATCGAACGAGTCGGCCGCGTTCTGCGAGATGAACACACCCAGGTCGAGTTCAGGCGCCAGAACCAGGTTGGACAGAAATTCATTAATGGAGCCTGAGTGTCCGTAGTAACGCACGGTTCGATACGGCACGTCGGCAAAACCGTGTGCACGAACGCCGGAGCCGGGAACCCGGTCAAAGGTTGCCGATCGCATTTGCGCATACGTTGCCTCGCTCATCAGGCGGACGCCGTCGAGCTCGCCGCGATTCAGGTGAAAGCGCATCCAGCGGGCCATATCAACCGCCGTTGTCGTCATGCCGGCGATCGGCGCAAATGCACCAAGGTCGATCTGCTCGACCTCCTCGGGATCGCCACCACTGACCCGGTAATTTTTCGAGATCGGCATCGACGAATCGTCGGCGTTTGGGCTGGCTTCGTTTAACACGGTCGTCGTCATGCCCAGCGGTACGAGTATTTCCGAATACAGAAAATCCTCATACGTCCCGCCCGTGATGTCTTCGATGACCAGGGCCACCAGGTTGGACCCCCAGTTTGAGTAGGCGGCGTTTTCGCCTCGATCAAAGTATTGGTACGGCTCGGTTGCCGCCATGGCTTCCGGCAGCGGCAACGATGCATTGCTGGGCATCCAGACGCGGAACGACTCCTCAAGACCGGCGCTATGCGTCATCAGGTCGTTGACGGTCAGCGCACGATTACCTTCCGGCACGGTGTAACGTGTCAGGTAGTCATTCACATCCCGGTCGAGATCGAGCTCGCCGCGGTCCACCAGCAGCATTGCCGCCGTCCAGACGAACGTCTTCGAAATCGAGGCCACATGGAACCGCGTTGCGGCCGGATCGACCGGTGTGGCGTTCTCGATATCCGACAGTCCGTAACCCTTGGTGAGCACCACCCGATCCGGCCGCACGACCGCAACGGTGTAGCCCGGCGCAGCGTGCGCATCCCGGTAGGCGGCGACAACCCCGTCCACAAAGGCGGTGAGCATCTGGTCATCCAGAGCGGCCGCGTTATCCGAGGTTCGAGGGTCATCCGACTGTGCAAGAACTGGCCCAGCCAACAGAACGAACACGGTCAAGCACAACGGGTAGCGCATCGTTTTCCCTCCGTTTCTTTTTTTCGCTAGCCTAGAAGCTTGATGCACTCATCGCAAGGCGAACGGAGGCCGAAGGCATGGCATGGAATGCACCACCCATCGTGCGGGTGAGCGCCCTGTACCGATTTCCCGTGAAGTCTCTGCTCGGCGAACGCGTGGATCGTCTCAGCATCGGCATTCGCGGCGTTGATGGCGATCGGCTGTACGCCGTCACCGACGCCGCGGGCAAGCTGGGCAGCCACAAGGAAACGCGGCGGTTTGCGAAACTTCCGAACCTGTTCAACATGCAGGCCCGCATTAACGAGGGTGACACACGTATAGTCTTTCCAAACGGGGATGAGCTGTCCGCAGAAGATCCGGACATTCACAACCGCGTGTCCGACATCGTTGGCGAGCCGGTAACGGTCAAACGCGAGACCGACGTTTCGCATTTTGACGATGGCGCGATCCACATCATCAGCACGGCGTCGCTAAACTGGCTGCAGTCGATTCTGCCATCGTCACAGGTTGATGCGCTGCGTTTCAGGTCGAATGTGGTTATCGATTGTGCTGGCAATGGCCCAGTTGAAAACGACTGGCTGGGAAAGACACTGACCGCCGGTTCCGTGGCCTTCGACGTGACGTCGAAAACGGAGCGCTGCGTGATGACCACTCTTGCACAGCGTAGTTTGCCACGGGACCCGGAGATCCTCACCCAGATTGGTCGAAAGGCAGACTTGAACTTCGGTGTTTACGCGCGTGTGTCGCGCGCAGGCACACTCGCCGTGGACGATGAGGTGGTTATTTCAGGTTGATGCCCGCCTGTCGGCTCGTGGTTTACTCCACAAACGTCGCCGCTGCCTTCGCCATCTGCGCATTCACGTGACCGGCTTCTTCAACCACCGCCAGTTTCCACGTGAACTCGACGCCGAGATCCTCGGCGGCTTTGCGGGCTTTCGCATACATCGTTAAGCCGCGCATGTAGCGATTCGGTCCCTGT
>JBCCNM010000205.1:0-3858 GCA_039025835.1 Pseudomonadota bacterium | reverse complement strand
GCACGGGGTAAAAAGATGGAAGGCATCCTGCGCTCACCGTAATCGACGGCGCGCTCACACAGTGTGATGCCCCTGTCTCGGGTGGCCGGCGCTTTGCTCAGCTTTCGATCTTGAAACTGATTCGAGTCTGCACGCCGCTGGAAGCCACCGCCTTGCCGTCTACGAAGCGCGGGGCGTAACGAAACTTTTGCACCGCATCGAGAGCCGCTTTATCGAAATCACTGCGTCTCTCTTTCGGTTTGCCGTCAACCACCCGATTGATGATCGTGACGTCCTCGACAAAGCCGCTTTCGGTGACGGTAAACTCCAGGTCGACGTAACCCATTTTGCCGGCACTCAACATGCTCGCCGGATACACCGGCGCAATCCGGAAGATCGGTGCGTAGTCCTGATCGGGGCTGAACTGCGTGTCTCGCCCGATGGCGATGCAGTGTTCGGTGGCGTCCTCACTGAGTCCGCGACTTTCGTACGTCTGCACCAGCAGCGCGCGGGTCATCAGTCGGAGCGCTTGCTTCTGCGATGAATCGTCCGGTCCCGAGAAACCGTCGAGCGCGAGTTCGAGATGCTCACTGGATCGACGATAGTTGTAGGCGCTGAATTCCATCCTGCCGAGAAAGTAGTCGGACAAAGCCACGTTTTGCGTGCGGGGTTCGGGCAGTGACGCGTAGATTTCCCTGGCGACCTTCATGTCCTTCTGAGCTGCAGTGGACCGCGACATGGTGTAGACGTTGTGTGATCTGCGAAAGGCGAGGTCCGCGTACTCAATGCTTTGTTTGCCGAATTCGGCTTCCGCAATTTTCAAGGCCCGACGATAGTGTTTCATCTGCGCTGCGGGTGAATAGACTTCGGCCTTCGAGTCGGCAAGGTCTGACAGGATGACAATCAGTTTGCCACTCTGTTTGCCAAACGCGATTTCCCCGAGTCGGAGGGCTTCCTTGTAGGCTTCTGCCGCCTGCTCCTTGTCGCCGTGGTCTGCGAGCGCGATCCCGTAGTTGTGCGTGATGGTTGTCAGGCGCTCATCACTTTCCTCGAAAATCACCTTGCCGGCGTCGACGACGGCCCGGGCGGCGTCCACACGTTGCTGCGTGTCGTCCGTCTGCATCGCCGCATCGTAGGCACTCCATGCAGCTTTGAAGGTGTCAACATCGCTGGCCCGGGCCGGGGTCAGCAACAGCAGGCCGATCAGAATCAGTGCGCTGTGTCGCATAGCGGTCTCCCTTACTCACACGGTACGTCGAATGGCTTGGTTCAAGGTCGTGCAGGTCGCGCGCTCGCTCACCGTATCACAGAGGTTTCGCGGGTGTAACGGCTGGCAGCAGCTTGCCGTTCTCAGGCGGGCTCAAGGTCGGCGAAGACGAAGCCGTCACGTTCGACCACCTCACCGTGCCGAACCGCTATCGGGTGCGCGAAGTCCGGCGAGTCGACAACGAAACTGTGGAACTCGCCGTTTTCACCGCAGTGATCAACCGATGCGGGCAGGGCGTCGAGCAGCGCCGCATCGAACGGCTGGCCGGCCCATTCTCGAGGACACTGTTGCGGATCCACGCAGGTCAGGACCGCGCGGATGCCGCTCTCGATCATCAATTGCGCAAGAGCCGTTGTATCCTGCCCCCAGACAGGAAACTCCGGCGTCAGTTTCCACCGCTGACACTGCGCGACGCGGTACGCACGGATGTCCTCAAGAAAAAGATCGCCGAAGGCCACGCTGTCAAAGCTGCCTGCGAGCGCATCGAACGCTGCTTGCATAGCCGATTCGTACTGCGCATTGGAACACGGCCACGGCAGTTCCACGGCGTGCAGAGGCAGTCCGAGCGCCGCCGCCTGTCGCTCGACCAGTGTCCGACGCACGGCGTGCATGGCGACGCGATCGGCGGCCTGGTTGAAACTGGTGATCAGGCCGATAACCTCCACATCCGGATCCCGTCGCAATGTGTGCAGCGTCCACGCCGAGTCCTTGCCCGAGCTCCACGACAACAGGACGCGCCGTTTGCCGGTCACGTGATTCGGACCAGCGGCGCGGCGTCAGGCCTGGGATGAATCGTCGGGTGCAAAGCGTGTGCCAGCACCTCGAGCCCGTCGATCAGTCGCGGTCCCGGGCTGGCGAAATAAGCGTTGCCGTCGGTGACAAAGACTCGCCCGTCGCGCACCGCGCGAAGAGACTGCCAGACGGGGTGGTCTTGCAACTGCTCGACATCCTCGAGCGCTCGCTCGACGCGGAATCCGCAGCAGGCGATGAAGATAAGGTCGGGATCGGCGTCAGCGATCTGCGCCCAGTCCTGCGAGGACGACGGCTGGCCGTGAGCGCCAAGCAGGTCAACGCCGCCGGCCAGTCTGACCAGCTCCGGGTTCCAGTGCCCGCCGTTGAACGGCGGAATCAACCACTCGAGAAACGCGACCCTCGGGCGGCGGTCGATACGGGTACTTGCCAGTCGCTCGCAGCGTGCTTTGAGGTCAGCGACCAGTGCTGTCGCACGATCTGGTAAGTCCAGCGTTTCGCCGACGCGGCGAATGTCGTCAAACACATCGTCGAGTGTGTTCGGCGTCAGGTCGATCAGAGTCGGCTTTGACGACAGCTCGGTCAGCGCGGCGGTGACGTCACCGGTGGCGACGGCGCAGACATCACACAGTGCCTGCGACACGATAACGTCCGGCTGCAGCGACTCGAGTGCGGCGACATCCAGGTCGTACAGCGCTTCGTGGCCGCTCAGGTGCTCACGGACGTAGTTATCGATGGTCTCGCTGCTTGCCGTAAACGGCACATGTGTGGACGTGACCGTCGGCAGTTGGTTGATCGCCGCCGGGAAATTGCAACTGTGCGAGACGCCGACGAGCTGGTCCTGCAAACCCAGGCCACAAACGATCTCTGTGGCACTGGGCAACAGTGTGACAACCCTCAAGCGATCACCGGCTCTCGCTGTTCTCGGTCGATCAGCGCGTGCAGGCCGAACAGCACAAAACAATACGCAGCGTCTGCCAGCACGGCCTTCAGCAGGAAGGGCAGGCCGTTGATGTAGCACTGGATGAGACCGGTCAGTGTCTGCGGGTACATGCCCACCAGCCACATGGCGAAGTTCGACACGAGGAAGAACACGATGGCGCCAAGGCCGACAGCGGCGGCAAAGCGAGCGTAGCTGCAACCGTCACGCAGCAGCCATCGTCCGACGAAGCTCGCCAGTGCAAAGCCGCCAAACACGAAGGCCATAACGATCGGGTCGTAGAAGCCGAACAGCAGGGCTGCCAGCGTCAGTGGTGCCACGGGTACCAGCCAGGCCGTGCTCGCCGGCGCATGCGCACCGGCGTACAGCGCCATGGCACCCACCGGCGAAACACCGAACGGGTGTGGCACAAGGTGCAACACGGAAACGAGTGCAACAAGCAGTTTCTTCATGCCCGACACCTTAATTGCTGAAATTAAAGCGAACCCCGGCAAACACGGCGCGACCCAGTGTCTGGTAACCAAAGACCTGCTCGTAATCGTCATCCAGCAGGTTGGTGCCGCGGGCGAACACGCGGAGCTTGTCGTTCACGCGGTAATGCACGGCGAGATCAACCAGCCAGTAGGCATCCAGCGTGACCACTTCAGACGGATTCGGGAACGGCGGGAAGAAGGTGTCGAGGCGTGTACCGCCGTAGTCGGCATTCAGCGTCGTCTGCAGGCGCTGATCGAAGCCGGACAAGCTCGCGGAGAGGCCACCGGCGTGTTTCGGTCGACGCACTTCCCGTGCGGTGTCATCGGTCGCGTCGGTGTAGGTGTAGTGAAATCCGAGGTCGAGACTGTCGCTCGCCATCCAGTTGCCCGATACCTCGACGCCGTCACGACGGCTGGTGCCGCTGCGGTTTTCCGCCGTGGTCAGGAAG
>JBCCNM010000204.1:0-3859 GCA_039025835.1 Pseudomonadota bacterium | reverse complement strand
GCCTTCGAGGTGCCGATTGCTGCGGTGTTGCTGGTCTGGACGGGCCTCGTGTCGGTGGAAAAACTCAAGAGCGTGCGGCCCTATGTGTTCCTTGGTGCCTTCGTCATCGGCATGTTCCTCACGCCGCCGGACGTCATCAGCCAGACGCTGCTCGCCGTCCCGGTCTACCTGCTGTACGAGCTAGGCATCCTGATGTCGCGACTGTTCTCTCCAAAACGCAAGGCGGACGAAGATCCCGTCACTGAGGGCGAGCAGGCCTGACACGACCGTTTCGCCCGACCCCCTACTCGTTAAGGCGGTTTCCCGCCAGTAGAAAGTTACGGCTGGAATAAGGTATTTTCCAAGGCCTTACGGCGCGGATGGGGGGTCCGGCCGAGAAAAATAACAAACTGCGCCTGACAGGTTGCGCGCAGCCATCTTTGAGAGATCACTATGACCGATACGACTGCCTCGGACTCCAACACCGTTGCCGCCGACGCTGGCGATACCGCCTTTTTTGGACACCCGAAAGGCTTAAGGACCCTGTTCTTCACGGAGATGTGGGAGCGCATGAGTTATTACGGCATGCGCGGACTGCTCGTGCTGTTCATGACCGAAGCAATGATGTCGGGCGGCCTCGAGCTGACGGTCGTTACTGCGACCTCGATTTACGCGCTGTACACGGCGTTTGTCTATTTCATGGGGCTGCCGGGCGGCTGGATCGCGGACCGACTGATCGGCAGTCAGCGCACGGTTTGGTACGGCGGCATCATCATCATGTGCGGCCACATCGTTCTCGCCATTCCCAACGAGAGTACCTTTTATGTGGGCCTGGTCCTGGTTGTCCTTGGCACCGGTTTGCTGAAACCCAACATCGGCGCACTCGTAGGCCAGCTGTATTCGGCCAGCGATGTCCGCCGCGACAGTGGTTACGCCCTGTACTACATGGGAATCAACATCGGCTCCGTCATTGGCTACACGGTTTGCGGCTACCTCGCGGAAAACGTTGGCTGGCACTGGGCCTTCGGCGCCGCAGCCATCGGTATGGCACTCGGGTTAATACAGTTCTACTACACGTCCAACAATCTGAAGGGTGAAGGCGCTCAACCCAACCAGCCGTTGTCACCCTCGGGTGCTCGCACCGCCTGGCTCTTTATCGCCGGCTTTCTGGTAACGCTCTCCATACTGACCGCCCTGTTGATATTCCAGGTCGTGTCGATTGATCCGGTCGCCGTCGCGCGTTACGTCGCTGCTCTTTTCGTTCTTTTCTTTATCCTTTATTTCGGCGCGATTTTCGTCTTCGGTCAGCTGTCACCGATCGAGAAAAAAGGTATGGGGGCGTTGGTGGTCGTTTGTCTTGCCTCGGCCGTGTTCTGGTCTGGATTTGAGCAGGCCGGCTCATCATTGAACCTGTTTGGTCGTGATTACACGGACCGCATGATCGGGACATTCCAGATTCCGACGACCTGGCTTCAGAACGCCAATTCCACGTTCATCATCATTCTGTCCCCGTTCTTCGCGGCGTTTTGGGTCTGGCTCGGTAAACGTATGGTGTCGCCGGCTTACGGCATCAAATGCGCCGTTGGCCTGATCATCATGGCAAGTGGCTTCATCATCATGTACTTCGCCGCCCACATCGCGGCATCAGGTTTGAAGGCAGCGCCTTATTGGCTCGTCATGACGTATTTTGTGCATACGGTCGGTGAGTTGGTATTGAGCCCGGTTGCACTCAGCGCGGTCAGCAAGCTTTCGCCGCGACGGTTTATCGGGCAAATGATGGGTGTCTTTGTGCTGACCTATTCAATAGGCAATATCATTGCCGGCATTTTTGCCGGCAACTTCGATCCCGAAAACGTCTCCGAGATGCCGGGGCTCTATCTGCAGATCGTCAAGGTCAGCGTAGTTCTCGGCGTGATCCTGCTACTTATCGGGCTCGTCACGAAGAAATGGGAAACCGAAGTGCAATCTTCGAAGTCGGCGGACGCCAAGGCCTAGTACCAAAATGCTGACGAACTGAGGCAACACAACGAAATCCGAGGTTCGTAACACAACAGCGGGCGGACGCAATGTCCGCCCGCGCATGCTCCGCCGTCCTGTCAGCGCTGATTAACCGTTTGGCACACAGCGTTGAAGTAACGCCGCGGCGCGCGGGTCAGGACGTGCAGCTCACCCGGGCGTCGTCCAGCGCGCAGCGGGTCGACTCCCAGTAGGTCGAAATGCCGAGCGCCGTCATCAGGCCGGGAAACGCCTCGTGCCGACGCAGCGCATCCAGCTCCCGAATCCACAACACGTCCAGCGCGAACGGGTAGCGGGTCGGTGACGTCAGGCGCTGGCTCGCCTGCATGGCCCCTTCGGTGTCGCCGAGCAGACTGCGCACAATGACCTCGATCTGCAGCGACAGGCGGCCCTCTGCAGCCTCGGTATTCACGACGGCCAAAGCAGCGTCCCGCTGTGACGGATCCGTCAGCGCGGCGACAACCGGGTCGATCCACGCGGTGCTGATGCCGGTGCCGGCAAGGCCCGCATTGGTCGCGACCTTGGCATCGGTCAGCTCGCCGGTGCGATACAACAGGATGGCGTATCCCAGGTAGTGAGTCGGGCCGCCGGCGCCAAGCTCGTTGGCCATGTCGAAGTACTTGAGCGCCTCGTCGTTGCTGCCGAGCCAGGCATGAATCAGGGCGAGCCGGCTGGTGATGGTGGCTGATGTCGGGTTCAGCTCATGCGCGCGCCGCGCCTGCAGCGTGGCGTCGTCAAGGCGACCGACACTGGACAGCATGCGCGAGTACAGGTGGTGTGCGTTGGCATCGATGACCCGTGACTGCATCGCCATCTGGAAAAACTGCTCGGCAGCCTGCCATTCGCGACGCTGCGCGTGAACGAAGCCGATCACCGCGCTGGCGGGGCCGCGCAGGTCATCGTCGAGCGCCTTGCCACGCTCGGCGGCTGTCATGGCTTTGTCGAGCGCCGCATCCGCGTCCACCAGCGCATTGTCGGGCAGCAGGACATAGGCGTTCGCCAGGCGTATGTAGGCCGGTCCAAATCCTGCATCCTGTGTGGTGGTCTGCTCGAAAAAGCCGATCGCGCGTTCCAGGTTGCCGGGCTCGATCCGGTTTTCGAATGCGTACAGGCCACGCATGTAACTCATGTATGCCGCCGGATCCGGCGGCCGGCGCGTTTCGATGCGTGTGGACGGCGTGGTTCCAAGCAGATCCTCATGCACCTGGCTGGCGACCCGCTCCTGCAACTCGAACAAGCCGGCCATGTTGCCGGTCAGGTTGCCAACCGCGACGACGGTGCCGGAGCCGCCGTCGATCACCTCGTAGGAAATTTTCACGCGATCATCGATGACCTGCACACTGCCGGTCACGATGTTGTCGACATCGAGGCGATCCGCCACGTCGGTGGATTCACCCTCGTAAGGCACATTACTGCTCTTGACGACGTAGGGACCTGCGTTGTGCAGCAAGTCGACGAGCTCCTCCTTGAAGCCAACCGCAAGATACTCCGGTGTGGTCTCCACCGACATCGTCGAGAAGGGCAGCACAGCGATCGACTCGGGCGGCTCAGCGACAGGGCCGTTCAGCGTGCGCTCGATCGTGAAGGCGGCGACCACAATCACCATGGCAATAAACAGGATACGCACGACCGACGTGGCCGAAATTCGCGGCGGCGGCGTCTCTTCATACGGCGGCTCTTCAGACAGCGGTTCCACCGGTACGACAAGCCGGTAGCCGCGGCGCGGAACGGTCTCAACGTATTTATGCGGGGTGTTGCGATCATCGAGATCGCTGCGCTGCAACGACAGGGACCGGTTAATGGGATCGTCGGCGGTGGGTCGGCCGTCCCAGACTTCCTCGACGAGCATGTCGCGGGTCAGCAG
>JBCCNM010000203.1:0-3923 GCA_039025835.1 Pseudomonadota bacterium | reverse complement strand
GTTGTGCGACGGCAAGGTCGGTCGCCTGGCGAAGCGCGTCGGCATGGAGCGCACCCACCTGTATCGCAAGCTGCGTTCACTCGGCGTCGACTTCAAATCGGTGGGCACCGAGGACTAGTAGCTTGTGCATCGGCCGGTATCTCCGCCCGCTGCTCGCACTGCTGGCCTCACTTGCCGTGTCGACGGCCGCATTGGCGCACCCGTGGGGCGGGCTCGTCGTCGACGCTCAGGGCAATGTCTATTTCACCTTTACCTGTCCAATCGACGGCGACGGTCACGTGGCTTGCGTGTACCGCATCGATGCCGGGGCCGAGTCGGCGAAAGCGGTGCTCATCGCATCGTCGGATCCCAGTGACCTGATCCTCGCTCGCAGCCCGTCGCGTCAGATTTACGCGGCTGAACGCGTCGGCACAGCGCCGTATCGAACGCGCCTTTGGCATTTGTCAGCCGATACAGGTCCTGAACTGTTGATCCGGTTTTCTGCGCCGGACGACTTTGCCGCTGACCCGTTTGCTGTCGATGACGAGGGCCAGGTGGTGTTCGCCCACAACGGCGCTCTGATCGCCATCGACAATCCGGCGCTCTCCGGCCATATCTCCGATGCACTCGACCGATCTGGTGTTACCACAGACCTGCGGTCAGTTCGCCTTCTGGCCGCGGCGGCCGAGGGTGCCTTGCTGGCCGTCATCGACGATACGGTCCTTCGTATCCAGCCTGACGGGGTCGTGCAGCGGCTGGCTGCGCCGTTGCGGATCAGCGATCCACCTGGGCTGCCGTTCAACGGCGCCAACATCGTCTTCGACCTCGCGATCGACGGCGACCGACAGCTGTTCGCCTACTACGGCAATCGCGAGGTCATCGAGATCGACTCCAACGGCGATCGATCGCTCGTCCTGAGCAGTGAACCGCCGTGGTCACCGCACGGCGTCGACCGGTTCAACGGAAAAACCGTCATACTTGAATCGACGACACCACCGCCCGCGTGGAAGTTCTGGGCCTCCAATGCGTTGCTGCCGCGTATCCGCGTTGTCGACGAAAACGGCGCGGTGTCCATCCTGTACCGCTACTTCCCCGAAATCTCCAAAGACTGAATGACGCCCGTTCTCGCCCGGTGAGTTCACACGGCGCTTTAGGGTAAGGGCACGGTCTCGGTAGCCAATTTCGGGGTCAGCGAGACCATTCTTTTCGCAAATTAACTTAATAAATCCCTCAACCTGCCGATGGCGTCCCCTAGACGCTGTAAAAGTTCAGGGACTATGCACAACTCACCGTCAACACAACCCGAGCGGTTCAACCTCGGCCTGCGCGACTCATTTCGGGTGCTGTGGCCGTACGTGAAGCGCAATTTCGTAAGCCAGCTCGAGGGTGTCTGGTTCATCGTGCTGTACCTGATTGCGTTTCAGATTTTCGTTCTGAACCTGCCAATCGTCTATTCATTGATGATCGCCGTGGGCATCTTTGTCGTGGTGGTCGGATTGATGTTCTTCATGGAAGGGCTGCGTCTCGGCCTGATGCCGCTGGGTGAGGTGATTGGCAGCATGTTGCCGCGCAAGAGCAGTATGGCGGTGATCCTCGGCTTCGCCTTCATGCTGGGTGTCGGCGCAACGTTTGCCGAACCGGCCATTGCCGTGCTCAAGGCCGCCGGCAGCGGGGTTTCGCCTGATCAGGCACCGTTGTTGTATAGCCTGTTGAACGATTTTTCCGGACAGCTTGTGGCGAGCGTCGGCGTCGGCGTCGGCCTCGCGGTCATGCTCGGTGTGCTGCGCTTTTTCCACGGCTGGCCGCTGAAGTACCTGGCGATTCCCATCGTCGTGTTCCTGCTGCTTATGTCCTACCTGTTTAACCAGGTGCCCGCGCTGCGCGACGTGCTCGGCCTGGCCTGGGACTGCGGCGCGGTGACGACGGGCCCCGTGACGGTGCCTCTCGTGCTGGCGCTGGGCATTGGGGTCTGTCGCGTGGTGAACTGCGGTTCCGGCAGTGAGGGCAACGGCGGCTTCGGTATCGTCACACTCGCGTCACTGTTCCCGATCATCGCGGTTATGCTGCTGGCGCTGTATCACTACACCTCCGGCGATTACTACGGCGCCAAGCATTACCAGGGTGCCCAGGTCGTACAGGAAGCCGCCCCGAGTGTGGTTCCAGCTGAGCGCCCTGACATGCGGGCTGCGATTTCCGATGCAGAGTTCGATGAGTTCGTCGCCTCGGGCACGATGCCGGAAGGCTACAGTTTCGAGCTGCGAGGCGGCCAGGCGGAACTGATCGACGGTGAGATCGTGGTTCGCGATCACCAGATGGTGGTGAAAAAAGTCCACACGCGAGAGTTCGAGCTGTTCAGCGACAAGACCTGGGACTCGGAGCTGTCCGTCGCTCAGCAGGTTGAGAACGCGGGTGTCGGTGCGCTCCGCGCCATCGTGCCGCTGTGCATCTTCCTGTTCTTCGTTTTGCGCATGGTCCTGAAGCAGCGCCTCGGGCGCGACAGCGATGTGGGCACCGGTATCGCATTCGCCCTGTTTGGCATGGGCCTGTTCGGGCTTGGCATCACCCTCGGACTGACGCCGCTGGGCGGTCAGCTCGGCAGCAACATCCCGCTGGCGTTTACCTCGATTGTGCCGTGGGGACAGAGCTTTGCCGAATCCGCGCTGTTCGACAGCGAGCACATCGGCAAACTGGTTGCGATCGGCTTTGCGTTCTTCTTGGGCTACGGCGCGACGCTCGCAGAGCCCGCATTGAATGCCTTGGGCGAGACGGTTGAACGCATCACAGTCGGCGCCTTCCGCAAGAAACTGTTGATGCAGAGTGTGGCCGTTGGTGTCGGCCTGGGCATCGGCGCCGGCGTCGTCAAAATGGCGTTCAATCTGCCGCTGGTCTGGATGATTATCCCGCCGTATGTGCTGGTGCTTGCGCTCACCTGGCGGGCACCCGACAGCTTCGTGAATTTTGCCTGGGACAGTGCCGGCGTCACCACCGGCCCGATCACCGTGCCGCTCGTGCTGGCCATGGGACTCGGCATCGGCCTGAATGTGCCGGGCGTGATCGACGGGTTCGGGATTCTCGCGCTGGCTTCAGTCGGCCCGATTCTGACCGTGCTGTCAGTCGGGCTCTACACGCAGCATCAGGAACGCAAGGCCTTCCAGGGCGAGGAAGAGGCGGACACCGCCGATGAACTCGGCGTGGTCATCACGGAGCTCGAGGCGCGCTGATCATGTTCAATACCAAACACGACATTTCGATGGTCACTGCGATCCTGCCGGATCCGGTGGTTCACCAGGTTACGCGAAACCTGGTGCGGGAGAAAAACATCAGTGTGTTTTCCTCACCGGCGCGCGGCACGTTGTTGCACGAGAGCTGGTGGAAATCCTGGCTGCCGTCGATCAGCCCTTCGAAAACCATGCTGCGACTGCTGGTGCCGTCCACGGAAGTGGACCGCATTATCAACAGCGTCATCGTGGATGCGCGTTTACACAAGCAGGCCCTGGGCGCTGTATTCAGCACACCCTGCGCGAGAACCTACATCGGCTCCGGCTTTGAGTATCTGAAGGACGTGGCGAGCGAGGTCCCGGAAGACGCACATCGCTTGTCGGAAACACTGAGCGCGATTTACTGCAGCGTGGGCCACCAGCTCAGCGATCGGGTGGCCAAGGCGGCGATTCATGCCGGCGCACACGGACCCGTTGTTTACTACGCTGAGGGCCGCGGCTTGCGTGATCGACTCGGCTGGTTGCGCATCACCAAAGACAACGAGCAGGAAGTGTTGATGGTGATTGCTGATGATACGGACTGTGAACAGATCTTTGATGCGATGGCCAAAGCGGGCGGCTTCCACCTGCCCGGACGTGGCCTGATGTATCGTCTGCCGATCGACAAGGGCATGTTCAACCTAGGCAGCCGCGTGTCTAACCACCACTATCCGGCCAACACGCAGC
>JBCCNM010000202.1:0-3923 GCA_039025835.1 Pseudomonadota bacterium | reverse complement strand
TGTTCACGCAGCGCATGCATCAGCTTTGCCGAGCGCAGCGCTGCCCGAAACGTGGTCAGTGTGTTGGCGTCACTGCGCTGCCGGGTGCACTGGGCAAGAAACAGCAGGCCCCAGCGAAGAAAGCGAGGACTGAAGCGGATGCGAGCGCCGATGTCACGATGCGCGAGCAGCCCGGGTATCGCCTTCACAAAGCCCGGGCTCGCGAGCGCGTCAGAAAAGGTGTAGGAGAGCTGTCCGCCGTTGGCGAAGCTGGTGCCCGTGCCGGTCGTCGACTTGCTGTCGAACACGGTGACCTGGTGCCCCCGCTGCGACAGGTAGTACGCGGTTGTTACGCCGATGACGCCTGCGCCTACAATACTGACGTGCATGTTTACCGCTACTCCCGGACATTCAAGACGGACGGACAAACGGCCGACAACGTCTGACCGCCACACTAACAGAGGCTGCGCGTGACTACCCGACTTCTCCCGATATTTTTCCTTCTGCCGATCGCGGCGCTGGCCCAGGTGTCGGGCGATGACTTTGCCGCTCGGGTTGTCAGTGATGCCGGACGCTCTCTCGAATCGGTGAGCGCTACGCTCGATGGCGTCGATCTCGCCGTGACCACCGACGGTCGGTTTCGCCTGCCGCGTGACGGCGATCGTTCACGGCGACTGCGTGTAACGGCCGACGGACACTATGCTTTCGTGCACACGATAGCGGCGACTGACTTGAGGAATGGCCTGTTCGGAACGATCACCCTGGTGGAGAAAAAGCCCGGGCGACGACTGCTGTTGTTCACCGGCGATGCGATGCTGACACGCCGCTTCTTTAATCCGCCGACCGGCGAACACACGCTGGTGCAGGCTGACACGCTGGAGAGCGATGTGCGGCGTCTGCTCGATCCGGTGCGGCCGTACATCGGCCTGGCGGACTACGCGTCGGTGAACGTGGAAACGGTGCTCGCCGACACAGAGCCGGACGGAGCCTTGCCGAAGTCGGTGAATTTTGTCTCGCCGTCGCGGCTGGCAACGGCGTTGGCCGACGCCGGCTTCGACTACGCGGCGCTCGGCAACAACCACACGAACGATTTTTCCGATGCCGGCATTCGCGCCACGCTCGACGCCATACAGTCAGCGGGCCTCGACGCTTCGGGCGCCGGACTTGACGAGACCTCGGCGCGCCGACCGGCGGAGGTCGACATCTTTGGTCAGCCGTACGCGTTTCTGAGCTACGTCGGCTGGCCGGGCTACTTCACACCGTCGCAGGCGGCTGCAGGCGACAAGGGCGGGGCCGCCCTTGGCAATGTCAGTGTCTTCAGCGAGGATCTGCGCACGGTGCCTTCTGTGGCGACGGCCGTGCTGCAGCACCACAGCGGCCTGGAATACGCCGAACAGCCGCCGATGTCGGTGTTTACCGAGCTGCGGCATGCCGTGGACGCCGGTGCCGACCTGGTGGTGGCACACCACCCGCACGTGCTGCAGGGGCTCGAACTGTATCGTGACAAGCTAATCGCTTACTCGATGGGCAATTTCCTGTTTGACCAGACCTATCCGACGACGAAGTTGGGCATGCTGCTGTACGTATGGATGGACGGCAGCCGCTTTCACCGCGCTGAACTCGTGCCTATTCACATCAACGATTATCGGCCAGTGCCGGCCACCGGCAGTCTGCGTTATGCCGTGATGCATCGCCTGGCCCGCGTGTCGGCACCGCTGGGCACCTGTTTCGCGTCCAGCGGCATGCACCTGGTGCTGACGCCGGACGTTCGCTGCGATGCCGAGGCGCTGACCGTGCCCGCGGATGCCGGCGCCATCGTATCCCTGCGCGAACTTGGGCTGACTCCGTTGCGGCCTCACTACCCGGCCAAGCTGCCCGGTCGCTATCGGCTCGGCACCGACATTTTGCGCAGCGGTGAATTCGACAGCAGTGGCCAGTTCGGCACCCGTGATCGCGACTGGATCCGTGGCCGCGCCGACACCGTCGAAGGCAGCTACCGGGTTCGCATCCTGCCGGGCGCAGGCCGCGCGCGGGTCGGCATGAAGGGCTTCCAGCGCGCCTACACGCCGTCGACGCCGACCACGTTCAGCGGCCGCGTCCGCGCAAATGGCGCGGCGTCGATCACTTTTCTGCTGCAGCGCCGCACCACGCGCGCCAGCACAAGCGAGGCGCTGGAGCGCGGCCCAACGGAGATCGTCGGTGAGCTGGAATCCGTGTCCGAGGGCTGGATGCCGTTTCGCTTTCACGTCGACCAGCCGCGGGTCAGCACCCGCGAGGTTCGCTTGCTGTTCGACATCGGCAACCCGGACAACAACGGCGTCGTGCTGGAGTTCGATGATTTGTCCTGGGTGGAGTGGGCGACACCGTGGTTGTCCGGTGAGCGTCCCGACAGCGCGGCTTACGCGACCCACGTCGAGCGGGAATAAAAAAGGGCCGGCAAAGGCCGGCCCTCCATGCACAGCGTTGCGCCGGCTTACAGCGTGATCATGACATCCACGTAGTAGTGGCGGCCCCAGTCGCGATGCGCGTCCTGGAAGAAGCCGTAGGACGCATCCGCAATCGGTGCACGCTCGTTGCGCAGGTTGTTGATACCGAAACGGACCCGGGTATCGACATCGAAGGCGTCGAAGCGGTAGTCGAAGCGCGTGTTGAAGGTCGTCATCGACGGGATACCGAACAGGTCACCGTTGGACAGCTGCTGGTCAAAGCCGCTGATTCGGAAGCCCTGCAACGACGCCCGCATGTTGTCCTTGCGCCATGACACGGTCGCCGTCTGGCGATACTCCTGGTTGCCGTCGAGGCCAAGCAGGTCACCGAGACCGACCAGCGGGTAAACCAGGGTCGGATCCGACGCCTGTGCCTCGAGTACCGTGACGGACAGCTCGCTGGACGCGGTCTGCTCGAACTTGGTGTAGAACGAGCCGTTGTAGCGGAAGCTGAACTCACCCATATCGGTATCGATGTCGTAGTACAGACCGATGTCGTAGCCGGTGAGCTCGCGCGTGTCGAGGTTGGTGTAAGCGTCGTCGACCGCGATCACTTCACCGACCGGGCAGATACCGGCGGCGAGGAAGGCGTTGTTGGTGTCGACATCCGTCGGATCGAACGGCAGACGCTGCACGATGTCGCTGTTACCCAGGTTCACACCGTCACCGCAATTTTCCGTGCCATCCTGGATGCGCAGCACCAGGTCGTAGAGGATGTGGTTTTCCTCGCCGAATAGGCCGACGGTGTTTTCCTTCTCGATCGACCAGAAGTCGGTTGACAGTGTCAGGTTGTCGGTCAGCTCGATAACGACACCGATGGACGTGTTGTCGGATTCTTCCGACACCAGTTCCTGGCTGCCCTGTGCGCGACGCTGGATCGAGTAGTCGCAGTCCGGATCGTCTAGGCCGCCCTGATCTTCCGCGTAGAAGCACACCCAGTCATTCAACGTGTTTGAACGAGAGATAATGCGTTCGTTGATGGTAATCAGGTTCGGCGCGCGGAACGCTTCCGACCAGGAACCGCGAACGAGAATCGCCTCGTTTGGACGCCAGCCGAAGGCCAGTCGTGACACCGTCGTATTACCGATATCGCTGAAGTCTTCGAATCGTGTCGCGAGCTGCACGTCGAGGTTGTCGAGCACCGGAATCGCAAACTCGACAAACAGCGAGTTGGTCTTGCGGCTGCCGGCGCCGTCCGGCGTCGGGCTCGAGTTCACGACGTCGGACGTGAACGGGAAGGTGTCGTCTTCAAAGTCACCCTCGAAATCGAGGATGCCGTCGCCGTCGGTGTCGCGTTCGAAGCGAATCGTGCCGTCGAGGCGCGGATCGCGATCGTCGACGTAGGTTTCACGCCGGAACTCGTAACCGGCCAGGAAACCGACAGGGCCTGCGGGCAACTCGAACAGTTCCGGGTTGGAGAGCTTGATGTCGTAGCTTGCCAGCGTCGTCTTGCCAAGT
>JBCCNM010000201.1:0-3928 GCA_039025835.1 Pseudomonadota bacterium | reverse complement strand
ATGATCGATACGAGCGTTCCTTCCGCGGCCGGGTTTCCGGCCAGGCTGGCCGCATACAGTGCAACCTGCTGGTCAAGTCCGGGCACACCGCCCGGGTCCGTGTTGATCCCGGTCCTGGCACCGCCCCAGGCGTAGTTATTGGACGTGGGCATTGCAACGGAGGAAGGTGTTGCCGCGAGACCGAATCGAGCCGCGAAGAGTGTCGGCCACGATGGGCCTTCGGGGCTGGACCACTGGCCGGCGGTAAACTCCGGAGGTGCGCCGTTGCTTCCCTGGAAGTAAGGCGGCGACGGGAAAGCACCACCGGTTGCGAACCAGAAATTGCCCGTGTCTGACAGGCTGTCGCCGAAGAATATGATGTTGTCAATGTCGCTCGCATTGACCGGCGTTGAGACCGTGCTCAAGGTCAGCACAGCGATAAGACTGGCGTAGTGACTCAGTCGCTTCATGGATTACCCCCCACTAGATTTTGTTTTCTAGTCCTGACTGCCTTGCACCGGGTTTGGCCGGGATTTGTTGTCGGTCAGGCGTGCCATAAAACACAAATGCTGCCCGGACCACAAGCGATGCGCTGGTCCAGTGGGGTTCTGAATCCTAGTTGTACGTTACGTTGTCGACGTCATATCCCGTGTTATTCGCACGGATCGGCTGGGTGTCTTTCATGACAACATCGCGAATCTGCGTGATCGGCTCACCGTTGGTCAGGTACAGCTCGAGCGGAGCGCTGTTGTTCCACGAGGAGTCCGAGATAGCCAGTTTTTGCACACCGTGGAACAGCATCGATGCGCCGGACTTGTTGCGTCTGCCCATGCCCACGTTACTCAGCGTGTTCCCCGTCACGGTGACAATTGGACCGAAGGTGCTCTCATCGGTACCGCCGCGGTAGATATTCGCTACGGCACCCTGCACGTCGGTAAACACACTGTTTTCAATGCGCAGGTTTTCGACATTGTAGATGCCGAGATCATCGGTCTCCTTGTTCATCGCAAAGATCGACCCGGTGACATTCTTGAATTCGGAATCGATAAGCTCGACCTCATCGGCAAAGGTATTGCGATACACGCGCAGAAAATCAAAGCTGTGGTTGACGTCCAGGTTGGTGACCGTCAGTCCCCTCATGATCAATGAGTAATTGCGGTTCATCGAGTAGCGGTCGGTGCTGATCACAGTGTTGCCCGCCACGTCCGGGGACTCCGCGCCGTCAAAGTGCAGGTTGTGTAATTCCAGCGAACCGCCATTGCTGATAATCAGGAAGCTGTTTTTCTCAGAGCGAAGGATCGGTTTATCACCGTCGGCGGCGATGATGGAGACCGGATGCTGCGCATACGCGTACTTGGTCAGCAGGTATTCGCCCCCGTTTTCCAGTACCAGGACGTCGCCTGGTCTACTCGCGGCGAGCGCGTCAATCAGCGTATTGGTCCCGGCCGCAACGGTGGTTTCACGACCGCTGCGCAGCGCGACGCTTGGGTCGTCTTTCGGGTAATACAGTGCACCGACTTCGTCTTTGGTCACCGGCAGCTTCACGTCGCCAAAACCGATCTGGTCAATCAGTGACTGCGGTGGAACCAGGAGGCCGTAGTCATTTTCCGCAACCGAGTAGGGCAGCGGGCTGAAGCCCTCAGCGATGGGCACGCTCGCTTCCTCGTTGACCACGTTACCGGCAAAACTGATGCCGGAGATATCGTCGTAGACCGTGAAAGGGTTCGGGTTGGTCCGCGACATCAGGATATTGTTATGCATCGTAGTACCGGTAGGTGGTGCCGAGCGTTCTTCATCGGCGCCGGCACACAGCTGAATATGATCGCTGTCGATTACAATGTTGTTGTCCAGTACCGAGTCGATGACCGGGTCGTAGCGATTGACGGGCCCGTTGGGTACACCGTTCATGATCACGAGTGCGCCGCGAAAACGATGGCCGGTCAGGCCGTACAAGTAGTTTTTTCGCACCGTCTGGTTTTCATTGATGATGCGAATACCGCCGGTGTTCGGCTTGCGGTTGCCGAGGAAGTAGTTGCCTTCCACCGTCGTGTAGTGGCCATGACGCATCGTCAGCGTGCCCTGGCTTTCGAAAAACACGTTGTCACGGATCTGGTTGCCGCAGGACTTGCTGGAGATGATCTCCAGCTCACCGCTCGTGCGGTCAAAGTAATTGCGTCGCACGACCGTGTTGGAATACTCGCGCGAGTAGTGGCTGGTGCCGATGCGCAGGGTTTCACCGCCGTTTGAGCCCAGCGTCTGACGCGGCCCGAAATAGTTGTTCTCGATGATGTGATCGTTTTCGAGACTGTCTTGCGTATTCAGACGCACCGCGAGCGTAACGCCGCGGTTGCCCTTGTTGACCAGCGTGTTCTGATCAAACCGGTTGTGCTTGCCGTAAATCGCTACCCAGGTGTCCGAGGAGTGCCGCTCGGGGTTGCTGAAACTGTCGATCACCGTGTTGGTGACCCGTGAGTGATTGGCCAGCTCGTTCTTTGCCGTGCGAAACGAAATCACCTCGCTCGTCGGCGTGTAGCCATCTTTAAACACGAGACCCGATACAACAAGGTGTTCGCCGGAGAGGCTTAAGTTGGACTGTCCCGAAATGACGACTTTACCGGCATCCTCGGCGCGTAAATGGATGGGCTGTTGTTCGGTGCCCACGCCACGAAACACCAGTTCCACGTCGCGCCACGTACCGTTGGCTAGCACAAGTTCATCACCCGGCTGGAGTCTCTCCACGGCCGCATTGAATGCATCGATCGTGTTGATCAGACCGTCCTGCGTATCGACGGTTTCAGACGTGCAGCCAGTCAGTGCAAGGATGAAGGTGGCGAGTACCGCGGTATGTCGTGTGGTCATCATGTCAGTTGCTCGTGGTATCGGACAGATTGCTCAAAAACCGCTGGCGACTCGCGGCGGACTTTGCGCGCAGTTCCTCGACCGCGCGTTCTTCGGTGGCATCGATCATCGATGACAGCAGTCGACCAAAGTGAGCCTGCATCGTGCGTCGTGCCGCCGCGGGATCGCGATTGCGCAGCGCCTCAAGGATCGCACCGTGTTCGGCGGCTCGCTCTTCGGCCGTCTCGTCGGTGCAGACAGCTTGGTGAACATCCTGCACGGGTGCGAGTTCATTGCGCATTCGCCAGAGCGTTTCGATGGTGTGCAGCACAACGCGATTACCGGATGCCCGGGCGATGATGTGGTGAAACGCATGGTCGGCCGCTTGCGATTCAGCCTGGTCGCGCGGGTCTTTTAGTGTGGCGACCAACTCGTCGAGCCGGGCAAGATCCTCTTCGTTGATTGCCCGGGCGGCCAGCGCGGCGGCTTCGGATTCGAACAGCAGGCGCGCTTCGGTGAGTTCCAGCGGACTGACATCCGGCAGACCGTTGTTGTCGGCTGGCGAGCGCTCGCAGACATAGGCACCGGAGCCGGTTTTGATGCGAATGTGGCTTTGCGCCTGCAGCGCGATCAGCGCCTCGCGGATGGTCACCCGGCTGACGCCAAACTCGTCGGCCAGTTCTCGTTCACCGGGTAAACGGCCACCGGGCGCGTAAACCCCGCTGCGGATGCGCCGTTTCAGCCGGCGTGCAATGGTCTGGTAGAGGCGTTGGTCGGACATAGTATTTTTCCGTTAAATTGGTAGGACCAATTATGTCAGCCTGAAGAATACAAGTGTTTTTAGACTTGTTTGAGAGGATTACAACTAAAATCTGAACTAAAAGCGAGAAAGTTTCAAATTGGACTGTTCAATTAAGGTTATTTGCCCTGTACAGTTCGGAACTCGTACTGTGGCCTCCTGAGGGGCAGAAGTTTCGATGCCGGGGGAGCATTAACAAGGATGACACCAACACCACTACATAGCCTGCGAGGCCTGCTGTTGATCGGTGTGCTGCTGCCAGTCCTTGCGCAGTCGGCGGGGCATCCGGGACTGATCCTGACGAGGTCCGGT
>JBCCNM010000200.1:0-3973 GCA_039025835.1 Pseudomonadota bacterium | reverse complement strand
TTCCTCTGGGCCCTGCGCAGTGGCGCAATCCCGGCCGGCCGCATTACCTCAAACGCCGGCGCCCAGGAGCACAAACCGGCGACGTCGACGATCAACTGCACAGTCTCCGGCACGATCGGTGACTCGATGGACGATATCCTGAATAAAGTGCACGAGGCCGGCCTGACCCTGAAGGCGGGCTGCGGAATTGGCTACGAGTACTCCACGCTGCGCCCCAAAGGCGCGTACGTCACGGGCGCTGGCGCCTACACGTCCGGACCGATGTCGTTCATGGATATCTACGACAAGATGTGTTTCACCGTGTCCTCCGCCGGCGGCCGCCGCGGCGCACAGATGGGCACCTTTGATATCGGCCATCCGGACGTCACCGAGTTTATCCGCGCCAAGCGTGAGGACGGCCGTCTGCGCCAGTTCAACCTGTCGCTGCTGATCACCGACGAGTTCATGCAGGCTGTCATTGCTGATACGGACTGGCAGCTCGCGTTCCCGGTGACGGAAAAGGAAGTCGATGTCGACGGTCTCGATCTCAGCGACGACAGCCAGTTTGTCTGGCGCGACTGCCCGGATGCCGCGAAATACGTTCGCAACGATCGCGGCCTGGTGGCCTTCAAGATCTACAAAACGCTGCCGGCGCGCAGGGTCTGGGACATGATCATGGCCAGCACCTATGACTTTGCCGAGCCGGGCTTTGTGCTGATCGACAAGGTCAATGAAATGAACAACAACTGGTTCTGCGAGAACATTCGCGCAACCAATCCCTGCGGCGAGCAGCCACTCCCGCCTTATGGCTCCTGCCTGCTCGGCTCGGTCAACCTGACGCGTTTCGTGTTGAATCCGTTTACCGAAGAGGCGGAATTCGACTGGCCGACATTCCGCAAGGTCGTCAAGGTGTTTACGCGCATGCTCGACAATGTCGTCGAGATCAACGGCCTGCCGCTGCCGCAGCAGCGCAACGAAATCACCCGCAAGCGTCGCCACGGCATGGGTTTCCTCGGCCTCGGCTCCACGATCACGATGCTGCGCATGAAATACGGCGAACCGGCCGCGGTTGACTTCACCGAGCAGGTGTCGAGGGAACTGGCACTCGCGGGCTGGGAAGAAGCGCTGGAGCTTGCAAAAGAAAAGGGCCCGGCACCGATCATGGACGAGTCGTTCGAGATCACCGATGAAATGATGCGCAAACGCCCCGAGATGGCTGACGACGGCTACGCGGTCGGCGACAAGGTTCCGGGCCGTATTCTGCACTCGAAGTACAGCCGCTACATGCAGCGTGTCGCCGAGGAAAACCCGGAGCTCGTAGAGGCGCTGGCCGAAACCGGCGCGCGCTTCACGCACCACAGCTCCATCGCACCGACCGGCACGATTTCCCTGTCGCTCGCCAACAATGCAAGCAACGGCATCGAACCGAGTTTCGCGCACCACTATTTCCGCAATGTCATTCGTGAAGGCAAGAAGACCAAAGAGAAAGTCGACGTGTTTTCGTTCGAACTGCTGGCCTACCGCGAGCTGATCGATGCGCAGGCCATGCCGGACTTCGGCGAGGACACCGGTGGCACGGCCCTGCCGGATTACTTCATTACCGCCGACGACATTTCGCCCAAGGAACATGTCGACATCCAGGCGGCGTCGCAGAAGTGGATCGATTCGTCTATCTCGAAAACGGCCAACGTGCCGACGGATTACCCGTACGAGGACTTCAAGGACATCTACCTGTACGCCTATGAGCAGGGCCTGAAAGGCTGCACAACCTTCCGCTTCAACCCGGAAGCGTTCCAGGGCGTGCTGGTGAAAGAAAAGGACCTGAAGAACACCGTCTACACATTCACTCTCGACGACGGTTCGACCGTCGATCTGAAGGGCGACGAGGAAGTCGAGTACGACGGAGAGACGCATACCGCAGCCAACCTCTTTGATGCGCTCAAAGAGGGTTACTACGGCAAGTTCTGAGCCGGTCGCAGCGAACCGGACAGACGGAGATCAACAATGAAGATTGAACAGAAAATTGTGGGCTACGCGGTCAAGCAGCCGGACGCCCCGGAAGAGAAGAAGCCGGAAGTCGTCCGTGAGAGCGGCGGTGCCGACAAGGCCGAAGTCATTCGCATGCACGAAAAGCTCGAGCGTCCCGAGATGCTCATCGGCTCGACGTACAAGGTGAAGACCCCGGTATCGGATCACGCGATGTACGTGACGATCAACGACATCATCCTCAATGAAGGCACCGAGCAGGAGAAGCGTCGTCCGTTCGAGATTTTCATCAACTCAAAAAACCTTGACCACTACCAGTGGATCGTCGCACTGACGCGCGTCATCTCGGCGGTGTTCCGTAAAGGTGGCGATGTGACCTTCCTCGTCGACGAGCTGAAGGCGGTATTTGATCCGCGCGGCGGTTACTGGCAGCCCGGCGGCAAGTTCATGCCATCGATCATTGCCGAGCTTGGCTACATCGTCGAAAAGCACCTGACGCTGATCGGCATGCTGGCGCCGGTAGAGCTCGACGAGCACCAGCAGGCGCTGGTCGACCAGAAACGTGCGGAATACGAGGAGGCCAACAAGCAGCAGGACGCTTTTTCGAAAAGCGAATACCCGGAGGGCGCTCAGCTCTGCACGAAGTGCAACACTGTGGCCGTGGTCATGATGGACGGGTGCATGACGTGTCTGGCCTGCGGTGACTCCAAATGCGGTTGACGCGGCGCTAGGTCGTACCTGCCGCTAACCGGCGTTCAAAAGGCCCTCGGGAAAGGCAGCCCTCATTGATGAATCAGCTGCCCTTTCCCGAGGGCCTTTTGCGTAGTCTGCAGCGACTTATTGCCGACTCTACGCCTCGGGTGCAAGAAAGAAATCGCCGTCGAGTGCGCTGGGACGGCGCACTACCCAAACGCTAGATCTTGATTTCGTCTTCGTTGAGGTCGAGATAGTCTCCGGCGGCCAGGTTGCCGAGTTCCAGTCTGCCGATTTGCTGCAAGTGCAGGGTGCCGTTCTCGATACCGGCCAGCGCCAGGCTGTCGAGTAGCGCCTGGATTTCAACCTTTGCCGTTTTCAGTTGCAGGCAGTCGTCCGCGTGCTTTTCGGCACTTACGACCGGCGCGTGCCGGTCGTCTTCCGGTGCGGCACAGGCTATGTTCAGCGCCTGCACGTGGTCGTCACTGAGCGGATGCATGGTGCGCAGGGTGTACACGCGCGGTTTGGTCAACAGCCGTCGTTTCAGACGGTTGGCCCAGCGCGCGTCGTCGCTAACTAAGACGAGACCCGTCTGATCCGGTCCCAGGACGTTAGCGAAATAAAAGTAATCACTCTCGGTTCGGTTTTTCAGCAGCGCGAGCGCTGTTGGATGGTCCGCATCCCTCGACGTACAGGCATACGAGGCTGGCTTGTGCAGCACGATGTAGCGGTGACGAGTGACCGAAATCGGCTTGCCGTCGAAGGTCACCACGTTCTCTTCCGCGACGTCGAAATAGGGATCGGTCACCACGTTACCGTCGACGGACAGGCGGCCTTTCTGGATAAAGAATTTGGCCTGATTGCGGCTCATCGCCACCGACAGTGAAAGAAAAACATTGAGACGCATGACGCAGTGCCCGGGTAAGGGGTGTTCGAACAGGCGGTATAGCATGCCAGCTCGCTGCCTCTGTGTGGAGCCGCTTCAGTGCGGTGAATGCACCTGTCGCAGCTTCCGCCAATTCGGCATCCCCCGACCCTCGGCCTCTACTCGAGCCGCTGCAGGCGTGACGAATTGCAGTCAGCATCTTGGCGGACGCCTCGTATTCCGTCACTATTCCGCGCTGTTGTTTGTCAGGAGATTCTCCATGCGCATGCTCTTCGCTTTTGCTGTTCTCGCTCTGCCGATGCACACGGTACTGGCCCAGGATCAGGGCCGTGAAGTGACCGGGCCTCGCGCCGTGCTGGACTATCGCGATCGTCCACCGGTGGAGAATCGTCATCTCGAAGAGCGCCTCGATACGCTTCTGCCGGCGTT
>JBCCNM010000199.1:0-4017 GCA_039025835.1 Pseudomonadota bacterium | reverse complement strand
CGCTTCCGTGACGGACTGGAATTTGCCCAGCGAGCAGACGGCAGACAGATTCCTGCCACGTCCGGCGGTGAACCAGTCCCGCAAACTGAAGCGGTCGCCGTCGCAAAACTGATTGATCACTCCACCCGTGCGCACGCTTAGCAAGGTGTTGCCGTCCAGGTCGGGGCAGCGACCGCGCAGTCGATTAACCCAGTATTCACCACGGCGCCCCTCGAACAGCATGTGCCTGTCGCCGAGTGGCTCGAAATTCCGGATGCGGGATTCCGACAGGCAGCGCTGAAGCTCGGGCTCTTCACCGCCCTCGTACGGCAGGTCGAGAACCTCGTTGATCCGTTCGCCAATCGGTTGTTTGCCGGTGCCGTCATCTGGTGTGGTCGCACAGCCAGTGCCGAACAGCGCGATGGCGACTAGTGTGCAGATTGCGGTTGTGCGTGACATGCCTTGGTTTCCCCGGAGCTTTGCCAGTTTGTGGAGAGAGTATATCCCGGCGAAACCTGCGCAGTGCGGCAGTGGCCCTCGATGGAGTCTGGCTGGCTTGCGGACATTTCCGTCGGATGGTTTTGCCATTCTGTCGACAACAGGGCGACATCTGTTGCGAAAAGGTCGCGTTTTTCAGCCGGTGTCGATCCAGCGTGGTGCGACCCATTTGGTAAAAATTACAACGGTTGTTCAATCGAACCGGCTGTGAATAATGGGGATCCGCGGCACATCAGCGTGTCGCGGCACCGAGCAAAGGACAAGGGATGGGTATTCAGCGCAAACGCCACGCGGGCGTCATCGTTGTTGCGACGGGATGCGTCACAATCCTGCTGCTGTGCCTGTTGCTGGCTGCCTATGCGATGTCGCAGATCGGCGCTCCGACCGCGATTGCTGTGGCTCTGCTGGTATCCCTGCCTATATGCTGGCTTGGCCTGCGCATGGCGGACGGCCGTTCCACTATGCGCGAGCCTTTAATAGGCGGGTCCGGCGGTTAGACCAACACAGAGCTCAGGTCAGCCGCACCACGTTGGCTGACACGATCGCCGACGCAACCACCAGCAAATAGACCCAACCTGACAGAATCGCGATCGTCGCGATCTGGTCACGTGGTTCGCGTGAATAGCCGAAGGCCATGACAGCAACCCCCAGCCCGAGCAGAAGATACTGTGCAAGGTAGGCGATCAGTGCGGTGTAGCCCTGGGTCGGCATGATCGGCGTCGCAATCAGGCCTCCGATGGCAAAATACGCACGAGCCATCCAGGTCATGATGTGCGGTTTACCGGCGTCGGACATGATCGCAAGGGTTCCGGTGCCGGACGGCAGGGCAGCCGTACCCCGCTGCGGCACTGGAGCAGCGACGTCGGCCTGCGCCAGCTTGGACGGCGCGCCGCAGTGCGGACAGGCGATAGCCAGCGTAGAGACTTGCCCCTCACACTCGTAACAGACGATAAGCGCCATGCCTTCCTCGGCGATTCCCAAACCAGATACCGGCTATATCGGCGGCAAAAACAATCTCTTAACCGTGGTCAGCGCGTGATAAGCGGCAGCCACAGGGCCTATAATGCGCAAGCCTGCCCGGGTGGCGGAATTGGTAGACGCAGCGGACTTAAAATCCGCTATTCGAAAGAGTGTGCGGGTTCAAGTCCCGCCCCGGGCACCAACAACAATAATCCTCTTCGTGTTTCGGTCCGCAACTCGCCCGTCAAACCAACCTACAACGGCAACGCCGTCGAATACTTATGTTGCCGCAACGCGATCTGCGATGACGCCTGGGCCACCGTGTCGTCAGCAAGAATCCGCTCCATAAGAATCTGCTCAAACTCGCCGACGCTGTGCGTTCGAATAATCAGCGTGTAGTCGTGTGTTCCGGTGACAGAGAAGCACTCCAGAATCTCCGGCGTGCCCTGCACGAGGCGCTCGAAACCGGCCCGGGTCTCGGGGGCATGATCGACGAGGTCGACCATGACAAACACGCAAACGGGGTAGCCAACCATATCCGGGTCCAGCAGTGCCACGCGGCGTTTGATTGCGCCGACTTGTTCCAGCTCGGCCAGTCGTCTCGACACAGTGGATGCGGACACGCCGAGACGGTCTGCCAGGTCCCTCACCGTGGCGCCGGCGTCGGCCTGGATGGCGCGTAGCACGGCACGATCAGTATCGCTGAGCTTGATGGGCTGATCATTTAGTTTCATTTTTAGCTCTTTTCTATCAACTTTGTTGCGATTTATAGCGAAAACGTGCTGCGTTTGCACGCACGTTTCAGCGTATGGGCGTTACTATGGTGAGGGTAATTCCTCTAAGGAGAGCGCCATGGCCGCGATGCCTGCCGCCGAGTTGACCAGTAAAAACCGCTACATCAATGCGCCGCGCAATGCGGACTACACGATTGACCAGCGCTGGGACACCTACACCGCGGAGGAACACAATCGCTGGGATCGCCTGTTTAAAAACCAGCTGGAAATTTTGCCCGGCCGCGCCTGCACGCCCTTTATCGAGGCCATCGACACCCTCGAGCTGTCGCGATCCGGTATCCCGAACATGCAGGAGCTGTCGGATCGGCTGGAGAAGCTGACCGGCTGGCGCGTCGTACCGGTGACCGAGCTGGTGCCGGATGACGTATTCTTCGACCACCTGGCCAATCGGCGTTTTCCGGCCGGCGCCTTCATTCGCCCGGAATCGGAATTCGACTATCTGCAGGAGCCGGATGTCTTCCACGACATCTTCGGCCATGTACCGCTGCTCGCTGACCCGGTGTTTGCTGACTTCATGGAAGCCTACGGCAAGGGCGGCAATCGCGCGCTGGAGCTCGGGCAGCTGAAGAATCTGGCGCGCTTGTATTGGTACACCGTGGAATTCGGCCTGATCAGGACCGACGACGGTCTGCGCATTTTCGGTGCGGGTATCCTGTCGTCGCCGCAGGAGAGCCGCTTCTCCCTGGAAGATCCGTCGCCCAACCGCGTCGAGTTCAACCTCAAGCGTCTGATGCGCACGAAGCACATCATCAGCGACTTCCAGCAGACGTATTTTGTTATCGACAGCTTCGAGCAACTGCTCGAGACCTGCTACCAGGACTTCGGCGACATCTACGCAAGCGTCAAGGATCAGCCGGACTTTGAGGCACACGAGCTCGTCGATGGCGATACGATCATTACGCGCGGCACGCACGCCTACTTCGACGCCAAGGCTCGTTAGTATCGGCGGGTCGCCGACCCCCAATCATTCCACGGAGACAAGACATGCCAGAGACGCTGTCCAGCGATGCACGCGCCACGCTGATCGCGACCGCACCGGGCTGGTCGCTGTCCGACGACGGCAAGGCCGTCTCGGCCGACCTTAAATTCACCGATTTCGCTGACGCCTGGGGCTTCATGACCGAGATCGCCATCATCGCGGACAAGATTGACCACCATCCGGAGTGGAGCAACGTTTACAACCGTGTGTCTGTCACGTTGACGACGCACGATGCGGACGGTCTGACCGCACGGGACCAGGCACTCGCGGACGCGATCGCTGCCGCGCTCGGTCGTCGCGGCCACGGCGCGTAAGGCATGCACGTCATAGTCACCGGCGCGGCCGGATCTCTGGGACGGGCGGTCGTGTCCCTGTTAAACGGCGACGGGCGCAATATTACCGGCATCGATATTGCTGACTTCGACGATGTCTCGGGCGTCAGTCACGCCGAAGCGGCGGTGGACCTCAACGAAGCCGACCAGGTCGCCTCGGCCATGGCGCGTGCTGTCGAAGTCTCTGGTCCGATCGACGGACTGGTAAACGTCGCCGGCGGGTTCGCCTGGGAAACGGTGGCTGACGGCAGCGTCGAGACCTGGGACCGGCTTTATCGTATGAATGTGAGATCGGCGCTTATCGCCTGCCAGGCGGCGCTGCCGCACCTCGCTTCGGCTGCATCGATCGTCACCATCGGCGCTGGCGCTGCGGCGAAAGCCGGCATGGGCATGGGGGCCTACGCGGCGTCCATGTCCGGCGTTGCGCGACTGACCGAAGCGTTAGCTGAAGAGCTCAAAGGGCAGGGCGTGCGCG
>JBCCNM010000198.1:0-4022 GCA_039025835.1 Pseudomonadota bacterium | reverse complement strand
CCCCTGCTGCCGAGTCGGCCAGGTCTGCGCCAGGCGTTGCCGACAAGATGTCATTCATTCTGCAACGGATTTCACGCAACCACGCCTTCCAGGACGGTACCTTAGACCCATTCTAAAAGAGCACACCATGGCTAACAGGACCGGGCCCACGATGGACAACAAGCGCTTTACACCGAAAGACTGGTCAGACCACATTGCCCTCGCGTTCACGCGGGCGCTGCGCTTCCTCGCGGACGTGTTCTTTCGTCGCCGCTACGGCGATCGCGCGGTGGTACTCGAAACCGTGGCCGCTGTCCCCGGCATGGTCGGTGGCCTGCTGCAGCACCTGAAGTCCATCCGCCACATCCGCGACGATCAGGGCTGGATTCACGAGCTGCTCGAAGAAGCCGACAACGAGCGCATGCACCTGATGACGTTCATCCACATCGCACAGCCGTCGACGTTCGAACGCGGCTTGATCATGGTGGCCCAGTTCATCTTCTACAACGTCTACTTCTTCATCTACCTGTTCGCACCGAAAACGGCACACCGCATTGTCGGTTATTTCGAGGAAGAAGCCGTGCGCAGTTACACGGACTATCTTGCCGAAGTTGATGCGGGCCGTGCCGAGAACGTGCCGGCGCCGGATATCGCGATCGATTACTGGAATCTGCCGGCCAATGCCCGCTTGCGTGACGTCATTCTTGCGGTGCGTGAGGACGAAGCGGGCCATCGCGACAAGAATCACGCCTTTGCTGATGAACTGGTGCGCCGGCGTCGCGAGCCGGTCACTGACAACGCCTGAGCACCCCGTCCGGCGGGGCTGAGACCTCTCGTTACAAAAAACCCAGCCCCGGTTAGTTGAACCCTAAACTTTACTGGTTTAGGTTTAAACGACTTTAACACCGAGCGCCCCGCTGTGACCCAAGCCCGCCTGTCCAGGCTCGATTCGGCCTGCTGGTTCGCCGTTGTCGAGGCTTACCAGATCTGTAACCGCCGCTACTCGGCCATGCTGCGCGAGTTTGACCTGACGATCCCGCAGTACGATGTACTGAGTGCGATCGACAAGCTCGGTAACCGCGCACAACCCAAACAGATTGCCGATGAGCTGCTGGTGACGCGGGGCAACGTCACCGGTCTGCTGACCCGTCTGCAGGAGCGTCGCCTGATCCGCACTCGACAGTCGCAGTCCGACGGCCGCTCCTTCCTGTGCGAACTGACCCGTCGCGGCGAAACCCTGCTGAACGACGCCCGATCTGCCGCATCGCTGTTCATCACCGAACAACTGGCGCCCTTTGACGACGCGTCGAAGACCGAAATGGAGTCGACGATGCGACGCATGCAGAGGCACCTCGAGGCACTCGACCCGATAGCGATAGTCATGCGTGCGAGGGCCGCATCGTGACCGCCGACGCCGCGCTCTGGGAGCCAAGCCGGGCTGAGTTACTGCGCGAAACCCGAGTCGTGTTTGAGGTAGCCCGTATTCTGGGACCGCTGGCCACCGGCCGGTTGCGGAAGACCACCACCAGCGACGGCCACCCGGTTGTCGTGCTGCCGGGCTTCGGTGCCGACGATCGCTACACGGGTGCCATGCGCCGCTTCCTGCGCTCGCACGGCCACAACGCCCGGGGCTGGGGTATGGGCAAGAATCTCGCGGGACTGAATCTGCCGCACGGGCTGGATCGCTTGTCCGACGCCTGGCCGGTGACGGAACGGGAACACTACAACGGCGAGGCCAGCGTGCCGTACCTGTGCGATCGCTTCAGCGAACGTGTGGATGAGCTGTTCGAGGAGTACGGCGAACCGTTGACGCTGGTCGGCTGGAGTCTCGGCGGCTACGTAGCCCGGGAAGCCGCGCGCGACCGGCCGGACAAGGTTCGTCACGTCATTACACTGGGCTGCCCGATTATCGGTGGGCCGAAGTACACCGCCACCGCACGCTACTTCCGGGGTCGCGGTATGGATCTCGAGTGGATCGAAGAAGTCGTCGCACAACGCGACGAGCGACCAATCCAGTCGCGCGTGACAACCATTTACAGCAAGTCCGACGGCGTCGTCGCCTGGCCGGCTACGATCGACCGGCACAGCCCGCGAGTGAATCACATCGAGACCAACGCCACGCACCTCGGCATGGTGTTTAACCCGCGTATCTGGCGACACGTGCATACGGCGATCACCGACGCCTAGCGGCGCATTTCCCGAGACCCAACCATGGCCACACCGCCGGTGACCGTGGCGTTGTCTCGCGCATTCGCAACGCGGATCAGCCTTGCCCCGGCCGCTTGCTCAACAACCGCGCTCAACAGAGCCCCCGTACCGAGCCGATCCACCGGTTTTGCCGGGAAAAACCCGTTTGTCCCGGTTGCTGAAAGGTTTAATTGCAACTACTTTGGCGGCCAGAGAAGAATAACGATTTCGATTCACTGACAGGGGATAATCATGGATCGACGGAATTTCTTACGTTCGTCTGTTGCGGCCACGCTCGCCGCTTCCACGCCCGCCTGGGCGGACTGGGAGGACGTCCTCTACCTGCCCACCAAAATCGACGGCGACATTGATGCCGTGAAGCTCGACGGCAGCGACTTTACGCTCAAGCAGGCTGAGGTGCAGGAACTGAGTAACGCGCTGAAGGGCAAACTGTGGCTGCCAGGCAGCGCCGAATACGATGAAGCACGCACGCTGTTGGAGCCGTCCTTCGACAAGCGACCGGCCTTCGTGATCCAGCCATCCGGCCCGGCGGACGTCAGTTCCGCGGTGCGCTTTGCGCGCGATAACGACCTGCTGACCGCCGTGAAATGCGGCGGCCACTCCGCATCCGGCAAGTCCAGTTGCAATGGCGGCATGCAGATAGACCTGTCGCGTATGCGCGGCGTTTACGTCGACCCGATTGCGAAAACAGCCCGGGTCGAAGGCGGCAGCCTGCTCGGCGAGCTGGACCACGAAGCCATGGCGCACGGTCTGGTCACGACCGCAGGCACTGTCTCGCACACCGGCGTCGGCGGCCTGACCCTCGGCGGCGGTTTTGGTCGCCTGGCCAGGCGCTTCGGTCTGTCACTGGATAACGTGCTCGAATTCGACGTCGTGACGGCCGACGGTGAACTGCGGCGAGCCAGTCTGGAACACAATCCGAACCTCTACTGGGCGCTGCGCGGCGGTGGCGGCAATTTTGGCGTAGTCACCTCCTTACTGTTCCAGCTGCATCCAATGCAGCGCGAGATGATTACCGGGTCCATCGTCTTCCCGTTTGACCAGGCCAGGCAGGTGCTGAGCTATTTCGGCGAATTTGCCGATGCCGCACCGGATGACATGCACATTGGTATGTTCATGGGCGGCGGACCGGACGATTCGCCAGCGGGCGTCGGAATGTACTTTGATTACAGCGGTACCGACACGGCGTACATTGACCAGCTCACCTCGGAAGCGGAAAAAGTTGGCACGGTGCTGGCGAACACGACGTCCAGCATGGATTACGTCGCTGTGCAGCGATCCGGTGATTACAACGATATACGCTCATTCAGCGGCTACATGAAAACCGGCTTCGTCGGTGACTTCGACGGGGCATTGATCGACGACCTTCTCGATGGTTTCGAGCCTGCTCCTGGACGCCGCACCTCCTTGGTTACCCAGCAGGCAGGCGGTGCTATCGGTCGAGTTGCCAATGACGCGACCGCGTTCGCCCACCGGGAAGCAAAGCACAATTTACTGTCGTTTGTATCGTGGAAACACGGCGAGGATGGCGAAGCTCATAAGGACTACATCCGCGGCCACTGGGATTCTGTCAAGCACCACTCACAGGGTTTCTACTCGAACGACCTGTACGACCAGGAAGGCGACGACGTCAGTTTCGCCTATCGCGGGAACTTCCGGCGCCTGCAGAAGATCAAGAAAGAGGTCGATCCGACGAACCTGTTTCGTCTGAACGCGAATATTCAAAGCGCATAACGAGGCCGCAGCGAGCCCCGTGAAGGGACTCACTGCGAGTGCGCGTTTCCAAAAACCACACGGGGATACTTTATGAAACTCAAACCCATTTTAATGGGCCT
>JBCCNM010000197.1:0-4111 GCA_039025835.1 Pseudomonadota bacterium | reverse complement strand
GTCAACCAGGGCAAGGGTGCGCAGGGCATTAAGGTCAAAGTCAATAACAAGGACAAGATGATCATCATGTTCTCGAAGGGCGACCTGCTACTTCAAATGCCGCCGGCAAGTGTCGACGAGTTGTTGAGCAAGGGTAAGGGTCTGCCTTACGAGGTCAGCCCGGGGAGAGTCATGAAAGACCGGATTGTCGTACCGGCCGCAAAAAAGCGGTCGTGGAAATCCCTGTGTGAACGCGCCATCAAGGAGTCGTCCGGGTTGTAAGTGCCGCGGCTTGTCCATTGGCGAAGCGACACAGGTTTGTGCAAGACTCTCGAGCCCATTCACTCTGGCTCGACTTATGGAAATCTTCTAATACCTGGGCGTACTGATCTCGGTCATCATGGGTCTGGGCATCACTCACCTGGCCACCGGTGCGACCAAGTTGATCCAGCACCGGGAACAGGTGCGACAGTACCTGCCGCATGCCCTCTGGACGGTCAACATCCTGCTGTACATTCTGTTGGTCTGGTGGGGGATGTTCTGGTGGAGCGATCACGTCGACTGGTACGCGTACGAGTATCTCTTCATCACTCTGTACGCGATCGTGTTGTTCTTCCTTGCGTCCATGTTGTATCCGTGGGACATGAAGGAAGACATCGATGTTCGCGCGTATTTCGACAAGAATCGGCGGTGGTTTTTTGGTGCCTTATTCATCGCCTGGTGCCTGGATATCCCGGAGACACTGGCGAAGAGCAACGAAGAGCTGCGTCCGGCCCCTCAGGAGTACTTCCTGTTCGTGGGCCTGCAGCTGTCTATTGCTACGGTGGGGTTGGTGACCCGCAATCGTACCGTGCATCTGTTGTTGCCGATTCTTTGGCTGAGTCTGACGGGTTACTACGTATTGATGTCGTCGATTGGCTTTATCGAGTCAGGCTCCTGAGCATTCTGACAATCCACACAAGCCCCATTGCGGATCGAGAATACCGATCCTGAACAAACCGCATTCGACAATCAGGGAGACACAATGAGATTAATTTCGGTATTTATTCGAGTCGTTGGGCTGATGGCGGTTGGCGGCGCTGTTGCGGCGGCGATTGCCCTGCAACCGGATCTGCCTGACCCCTTGCAGGCTGGATGGAACGGCGAGTCGGTTTGTGAGCGACTGCATGAGGACGACGAGCAACGAATCCTGCGCTGCACCTTCCCGCCAGCGTTCGGCCATGAACGGCATTACCACACCCGACATTTTGGCTACGCGTTGTCCGGTGGTCGGGTGCGGCTGACCGATGCCCGGGGCACGCGTGAGGTGGATCTCGCCACAGGGTCCAGCTACGTCAGTGACGGCGTCGAGTGGCACGAAGTCCTGAATATCGGCGATACGACGGTGGTCTATCTCATCGTCGAGCCGAAATGACCGCAGCTTGACCGGTCCGGGCGTGGTGAAGGAGAGTGACTATGAAACGCATAAGTGTTCTTTCCATCGCGAGTCTCGTGTGCCTTTCGGCGTGCGGTGAATCGGAACCACAGGCAACGTCGCCTGAGCAATTGTTCGACGACTGCATCGCGGTGTTCGAGCGCAAGGGCGGGCCCGCTGAGCTCGGTCAGCAGATGTGCGAGTCGATGAAGCAGGCCTGCGAGGACGATGTAAATAGTGAGGCGTGTGTCAAAGCGCAAAGAATGGTGGAGAAGGGCTAACGCGCCATCGTGGACACTTGTCCGACCCTGGATGCTAGCCGGTTTCGGCCAGTTCACCCAGCTCGGCCCGTAGACCCTCAAGCTTGTCGCCGTATCGCTTCCAGCGTCCGATTGACCCCGAATACAGTGGCTGCCTGACCTGCACCGAACTCGCGGTCGACACCGGCGCCTTGTTTTCATGAAAGCGAAGGCAGTCGTCTTCCCAGTCCAGGCCGCAGAATTCGAGCAGCCGTCGTGTCTCTGTTTCCTGTTGGAAAACCACATCCTCGTAGTGCACCTCCAGGAAACGCTCCGACGGCAGGTTTTCGCGCCAGTAGCTCATCAGCTCATCGAACTGGCGATAAAACCTCGCGGTTGCCGCCAGGTCGTAGGTGTAGCCGTAGTACGAGTGCTGCACGGTTAACAGTTGTCGATAGTTCGACAGGCAGCTGTCCATCGCGCCTCGTCGCAAAGCGACGATTCGGGCGTTGGGCAATGCCTGGTGAATGAGACCGGCGTAGAAAAAATTCAGCGGCATTTTGTCGACAAAGCGCCGAGCGCCGCGACTCAACTCTCGCGTGGCGTCGAGATACAACGCGCCGACTTGCGCGAGGTCAACCTCTGAAGCCTTTGCCAGGGTTTCGGCATCCATGACCATGTTGGACCGAGTGGCCGTCGCTTCCTTGATAAGGCCGGGAAACACATTCAACTCACCTACTGACGTAACCTGGCTGTGAGACGAGAGAATACGGTCGATCAGCGTTGTGCCGGTGCGAGGCAGGCCGACCACGAAGATCGGGTCCTCCGGGCGTGCCGTATCTTTGCGCGGCTCAATCGGCGACTGTGCCGCTGCAAAGTAGTCATCGAAGACCATCGAGCCGTCTGCCTGCGCTGCGAGTTTCAAGCGCTTCGCCTTGTGCAGCCAGTCGAGGCTCTGCTCGTATTCACTCAGATCCTCCAGTGTCTTGGCGATGGCGTGACCGAGGTGCAACGTCGCATCGGCGTCATCGTGCAATTGATCAAACAGCGCCGTCAGTGCGTCAAGGTGGTTGTCGTCAGCAGTCTGACGCTTCAGTCCGACCAGTGAAGACCAGGCGCGGTAGGCCGTTGCGTCTCGCTCCAATGTGCGTTTGTAGGCCAGTGAGGCTTCGTCAAAATCGCCCAGAAACTGCAGCGACGCGGCGAGGTTGTAATGGAAGTTGGCGGGTCGGGCTTCGAGGCTGACTGCCTTCTCAAAAAACGGGATTGCGAGTTCGTGATACCCCGTTCGGCTGTAGATCACGCCCACGATATCGGCGAGAAACGGATCGTCCGGCAGATTCTTCGCCGCCTTGTCGGCCGCCTCTTTGGCTCGATTCTGCTGCCCGATCGAGGTCAGCGCTTTGCCGAGGAACGCCTGAAAATACGGATTGTTGGGGGCGATCTCTACCGAGCGTTCGAACAGGTCGAGCGATTTCATGTGATTGTCGTGATCGGCGGCTATTACACCGAGCAGGCAGTAAGGCACCGGATCTCCGACATCGACGCCGATCATCTCCAGCGCCTCTGCATGCACCTGCCTGTAACGGCCTTTCCCGAGGCTTGCCAGGCCTTCGCGCAGGCGATCGTTGCCGGTGTCCATCATTCCCTGAATTCTTTACAGTCGCAAAAAAACAACAATTAAAACTGGCATGATGCTTCCGTTTGTGGAATAACGTAGCGGAAACGCATCAAAAACTATGTGTTTTAGGCCGCCGGCATCTGTGACTACCCGTCGTATTTGCAGGCGAACGCAATCCAGTCCCCCACAACAGGATTTTATCGAAATGAGAGCAAAGAATACCGGTATCGCACTCACTCCACTACAGGCTGCCATTCGTGCCGCGCTGGCGATTCCCGTCGCAGTTAGCGCAGTGCCCACGGCAGCCATCGCCCAGGAGGACGATATCTTCGAAGAGATCACCGTCACGGCAACCCGTCGCGAAGGATCAGTGCAGGATGTACCGATCAACATTGCGGCTGTCGATGGCGCACGTCTTGAGGAACAGGGCTTTAATAACATCGCTGATGTGCTCGCCTACGTGCCGGGCATCAACGCGGTAGACCAGGGCGGCCGCAACGGCAATGAGACCATTGTGCGCGGCCTGAATGCAGATCCGTTGGGCCAGGGGGGCGGCAACGACAACGGAACGACGGTCGCGACCTACCTCGGCGAAAGTCCGATCCAGATCGATTTCCGACTGTACGACCTGCAGCGCGTCGAAGTGCTGCTGGGTCCGCAGGGGACGCTGTACGGTGCCGGCACCCTGGGCGGCGCAATCCGCTTTATACCGAACAAACCGGACTTCGATGACCAGCTGTTTGAGGTCCGCGCCGAAGGGTATTCGATCGCCGAGGGCGACGGTATCAGCAGTGACGTCGGCTTCACCTTCAACGTACCGGTGGCGGAGAACTTTGCGATTCGCGGTTCTTTCGATCG
>JBCCNM010000196.1:0-4193 GCA_039025835.1 Pseudomonadota bacterium | reverse complement strand
GAGAGACAGTCTTCGAAACGACGCAATTGGCGGGCGGGGTTGAGTTCGGCTACACCCTGGAAGCAACCCAGCGACCTGCGGTGCGCGCAACAATGGCCGGAACACAGCTCACGATCCATGCACCGGCAGCTGCACTGGCAGCCTGGGCCGGCGGCGACGACGTCGCGCTCGACTGCCCGTGTGAGGACGGCACGGCACCGGTGCTGATCGAGAAAGACTTCGCCTGCCTGACGCCACGCGACGGCAGTGACGATAACGACACCTTCCCGCACCCGGAGAGTGGCGCCCGTCGCTGCTAGGCCGCTCCGCGCGACACGCGGACCCGCGTGTGTTTAAACGACGGCGTCTTGCTGCGCGGATCGACGGCAGTCCCGGTCAGGCAATTCGCCTCGGGGTAGTAGGCCATCACGTTGCCTTTGGGCAGGTCGTGCGCGAACACCTTCACATCCGGCATTCGTCCATGCTCGGACTCGAGCGTGACCCGATCGCCCGGTGACAGGCTCAGCGCCTGCAGATCGTCCTCACCCAACAAGACACACCAGCGTGTGTCCGTTTTGCGGTAACTGTCCTTTTCCTCGTAGATAATCGAGTTGAACTGCCCCTCGCTGCGCACCGTGGTCAGTCGCAGCGGATGCCGGTCATCACTCGACGTCTCGGGCAGGGGCCGCGTTCGAAATGTTGCGCGGCCGTTTGCCGTCCTGAACTCCGGCGTGTGCATCAGTCGCTGCCCGATGTGAAATTCGCGACGGGCCACATCGATGTCGGCCAGCTGCTCCATGCCGGGCACAGTTGCGGCGATTGCTTCCCTGAGGCGCCGGTGCTGTTTAAATGACTGAAAATCGATCGGCGACTCCGGCATTAACCGCGTGGCCAGGTCGGCGAGGATCACAACCTCCGGTCGCACATTGGCATGCCGGATGATCTGGCCGTCGCTCAGGCGCACAAAGTTGAACATCGATTCCTGCGTCGTTGGCTCCCATTCTTCATCGCGAGCCGCCACCGGCAGCACCAGAACCTCGCCATCAATACCGCGCAGGTGCGACTGGTTCAGCGTTGTCGTCAGACAGAGTCTGAAATCAATCCGGTTCAGCGCCTCGGTCGCCCAGCGAATATTCGGGTTGGCGGCATACAGGTTGCCGCCCATCAGGATCGCGGCATCGACCTCGCCAGCGTGCGCCGCTTGCATGGCGGCCATTGTGTCCCAGCCGGCGCTTGTCGGCAGCGCCACACCGAAATGCGTCTGCAACCGCTCGAATACGTCTTCCGGCAGCACGGGCTTGACACCGATCGTGCCGACGCCCTGCACGTTGGAATGTCCGCGCAGCGGCAACAGCCCACGACCCTGCCTGCCTATCATCCCGCGCAGCAGCGCCAGGTTGGCGATGTACTCGATATTCTCCGAACCGTGGCGGTGGTGCGTCATGCCCATGCCCCAGGCGAACACGGTGTTCTGCGAGCCGGCGTACAGGGCGGCGACGTCGGCGATGGCCTGCTTCGACACGCCGCTGCGCTGTTCAATCAGCGACCAGTCGGTGCCGTTGATGTCATCCAGAAACTCGTCGAAGGCGTCGGTGCAGGACTCGATAAACGCTCGATCCTCGTGACCGGTCTCGACAATGGCCTTGGCGATCCCCTTGAACAACGCGATGTCTTCGCCAACGTTGGGCTGCAGGTAAGCACTGGCGATCTCGCTCCCGCCCATCAGCAGAGACTTCGCGCTCTTCGGCACCGCGAAACGCACGAGGCCCGGCTCCCGCGCCGGATTGATCATCACCACCTGCCCGCCACGTTCGCGACAGGCTTTGAGCTTGTGGATGAAGCGTGGGTGATTGGACGACGGATTGGCACCGATGACGAAAATCAGGTCGCAGCGATCAAGGTCTGCGAGCTCCACGGTCGCCGTGCCGGTGCCGATAGTCGAACCGAGCGCCACACTGGTCGCCTGGTGGCAGTAATAGGAACAGTTGTTGACATTGTTCGTGCCCCAGGTGCGGGCGAGCAACTGGAACAGGAAGCCCGCCTCGTTGGAGGAACGGCCGGACGAATAGAAAAAACAGCGGTCGGGGTCGGTGTCAGCCAGTCGATCCGCGGCAATCGTCATCGCCTCGTCCCAGTCGATGACGCGGTAGCGATCGTCTCCCTGGCGCTTGAAGATCGGGTGCGCGAGACGTCCGATGTGTTCCAGTTCGTGCGGCGTGAGCTCCCGCAGATCGTCGAGCCCATGCTCGAACACCTCGACCGGAATTGCCGGCTGGATGTCGGTCGACTGGGCCTGCACGCTCTTGTTGCAGACCGACGGGAACTCGCCTTGCTCGTTGGTCATGCCGCCCATCTGGCCACCCATGCCGTAGGCGCAGGCCTTGCAGGCGTTTTTTGACGAGAGCGCCTTGGCGGACTTGTTCAGTCCGATCCGCTGCAGGGTCTGCAGCGTATACAGGACTTTCTTGACACCGCCGCCAACGGTTGACGATTGCATAGCCGACCCCTCGGGAAGGACTAAAATCGTAGCACAGCTCCGGGCTGTGACCCGCTCCGCGCGCTCACTCAGGCAAAGCCTGTGCCCTTGTCCGCATCACCGGTTCGAATCAGCCGACTGTCCAGCACACCGGCCGTGCGGTGTTTGACCGCCTCGCGGTAGTCCGGGTCCGTCACCATCTCCAGGAACGCTGCCGCCGTCGGATAACGCGCAATAAACGCCACGTCCCAGTGCTTTTCGAACGGGCCGATCAACATCACTTCCGGTTTACCGCGCCAGATGATTTCACCACCCACGCGCTGGAAGACCGGCGCGCTGTCGCGACCGTAGGCCGCATAGGCTTCGGCACCAGAGCACTCACGACCATCTTCGTAGTCCGCGCGCTCACGAAACTGGACGAAATTGATCATCATGACCGGCTTGTCGCGCGGCAGGTTTTTGAAGGCTTCGAACTGGTCGCGTTCGGGATTGACGTAGAAGGCCATGCGGCTCCCCTCAGAACGGGAAAGCCACAAGCCTATCAAGTCAGGCCGGCATGTGCGGGCCGCGGGGACCGGGACCGTCTACCAGCACTCGTCCCAGGTAACGCCAGCAGCGGCGTTTGTAACGTTTTTGGCGCCGGTATTGCTCAGCGTCAGGCTGCCGCATTCGTCGTCCACCTGACCGCCGGTCGGTGTCGCCTGCAGCAGGAATGTCGACGGATTGGCGTTTGCGATCGTCAGATTGTAGGACGGGTTGCCACTGTCGAGCGGGCAGGACGTCGGGAAGATCGCCGGCGCGCCGGTATCGTTACCGCCAGCAGCGGCACCCTCGTAAGTGTTGTTGACCGAGTAGAAGCGCTCCATCGCCTGCGACATCGACACCAGCGCACCACCGCAGTCGGCACGCTTTGTCTGCCGCACCTGGTTCTGGTAGCCAGAAAACGCAAAGGTGCCGAGAATGCCGAGGATCACCACGGTGATCATCAGCTCAATCAGGGAGAAGCCGTGCTGTCGTGTTGTCATGCTGCTGCTCCTAGCGGCCCCGGTTGCCGCGGTAATTTGCCGGCAACAGGAATATCTCGTTTATCTGATTCAGCGAGTTCATGCGAAATCCCACACGCGTGCCGGGGCGCAAACGAGCAATCGAATCCGACTGCGACGACAGGCTGCGTACCAGCACCGTATCGGCAAGTTTGAATTCCGAATCGCCGAGTACGATCGTCCGATCGTCGAGGTTCACGAGATCGATCACCGCGGTGCGACGAAAGCCCTCGCTCGGGTAGTAACTGGGCAGGCTTTGCGCAACGGCATTTCCGGCCAGCAACAACAACAGGATGGTGAGTTTTTTCATGATTCGCTCTTCCTCAGGGCGTCAGCTCTTCCCAGGACAGGCGGCCGGTGCGACCTGTCTCGATTTCGATAATTTCGGTCACTTCGATGGTGTCGCCGCCGGTGGTCTCGGTGGTCGCCGTGTAGCGCTTGTTTGCAAGGTTCACCGGGAAGGTCGGCAGGCCGACAATCTGGATACCGATGGCGGCGTCGCCGAGCACCGTGTCGTTGGTGTCAAGATCGCCATCGTCATTGGTGTCGAACGACACCTCATCCGGGCGTCCGCCATTCGACCACTTGGCGACCATCTGCCAGCCGATGCCGCCGTAATTACACGGGTTGGTGTCCGGGATCATCGAGTTGAAGAACACGAGATCGCCGCGAATCACCGGCTGCGTGATCATGCG
>JBCCNM010000195.1:0-4223 GCA_039025835.1 Pseudomonadota bacterium | reverse complement strand
GGTCGGCAGGATCGTCGTCATACCCAGTGCGATCTTCCACTCAGACGGAATCTCGAAGTCCGGATCCAGGACGTTGATCTCGAAGTTACGACCGCTGGTGGCGCCGTCGGCTGCGTCAAACAGCACCGTCGGGATACACCAGCCCGGGCCTTCCGGTACACCCGGTTCGCAGCCGGAGTAGGTCTGCGCGGTCAGGTCGAAGTCCCGCTCGCGGAAGCCGAACTGCAGAACGTTGTTGTTCGAGAAGTTGTTCGACAGCCAGACATTCGGGTTACCGCCCGAGTACAGGCCAACACCACCACGAATCGTCGTGTCACCGCTGAGGTCGTAAGAGAAGCCCAGTCGCGGCTGGATCAGCCCTTCACCGTCAAGGTTGGTGGCGTTCGAGAAGCCGTAGTCCGCGACGAAGTCTGCATTCTCCTCAGGACGGTCGTCCGAGGTGTAGAAGTCGTAGCGAATACCGGCCACCAGCGTCAGGCGATCGCCAACCATGAACTCGTCCTGCAGGAACAGGGTGTTCGTGGCGTAGCCCCATACCGCCGCTGCATCGAGCGGGTTGTTGGACGGCGCGTTGTTGTACTCGATCTGACCCGCGAAGCCGTTGCGGAAGTCTTCGATGCTGTCGAAGCGAATTTCCGTTTCGGTGTGCTGGACGAACAAGTTGAAGATATCCAGTTCATCACGCTCGAAACCGAAGCTCAGGCTGTGATCGCCCAGCTCGTAGTTACCGCGGAGGATCAGGCTCGTGATGTCGTATTCCAGATCGTTGGACTGACGGCTGTCGTCACCACCGAGGTAGACATTGACGTCGTCGGTCTCGACCCGGATTTCACCAAAGTCAGTGCCGCCGACCGAGATCTGGCGGTTATCCAGCTCCGAGTAGGCAACGCGGATTTCGGTCGAGAAGACATCGCTCCAGTCGGAGTACAGCGTACCCGCGTATGCGTTCAGCTCAGCGCCACGCTCGTAGAGGTGGTTTTCGAATTCGAACTCGTTCTGGTCGCCGTCGGACTGCGTGAAGTTGTTGCCGTCGTTATAGGTGTAGGTGAAGGACGCGCGATGCTGATCGTTAATGTTCCAGTCGAACTTCAGGAGCAGCTTCTCGTCTTCGTTGGCCAGCGCGGACGGGATCGGGCCCGGATCGTACTGGTAGACGGTACGGGCGATCTCGGCGATTTCGTCGAGCTCGGCCTGCGTGATGTTGATTTCGTTAACAGCGCCGGAGCCGATCGGACCACGATCGAAAAGGTTTGCACCTTCCAGCTTTTCGTAGGCCGTGAAGAAGAACAGCTTGTCCTGGATGATCGGGCCACCGAACGTGACGCCGAAGCGGCGCTCGTCGAACTCACCGGTCACGATGTCGTCGTTCTGCAGACTGTCTGCGCGCAGACCGTCATCCGTGTAGTCGTAAAACGCCGAGCCGGAGAACTCGTTCGTGCCCGACTTGGTCACCGAGTTGATGTTGCAAGCCGAGAAGCCGCCGTACTGGACGTCGAACGGTGCAATCTCAACGGCGACCTGGCTGATCGCGTCATAGGAGAATGGCATACGCTCGGTCGGGTAACCGTTGGCGTTCAGGCCGAAACCGTCGTTCAGGCGGATGCCGTCCACGGTCAGACTGTTGAAGCGCGAGTTCTTGCCGAAGCACTGTACCGCGTTGATGTCGCCGCGAGACTCATCGACGTAGATGCGCGCGTCGGCACGGATGACGTCAGTGATGTTGCGGTTGATCGACGGTGCCGTCTGCAGATCCTGCAGGCTGAACGTGGCGCTTGGGCCGATAGCCGTCTGCACAAGCTCCTGCGCCTGGCCGATCGCAACAATCTCTTCGATCTGTGCACCGGACTCCAGGGCGAGCGTCACGTTGGCCGTCAGGCCAAGGTTGATCGCGATATCACCCGCGCGCTGGCCAGCGAAACCCTGGCCCGTGGCTGAGACCGTGTAGTTGGTGCCTACCGGCAGGTTGCGGACAACCGCAACACCGTTGGCGTCGGTCGTCGTGGAGCGCGTGAGGCCCGTGGACTCGTTGCGAATCGTGACTTCCGCGTTGGCGACCGGGGCTCCGGTGCCGTCGGTTACCGTGACGCGTGCGTCAGACGAAGTGTCCTGTGCGAAAGACGCAACAGGTGCTGCGGCGAGCAGCAGAAAGGCGGCGCCGGCGGCGACGAGGTTCGTAAAAGTGCCTCGTTTAGCTTGCCGGGCCTTGATGCTGTTAAACATGGTTATTCCCCGAGGGTTAAAGTGCCCGCGAATCGTAGGGCTTTTTTGTGACGGTTTCATTTCGCGACGTGCGAAAAAACAACGTTTGTCGATTCGATTTTGTGGTGCGAGAACATGAACAGCGCGCCACAGTCCTCACAAATAATTGAAATTGTTAAAAAAAATGTTTCCCGCAAGGACGAGGTCTGTCGCAGGGGAAAAACATCAAAAGCCAAATTCTGCTTGAGCTTAATCGCCTAAAGAATTGTTTCTAATAGATTTCCAATTCGGCTTTGACGTCGATGCATTTTTTTTTGCATTCCAACGGTCGGGCACCAGATTCCGTCGGTTTTTGGGGACAACTTGCGCAACTTTGAGCGGCTTGCACGTAACGTTGCGTTTCTGCAACAACCGACCCGTTTGACGACGGGTCTAGTCCGACTCGGTATCCGGCAGAAGCGCTTTCAAGAGGGGCGGGTGCTTGCTTTCTGTGGTGACAAATACGGATGCCCCATCCGTTGACAGCACCGTTGATTCAGCGTCGCGAAAACCGCCGAGCGAAATGACGTCGGGTCGCCGGTTTAAGGCATCAAACCAGGCCTCGCCGTCCTGCCGACGGTAGACGAACAGATAGCGATACGTCATCACAACCGCGGTACGGCCGTCGTCGGTGAAATCCATTGCGGTGGGTTGCCAATGCCAGTCCTTGGTTTTCGGCGCGAGTTCCACGTCAATGCGTCTCGGTGGAGGAAGACTGCGGACTTGTCCCAGCTTCTCTGCGGTCACGACGCCGTCCGTCGGCGTAAGCGGCACGCGATACAGCTCCGGGGGCAGGCTGCGCTTGCTCAGGATATACACGTAGCCGTCTTCGACATCGACGGCAGCGGCCTCGGCATCCCGCGGCCCGTCGGGGTAACGAAACCGGATTCGCCACGACGGTTCGCTGCGCACCTTGTTGTCAGCCTCGATGTCCGGTTCCTCGACGATGTACAGCGACAGGGTTTTGCGCTTGCTCATGTTGTCGCCGATATCCGCAACCAACAAGTAAGCCGTGTCGTCGAGCGTGAACGAGGCGAGGTCTTCCCAGTCGCGGTTTTTCGACGGGTCCAAAGTCAATCTGCCGCGATGCGTGCCGGTCGCATCGAAGGCGTAAAGTCTGGGCTTCGCTCCGCTGTCATTCATGGCCCAGAGCACGCCGGGGTGAATCTGCGAACGGGCGAGTCCCGATGCTTCCACGAGTCTGTCCTGCTCGATAACCGCAATCTGCTCGACGGCGGGTTGCGCGGCCGCTGTCATCGGCAGCAGCAGGAGTGTGCAAAGCCTGATCATGGGCGTGAGTGTAGACGGCGCCGATGGATGCGGCGAGTCGACCGCCTCCCGACAGCGCTCAAGGCTCCAAAAACCGGTCACAAAAGAGTAGAGTTCCCGGCCCTAAGAGAGGACTTTATGGCCAAGCACATCAACGCAGCGCCCGGCGATTTCGCCGACACGGTGCTGATGCCAGGCGACCCGCTGCGCGCACAGTACATCACCGAGACTTACCTGACCGACCCGCGCCGGGTCACCGACGTCCGCAACATGTGGGGTTATACCGGCAGCTATAACGGGACACCGGTGTCGGTCATGGCACACGGCATGGGCATCCCGTCCGCGTCGATCTACGTACGTGAATTGCTCAGCGAATACGGCGTCAAGCGCATCCTGCGCGTCGGCAGCTGCGGCACCACGCACCCGGACGTCGAGCTTCGCGACCTGGTGATCGCGCAGGGCGCGTCGACCGATTCCGGCGTCAATCGCATGCGCTTCGGTGGCTATGATTACGCTGCGCTGGCGACCTTCGACCTGGTGCGCAAGGCGGTCGATATCGCCACACGCCACGAACTGCGTTACCACGTGGGCAATGTCTTCTCGGCCGACCTTTTTTACACGCCGGATCCGGACATGTTTGAGACGATGGCGAGGTACCAGGTGTACGGCGTTGAAATGGAGGCCGCCGGTATTTTCCCGATTTGCGCCGAGTTCGG
>JBCCNM010000194.1:0-4321 GCA_039025835.1 Pseudomonadota bacterium | reverse complement strand
GGGCGCGCTAGTTTACGGCATCCTTCAGGGCTTTGCCAGCCTTAAATCCAGGCACGTTGCTGGCCGCAATCTGGATCGTTTCGCCGGTACGCGGGTTGCGTCCGGAGCGAGCAGCGCGAGCTTTCACCGAGAAAGTACCGAAGCCGACAAGCGATACAGAACCGCCACTGGCGAGCGTGTTTGTGATGCTGTCCACGACGCTATCGACGGCTTTCGTCGCGTCAGCACGAGACAGACCTGCGGACGCGGCAACCGCGTCGATCAATTCACCTTTGTTCATAAAACATCCCTCTGCAGATTAATCAGCCGAATCACCTGCGTGACCCGATTCATGTTTCGGAACTCTAGCGGTCCGTACTTAATCGAAGATCAATCCAGCGAGCCTCCCCCACGGACGCAAAAACCGCTGAACGAGCCAAGGCGCTTGCACGCCCCCAAAAGCTGCGGGCTTTATAGCAAGCGCCTATAAGGCGGTCAAATGGCTTAGTGGTGCGGGTTTCAGCGCAAACTAGTGCGGCAGGACAACTTCTTCAGACTTGCCGTCATCCGTTCCCGACTTGGACTTGGTCTCGTCCTTCTCAGAACCGGACTTCGGAACCGGCGGATGAGCGAGCGCGTGCTCGAGCACCTCGTCGATCCATTTCACTGGAACAATCTCCAGTTTGTCCTTGATGTTCTTCGGGATTTCCGCGAGATCCTTCTCGTTCTCGGCCGGGATCAGCACCTTGGTAATCTCACCGCGGTGGGCGGCAAGCAGCTTTTCCTTCAGGCCGCCGATCGGCAAAACCTCGCCGCGCAGCGTGATTTCGCCGGTCATTGCGACGTTACTTTTCACCGAGATATCGGTCAGCGCAGAGACCAAAGCGGTGCACATTCCGACGCCGGCACTCGGACCGTCCTTCGGAGTTGCGCCCTCCGGCACGTGGATATGCACGTCGAGCTTCTGGTGGAAATCGTCATCGATACCCAAAACCTGGGACCGGCTGCGAACCACGGTCATGGCAGCCTGAATAGATTCTGTCATCACGTCACCGAGCTGGCCGGTGTGCGTGAGCTTGCCTTTACCTCCGACCACAGCGGCTTCGATGGTCAGCAATTCACCACCGACCTCGGTCCACGCCAGGCCAGTCACCTGTCCGACCTGATCCTCGTCCTCGGCCTTGCCGTAGCGGAATTTCTGCACGCCGAGGTACTTCTCAACATTCTCGGAGTTCACGACAACCGTGTCGTCGGTCGGCTCCAACAGCAGCTGCTTGACGATCTTGCGGCAGATCTTCGAGATTTCTCGCTCGAGGCTGCGCACGCCGGATTCCCGGGTGTAGTGGCGGATAACGTCCATAACCGCGTCCTCGGTGATCTCGGCTTCCTTCTCCTTCAGCCCGTTTTCCTTCATCTGCTTCGGGATCAGGTAGCGCACGGCAATCGCCATTTTCTCGTCTTCGGTGTAACCGGGGATACGGATGACTTCCATGCGATCGAGCAGCGGGCCCGGGATATTCAGGCTGTTGGCCGTGCAGACAAACATGACGTCCGACAGATCAAAATCGACTTCGAGGTAATGATCCGCGAAGGTCGAGTTTTGCTCCGGGTCGAGCACCTCGAGCAGCGCCGACGACGGATCGCCGCGGAAGTCCATCGCCATCTTGTCGATTTCATCGAGCAGAAACAGCGGGTTACGCACGCCTGTCTTGCCAAGGTTCTGGATAATCTTGCCGGGCATCGAGCCGATGTAGGTGCGACGATGGCCGCGGATTTCGGCCTCGTCGCGCACACCGCCGAGCGACATACGCACGAATTTGCGGTTGGTCGAACGGGCGATACTCTGTCCCAGCGATGTCTTGCCGACACCCGGAGGGCCGACCAGGCACAGGATCGGGCCTTTCAGCTTTTTCACGCGCTGCTGCACGGCGAGGTATTCAAGGATGCGTTCCTTGACCTTCTCGAGCCCGTAGTGATCTTCCTCGAGCACGTCTTCGGCGCGTTTCAGGTCTTTCAGGACCTTGCTCTTCTTCTTCCACGGCGCCTTCAGCAACCAGTCGATGTAGTTGCGCACAACCGTGGCTTCCGCTGACATCGGCGACATCAACTTGAGCTTGTTCAGTTCGGAGGTCGCTTTTTCCTTGGCCTCCTTGGACATGCCCGCTTCCTCGATCTTGTTTTCAAGATCCTGGATCTCGTTAGGGGCGTCCTCCATCTCGCCGAGCTCTTTCTGAATGGCCTTCATCTGCTCATTCAGGTAGTACTCGCGCTGGCTTTTTTCCATCTGCTGCTTGACGCGGCCACGGATGCGTTTTTCGATCTGCAGCACGTCGATCTCGCCCTCGATGATGCCGAGGATCTGCTCAAGACGTTCTTTCACATCGCGAATCTCGAGCATGCGCTGCTTTTCCGACAGTTTCAGCGCCATGTGCGCTGCCACGGTATCGGCGAGGCGGCCCGGCTCGTCGATACCCGACAGCGAGGTCAGGATTTCCGGTGGGACTTTCTTGTTCAGTTTTACGTACTGCTCGAACTGGGAAATGATCGAGCGCACCAGCACGTCGATCTCGCGCTCGTCGTGGCGATCTTCTTCGCCCAGCACGGTGATCTCGGCGGAGAAATAGTCGCCGACGTGCATGCGGTCGATCGCGGCGCGTTCGCTGCCCTCGACAAGCACTTTCACCGTGCCGTCCGGGAGCTTCAACAGCTGGAGAATGGTGGCGAGCGTGCCGACGTCGTACAGGTCCTCCGGCTGCGGATCGTCAAGGTCCGCTTTTTGCTGAGCAACCAGCATGATGCGTTTGCCTTCTGACATGGCGCGATCCAGCGCGGCGATGGACTTCTCACGGCCCACAAACAGCGGAATGACCATGTGCGGGTACACGACCACGTCGCGCAAAGGCAGGACAGGAATACCCTCAGGCTCCTGCGTCATGACCACGGTTTTCTCAAAATCTTCTTCAGACACCAGGTGTGACCTCGGCTAGTCGGGAATGGCAAAAGCTATGGGGCCCGGAGACCCGGACTTCAAGCTGCGTCTTACCCCGGGTTATCGACCCCGGGCGGAAGGTTCTTAAGCGCCTTCCGAACCCGTGGGGCGGGTTTCTTCGACGTCGTCTGACTCGTAAATAACGTACGGCTTGTTCTCGCCGGTGACAACCGCCTCGTCGAGCACCACTTTCTTCGCGTTGGTCGCCGACGGCAGGTCGTACATCGTTTCCAGCAGGACGTTCTCAAGGATCGTCCGCAGGCCACGAGCACCGGTCTTGCGTTCCATGGCCTTCTTGGCCACGGCGCGCAGTGCGTCTTCGCGGAATTCGAGCTCCACGCCCTCCATCTCAAAGAGCTTGCGGTACTGCTTGGTGAGCGCGTTTTTCGGCTCGAGGAGAATCTGTACGAGCGCGTCTTCGTCCAGCTCCTCCAGCGTCGCTACGACCGGCAGGCGGCCAACGAACTCGGGGATCAGGCCGAAGCGGATCAGGTCTTCCGGCTCGGTGTCGTGCAACAGTTCGCCGATGTTGTCGTCCTCTTTCTCGGACTTCACTTCAGCAACAAAACCGATGCCGCTCTTGGACGAACGATTCAGAATGATTTTCTCGAGGCCGGCGAATGCACCGCCACAGATAAACAGGATGTTGCCGGTGTCTACCTGAAGGAATTCCTGCTGCGGGTGCTTACGACCGCCCTGCGGCGGCACCGAGGCAATCGTGCCTTCTATCAGCTTGAGCAGCGCCTGCTGCACGCCCTCACCCGACACATCGCGGGTGATTGACGGATTATCTGATTTACGTGAAATCTTGTCGATTTCATCAATGTAGACGATGCCCGTCTGCGCCTTGTCGACATCGTAGTCGCACTTCTGCAGCAGCTTCTGGATGATGTTCTCGACGTCTTCACCGACATAGCCGGCTTCGGTCAGCGTGGTCGCATCCGCGATTGTGAACGGCACATTCAACAGGCGCGCCAGCGTCTCGGCGAGCAGCGTCTTGCCGCAGCCGGTCGGGCCGATCAGAAGGATATTGCTCTTGGCGAGCTCGACGTCGTCCTTGGAACGCTCGTCGAGGCGGTCGTGCAGACGCTTGTAGTGGTTGTACACCGCTACTGACAGGACCTTCTTGGCCCGTGACTGGCCGATGACATACTCATCGAGCACCGCGTTGATCTCCTGCGGTTTTGGCAGGCTGTCGCGGCCCGGTTCGGAGGTCTCTTCCAGCTCCTCACGAATGATGTCATTGCAGAGTTCGACGCACTCATCGCAGATGAATACGGACGGGCCCGCAATCAGCTTGCGGACTTCATGCTGGCTCTTGCCGCAAAAAGAACAGTAGAGGAGTTTTCCGTC
>JBCCNM010000193.1:0-4339 GCA_039025835.1 Pseudomonadota bacterium | reverse complement strand
GCCCAGGCGACCTGCCACATTGCCGGTCCGGCGCGCACCGAAACGAAGGAAAAGGCTCAAACGGAGCGCCGCTAACGACAGTAGTGTCTTCGCTAGCCCAGGCGACCTGCCACGTTGCCGGTCCGGCGAGCACCGAAACGAAGGAAAAGGCTCAAACGGAGCGCCGCTAACGACGGTGGTGCCCCGAAGCTACAGCAAAGCACACTGAAAAAGTCAGGCCCCACGAATGCGGGCAGCCGGCAAGGGGAACAGGAAAACAGAAACATCGGAACACATGCCGCGGGATCCGGCCGCCGACAGAGATCCGCTCAATAATCCTCAAACTTCAGATTGTTGTATGGATCCGTCGCGACATCCGGCGACTCCAGCTCGAGATCGCCGTCGTCGAAGTCCGCGGTCCACACGTTATGGCCGAGCTCATTGGTCTCGATTTTCGGGCGCGGCAGCCGGACGGTGTCGCCGATGTGATTGGAGTCGCTCATGGTATCGGTAGCGGCGGTTTCAGCGGTTTCTTTAATCGTCATGTAAGTCGCGAAAATAGCGGGCCTTTTGCATATCGAACAACCACCAAGGAGACATTTCCCGGATGTGTTCCTGCCATCGCAGCTGCAGTCTTCCCTGCACGGGCGATTGAAGGTGCCGCCCATTGTTTCCTGCGTCCGGAGACGACATCAGCTCGCTCGCACGAATCCTGACAGGTCGGTCCCGGCCGGCTGCTGGAACAGTGTCAGTCCGAACTCCTCAATGATCGACATCAGGTGGTCGAAGATGTCGGCCTGAATGTTCTCGTACTCACCCCAGGCCGTCGTTGTCGTAAAACAGTAAACTTCGATCGGCACGCCCTCAGGCGTTGGCGCGAGCTGGCGCACCAGCAAGGTCATGTCCTGGCGAATGTCGTCGCGGTCCTGCAGGTAAGCCAGCACGTAAGCGCGGAAGGTACCGATGTTGGTCAATCGGCGTCGGTTCACTGTGTCGGCTGCATCACGGGCCAGCCGCGCGTTGGAGGCTGCAAGCGCGTCCTCTTTCAGCGTGATGTACTCGTTCAGCAACTGGAAGCGCTTGAAATGCGCAACTTCCTCATCGGTCTGGAAGCGGATCGACGACTTGTCGATCATCAGCGCGCGCTTGATGCGCCGACCGCCTGACTGCGACATGCCGCGCCAGTTTTTGAAGGAATCGGTGATCAGTCGATGCGTCGGGATCGTAGTGATCGTCTTGTCCCAGTTCTGCACCTTGACGGTGTGCAACTGCACGTCGACCACGTCTCCGTCCGCGCCGAACTGCGGCATCTCAATCCAGTCACCCACCCGGACCATGTCTTGCGCGGTCAGCTGAACACTGGCGACCAGCGACAGGATGGTGTCCTTGAATACCAGCAACAGAATCGCCGTCATCGCGCCGAAGCCGCTCAGCAGCAATAACGGCGAGCGGTCCATCACCGCGGCCACGATCATGACACCACCAAGAATCCAGACAATGATCTGCGCAAGCTGGATGAAACCTTTCAGCGGACGCTGCTTCGCAATCGGGTAGGTTTCGTAGATGTCATTGCCGGCACCGAGCGCGGCGTTTAACGTCAACGTCAGCATCAGGATGATGTAGCCCATCGCCACGTTCTGCACTAGCGTGATAAAGGCAAGCGGCATGCCCGGCAGGAAGCTGACGCCGGAATACACGATGATCGCCGGCAGCACCTGCACCGAACGGCTGATGACATTGTTGGACACCAGCGCGTCGTCCCAGGTCGTGCGCGAACGGCGCGCAAAGGCGCGTGCAGCGCTGGTTAGCACGCGGATCGCAACCAGGTCGACGACGATCGCCACCAGGACAAGGCCAAGAAAACCCAGTACTGGCATCACCAGGGGATGCGTATTCGTGATTTGCTCGAACATCGGCTTCACTCGCTACGACAGCGCGCGATTATAGGATGAACGGGCCTGATGCGTATGCCCCCAACAGGCGGTCCACTTGCAGCGGCGCTGTATCGCGGGCGGGCAAAAAAAAGCCGGCGAAGCGCCGGCTAGTGCAACCCTTGGGGGGATTGGCAATCGGGGCACGCAAAGCGCGCCCGAAGGGAGTGCAGTCAGTTGCGACGGTTTATCCGTTCGCCGCGCCGATCGAGCTGGCGGTTTCTCGCTTCACCGCGATTGTCCAGGCGGTTATCGATTCGATCACCCTTGTTATCGAGGCGACGGTTGGCCCGGTCACCGCGATTGTCGAGACGACGGTCGATACGATCGCCTTTGTGGTCGAGTGATTCGGACAACTTGTCACGACCGTTGGCTTCAGCAACTTCAGCGCGCCGATCCAGACGGTTGTCAATGCGGTCGCCCTTGTTGTCGAGGCGTTCATCCCGTCGATCACCGCGCTCGTCGAGCTGGTCATCAATTCGGTCTCCCTTGTTGTCGAGACGCTCCTCGACGCGGTCACCGCGATTGTCGAGTCGTTCCTCGATGCGATCACCCGCATCCTGAGCCACGGCGGTGCCGCCCAGCAGCAAGGTCAATATGGCAATCTGGATTTTCATGCTTACTACTCCCTGTAAAACTGAAAAAACGTCTCCGTTGCAAGGTACAACGTGATCAGGTCTTAAGCGTTGACAGCGTCTGCAAACTTTCTTCGTCATCAGTAGCGATTTATGTGAAATCCGCGGGCGTCGCGCGAGTGTCGGCCTCGGCGGGATCAGCTGTGCTACCGTTCGCGCATGACCATAAGAGTACTCGCCGTTACCGAGGGTGCGGACCGGCCAACGACCGAGTCATTCATTGGTCTGCATGAACGGGGCGTTGACATCACCGTGGTCTGTCCCGAGTCGCGACCCAACTATGCGCGACTGCAGGACGCCGGTGTCCCGGTGATCGACATCCCGCTGCACCGCAACTTCGACAAGTCGGGACAGCGGGCCCTGCGGGCCGAGCTCGCACGCGGTCGGTATGACATTCTGCATACGTTTAACAGCCGTGCTGTGACTAACGGACTGGCAGCCTGCCGCGGTATGCCCATCAAGGTGATCTGCTACCGCGGCATCGTCGGCAACGTGAGCTTTCTCGATCCGATGTCGTGGATGCGCTACCTGAATCCCAGGATCGACCGGATCGTCTGCGTCTGCGAGGCCATTCGCCATTACTTCCTCGCCATGCAGCCAGCTATCCTGCGCATGCCGGAGTCGCGGCCCGTGACCATCCACAAAGGTCATAAACTCGAGTGGTACAGCGACCAGCCGGTATCGCGCAGCACACTGGGCATCCCCGACGACGCGTTTCTTATCGGCTGCACAGCCAGTTACCGGCCGCGCAAGGGTGTCGAGTTCCTGGTGGCCGCTATGGATCTGCTGGCGAACGATATCCCCGCCCACCTCGTACTGGTCGGTCACATGCAAGCGCGGAAACTGGATCGGCAAATCGCCGCCAGTCACGCAGCGGACCGCATCCACCGAGTCGGGTTTCGGGACGACGCGCCGGCCGTCTCTGCGGCTTGCGATGTGTTTTGCCTGCCCTCCACCAAGCGAGAGGGTCTGCCGCGGTCGGTCATTGAAGCGATGGCGTACCGGGTACCACCGATCGTGACCAACAGCGGTGGCAGTCCTGAGCTGATCGAACCCGGCAACAGCGGACTTTTGGTGCCGGTCAGGAATTCACAGGCGATCGCCGACGCCATCGAGTTGCTGTACCGCAACCCAGAACTGCGACGGTCCATGGGCGATGCAGCACGTCAGCGCATCGCTGACCACTTCCGCAACGAAGACACGGTCAGCAAAACGCTGTCTTTGTACGAATCACTGCTCAGCGCCGATACGTAGAACACCGTACTGCGGCGCGTCTGCCGGGAGAGGACACTGAGTGGATGGCTACGGAGATCGATCGCGAAGCACTGCCGTTCGCCGCACCCTGCAAGACGCTGCCGCCGCTGGCGCCGTTTCGCTGGCTGGCCCGTGGCTTCGAGGACCTCCTCGCCGCACCTCGGCAAAGCCTCATTTACGGCGGCTCAGTCGCCATGATGACCGCGGTCGTCACTTCGCTGGCCTGGTTCCAGGGCAGTCAGTGGTTTCTGTTCGCGATGCTCGGCGGTTTCGTCTTCATGGCACCGCTGTGCTGCATCGGCCTGTACGCCATCAGCGCACAGCTTGAACGCGGGCAACCACCAATGTTGCTGCGCAGCCTGCGCGCCGCGTTGTTTCGGCACGTCGGCAACGAGATGATCTTTGCACTCGCGTTGCTGGTCGTGTTCCTGGTCTGGGCGAGAGCGGCTGTCATGGTGACCGTGTTCTTCCCGACAGACGCCGGTGCCTCAACCGCCGACTACGTCGTGTTTTACGCGTTCGGCACGTCGATCGGCGCCG
>JBCCNM010000192.1:0-4409 GCA_039025835.1 Pseudomonadota bacterium | reverse complement strand
GGGAATGGTGTAGGCGAGGATCAGCACGCAATACTGAGCAATCTGCGTGTAGGTGATGCCTTTCATGCCGCCCATGACGGCATAGAAGAGTACGATGCCCATGCCGATCGACAGGCCAATGTCGTAGTCCACGGCCAAGAAGCGCGAAAACGCGACACCGATGCCTTTCATCTGGCCGATCACGTAAGTGACCGAGGCGATGATCAGGCAGACCACGGCGACGATGCGTGCTGTCTTTGAGTAATACCGATCACCGATGAATTCCGGCACCGTGAATTTGCCGAATTTGCGCAAGTACGGTGCGAGCAGCATGGCGAGCAGGACATAGCCGCCAGTCCAGCCCATCAGGAATACCGAGCCGCCGTAGCCCATGAACGCGATCAGGCCGGCCATCGAGATGAAGGAGGCCGCCGACATCCAGTCCGCCGCCGTCGCCATGCCGTTCGCGACCGGATGCACACCACCACCGGCGACATAGAAGTCTTTGGTCGATCCTGCGCGTGCCCAGATAGCGATGCCGATATACGACGCAAAGGTGAAGCCGACAACGAGGTAGGTCAGTGTCTGCAGCGTCATAGTCGGCACCTAATCCTCTTCTTCGACGCCGTGATCACGATCGAGTTTTCCCATGCGGTTTGCGTAGAAAAAGATCAGCACAACAAAGACATAGATCGAGCCCTGCTGGGCAAACCAGAATCCCAGCTTGAAGCCGCCGAGCTGGATGTTGTTCAAAGGCTCGACAAGTACGATGCCAAACAGGTAAGAAACGACAAACCAGATCGCGAGGCACAGGGCCACAAGCTTCAGGTTTGATTTCCAGTAACTGTTTTTATCTGACATGACGTCTCTCTTTATTGCTGCCAATTGCTGTTTGAGCACCGCCAATCTGGCGTCCGGGCGTCGTTGCCGGCGTTAGACTCTGGAAGCATTCGAACGGCATCCCCGGCGGGGACAAGCAGGTCCGCTGCTGCTGTGGTTGTCGACATGCCGGCGAAAGGCCGTCGTTCGCGGAGACGTCACCTTGAGGAAGAGGCTGAACGTAATTTGTCGTTGCTGCGTCAGGACTATCACCGGCCGCGCCGCGTATGACAATCACGAAGATTCGATCACGACGGCTGAATTCTCGATTGACCTGCGGTTGCGCGACACTTTGACAACGCTATTGCAGCTACGTTAGCCGCCGGTATCCTCTTCCTCGGCCTCTGCCATGGTCTGCTTTTCTTCCTTAGCCTTTCTGGCTGCTTCCTTTTCTTCTTCTTTCGCTATCCTGGCGGCTTCTTTGGCCTCTTCTTTCGCCTTCTTCGCGGCTTCCTTGGCTTTTTCTTTTTCCCGCTTGGCTTCGCGTTTGGCGCGTCGACGCTCCAGCCGTTCCTCGCGCTTCTTCGCCGACGCGTTCTTGCGCACCTGGTCGTTTTCAGAAACGATCGCCATCGCATCCTGGATGCCGTTCACTTCGCGAATCGTGTCGACCGGACAGGTGGGCATCTCAATGTTCTGGAAGTAGTAATCCACGCCACCCCGAGTGCTCGGGCACACCCGCGTGGATCGCGTGTCAAAACGAATGTTGTAGCCGTCGCTGATACTGGCGCAGCGGCGTCGGAATTCCACAAGGTAATGGTCGTTGCCGGACTTCACGTACATCTCGTAGTCCGTGATCGCCTGGTAGAACATCTGGTTATAGCTCCTGACCGTGATACACGCATACGCGCGCTCGGCGTCGTCCGTCGCCGGTTCGTCGGCGACGCCGCCGGTCGGTGCCAGCAGAACAGCGAAAATCGGCAGGAGCTTCCACATGGCGATCAGTTTACTCGATTCGCTCGGCTCGCTGCACGATCGCGCCCTGATACAGCGTCAGTGCGGTGACTGCATTGGCTTCGTCGCGTTCGAAATGCAGTTCCGCATCAACCACTTTGTAGAAGAAGACGTCATCGCCTTTGTAGAAGATCGGGAACGCCGACTGTCCGGTGAGTTGCGCGGTCAGTCCGTCGTCGCTCTCCCGAATGGTGAACTTCACGATCGGGTTGACCGCGAATTCACCGGCGTAGTCTGACAGCGCCGCATCGGCGAGCTCGACTTCGGTTTTGTCTGTGCTTTGTGCTTCATCGGCGACGCGGCTTGCGGGCATCACTCTGCCGTACTGGATCAGCTCCATGCCCGTGACTTCGCCGTCCTCGCGCAGGAAGCGGACACTCGCGTCCGCCACTTTCAGGGCATAAAAGTCGTCGACATCGCCGCCGTGCAGTCGCACCGGTGCCTGGCCGGTAATCTGGCTAACGAGAACACCGTTCTGTTCGAAGACGCCGGCACTCATACCGGGCGCAAGCTCGTACTGGCCGAACACGCTTTCATCGATTTCCGGTGCGGGTCGGTTCAGGTCGGTGCTGCCGAGCAGGGTGAGGCCCTGCTGGTACGGTGCATCACCGCCGGCGACCAGTATGGCCACAGCCTGCCGGGTGTCCGGTCGGAACCCGAAAAAGCTCAGGAACCCGCCCGTACCGCCGTTGTGCCAGTAGATCGGCTGGTCGCCCGCGTAGGCTTTGTGCCAGACGCGGCTGACGTCGAAGTCCGGACCGGCCTGTGCCACGGTGTCGCGTACCGCGGTGATGTCGTGGCTAAACGGCGAATCTGTTTGTCCGAGCATGACGCGCGCGAGGCGATCGAAATCCGATGTGGATCCCCACAGCGCACCGGCTGCGGCAAACGGCTCCGGCAACAGCCAGGCTGGCACAACAACGCCGCCGCGGAAGCCGTCGGCCAGATTATCACCGCCGTCGAAGCCGGTCTCTTCCAGGCCGAGCGGCTGAATTACCCGATCCGCGACGGCCTCCCGGTAGCTGCTGCCTTCCAGCAGACCCAGCTGGTAGCCGAGCAGCCCCTGGCCGAGATTGGAGTAGCCGTAGTCATTGACCAGCAACTGCTGGCTGCGCGCTGATGCGATTTCCGCGGTCAGCAACGCCGCGGTGTAATCCTTGTAGGGATTCTGCGGATCGGACGGCGTGAAGTTGGCCGGCATGCGAGCCAGCCCACTGGTGTGCGTCGCCAGTTCCTCGACGGTGATGTCTGCGACCTGGTCATTGGCAAACGAGACATCGTCGCCCATCAGTTCGCCGAGCGTCGTTGCGTAGCCCAGCTTGCCTTCAGCGACCAGCTCGGCCAGCAACATGTTGGTGAAAACCTTGGTGATCGAACCGATCTGGTATTGCGTGTTTTCGTCCGGTGCCGCGCCATCCGGTGTGATCGCGCCGCCGCTGTAGTACGTGACCTCATCGCCTTCGCGCATCATTGCGCTGATGGACAAGCTGTCGCCGTCATTGATCGCGTTATCGATCCAGGTTTGCAGTTCGCTGCTGTCGGCTGGAGCCTCGGCCGCATCCGTTGACGATTCGCAGCTGAGTAGCAGCAGCGCGACACCCACCAGCAGCAGGATCGCGAAAAAGGCGGCACGTGTTGACTTGATCATGTTGGTCTCCCCGTGCGGGCGTCGTCGCCCGCTTACCTTATATACGTGTCTGGCGGCCGGTTTATTCCCCCGCCCGGCGAAGAAACGCCTGCAGAGCTGCAACGGTCTCCGCTGGCGCCTCTTCATGCGGTACGTGGCCCAGGTGTTCCCAGGCAACCAGCGTGGCGTCGTCGATGTCGGCGAGGAAGCGTTCGGCGCTCGAAAACGGAATCAACCGATCCAGCTTGCCCCAGAGGATCAGCGTCGGCTGGCGAATCTCGTCGAGCCTGTCAATGAAGGCGGTTGAATTGAACTGCTGCATGCGTTTGCCCAGCGCCTGTCGGTTGCCGGCGCGAGAGGACAGGTCGTAGTAGCGATCGATCAACTCTTCGGTCACCAGCGACGGATCACCGAACACGTTTTCCACACTGCTGCGCACGATAAAGCGCGGCAGCACGTTGTTCATCAGGTCGCGCAGCAAGGGCGTGCGCGCAATGCGAAAGCCGATCGGTACCGAGGTCGATTCGGGTGGGTAACCGCTGGAATCGACGAGAACCAGTCGCTCGACGCGCTCCGGGTGTAAAACAGCGGTGGCCCAGGCAATGTGTCCACCGAGTGAGTTACCCACGAGCACCACGCGATCTGCCAGCAGCGCATCGAGACTGGCGACGACAAACTCGACGTATGCCTCAATGCTGTAATCGTCGGCCGGATGCGGTCCGGTCAGGCCGAAGCCCGGCAGATCAAAGCGCACAACGCGGTGATTTTCGCTCAGGGCGTCTGCCCATCCGTCCCAGGTGTGCAGTGAGCTTGCCGTGCCGTGGATCAACGCGATGGTCGTGCCGGAATCCACCGGGCCTTCATCACGGACGTGCACGTTCATTCCCTGCACCGGCAGGAATCGGGATGGTTCACCGGCCCATTTGTCCGCAAGCTCATCGACAGCAACGTCCGGTTGCCAATGCACGGC
>JBCCNM010000191.1:0-4649 GCA_039025835.1 Pseudomonadota bacterium | reverse complement strand
CGGTGTTATCGGCTTCGATGCAGCGGTTGGCGCCGGACGTGTCGAGGACCAGCGCGTACTGGATCAGGCCGTTGTAGCCTTCCGAGTAGTCAATGGAGTCATCGCCGACGTTAACGGCAACAATGTTGCGCAGGTTAACCGCGCCACCAAACATTTCGAAGCCGTCATCGAGCGTCGTGTAAGTCTGGACGAAGCTGATGTCCGTGCCGGAACCAACGCCGTTCATCGTCAGCGCGTTAAGCTCGTCACCGTCGACCACCTCGAAACCAGCGTGCTTGATCACGACGTAGCGCAGCTCACCGGAAGACTCCGTGTTGTCGCCGCCGCCGTAGGTGGCCGGACGGCCTTCTGCCGTTGCGTGGCAGCCGTGGACGTTGTTCGCAGTCGGGTCAAAGTCGCTGATCGCGCCGCTGCCGTTACCGGTCGCGGTGCCGTCGTGGCACTTGTTGGTGTTGCCGTTGCCGTTCAGCTGCAGTCCGCCCCAGAGGCCGCGGTCACTTTCCGTGCCGACGCCAAGCAGGGCGTCTTCGTCAGCCGTGAATGTGATCGGTGATGCGGCGCTGCCGACGGCCACCAGCTGCGAGCCGCGCGCGACGCGCACGTAGCTGTCGGAAGAACGGAAAACCATGGTCACACCGGCATCAACGAAGACCGTAGTGCCCTCGCCTTCCTGAGGAATGCGTTCGCCGAGGTTCGCGTCCGTTTCCGTGACATCTTCGCCAATAAACAGCGAGTCATCGAAAATGTGCAGATTGTTCGTCGTGCCGAGGTCTTCGAAGCGAACCGAAGAGACTGTCAGCGGGCGCGTGTCAGCGACAAAGTCGCTGCCGTAGATGCAGGCATCTTCGGCAGTCGTCGTGCCGCCCGAGGAGACATTCACCGACTCGAGGGAACCCTCAGAGACCACACCGTCTACGGTGAAAGATGCGCAGGGATTGGTGGTCATCGTCGGCGGCGTCGTCGTGCTCGAGTTGTCCTGCGAGTTATCGATGTTGGTCGGCGCCAACGTGATGTCACCACTGTCACAGGCCGCAACCAGTGCACCAGCAGCCAGAACGGTGAACAGCTTGGAACGGTTCATTGGATTGTCTCCGGTTTAATCAATGTGTATCGCAGCCAGGGTCTGGATGCGGGTTTTACGTTCAACTCAGTGAAACGAGGTCCCGTAGGGGGCACAGCGGATGTTTTTGTCCTTGTTATTACCGCTCAATGCCGGTTTGGTGCCGGGCGCTCGTCGCTAGATGCTGCGTAATGTAGTGAGCCAACATGAGCGGTCTGTGACACATATATTACGAATAGATGACAGTGCCCGATCCGGCACCCCCAGGGGGGGTGAATCGAAAATCCGGCAGCTCGGAGAAGACGCCGACGGCGGGCGGAACGGCGGGGCTGTCTAGAAGTAGCGTGCGATCTGCACGAAGAAGCCGGCGCCGCGACTGGCGGGCGGCAGCTCCGGCGACAGCGGGAGACCCCGGAACTCGGTGTCGTCGGGGCCGAGCGGTGTGTCGATCGTGAACTGCAGCTCGGTGTTGTCACCGACGCTGTAGCGCCCGCCGACTTGCAACAGCGCCGCGCCGCTGTCGAGGCTGACGAAGCCGGTCGCCGCCAGCGTCAGCAGCGGGGTCATCTCGACACCGACGTTGGCCGCCAGGTAACGGCGGCCGATCGTAAACTGCTCGCCCCGCAGCAGTCGCTCGGATAGCGTCGGCGGCAGGTCGGCGAAGGTCAGGTCATCCGCACTCACGCCAAACCCGTTGTAGTAAATCTCGACCGCCCCGGTCATGTTGCGTGCGAGGGCGACCCACGATCTTGACAGGTTAGCGACGACCTGGCTGACCCGCCCGTCGCGCGTGTCGGTCAGCAGTGCGTCCACCTGCCAGACGGCACCGGCCCAGTCTCCCGACAGGCCGACACCGGCCACCGTCTCGTCGTAATGCCGTCCGCCGAGCAGCTCGATGTCCGTGTTGCCGAAGCGGCCGCGGTACTTCGCGAGCTGGCTGGACACATCGCTGCGAGAACGGCCGGTGAACGGGTCCTGGCGAAACACCCACGCGAACTCGATATCACTGCCATCGTCGAACAACCACTGTGCGTACAGCATGTCGTCACCGACCTTGTATTCGGTGTCGAGTGCCGCCGGATCGAAAGGGTTCACCAGATCGAAGGGGCCGAAGAACAGGCCGCCACCCCAGGACAGCGCCTGGCGACCGGCTCGCACGACGAGGTTCTCACGCGTCAGCGAAACGACAGCACGATCAATGCGCGCCAGCAGAAGGCGATCCGATCCCTCGCTGATCACGGTCGTCAGGTCCACGCCGCGCAGCTGGTCATCCGGAAACGGGACGCGGCCGAACGCACCGATCAGGTTGACCCGGTCGCCCTGAGTGGCGAACAACTGACCCTCAAGCTCGAGCGCCAGGCCGTCCTGCTGCCATCGCCCGTTGAGACGCAGTTCCAGATCAGCACTGGTCGACGGCGACGAGATGCTGTCGCGCAGCAGGCTGTCTGACGGCACCGCAAAGCCCTGCGCACGCAGTTTGCCGTGACCGCCGACATCGGCACTGTCGGCCATCGCCGCACTGCCGCAGACCAGCAGCAGGCTAAGCAGCAGCGGTTTTGACGTCCTCGACAATGCGTCCGTCCAGCATGCGAATAATGCGTCGCGCGTAGTCCATGACCCGCTGGTCGTGCGTCGCGATAACAAAGGTTGTGCCGTGATTGCGATTGAGCTCGGTAAACAGCGTCATGAGGTCATCGGCCGAGTGCGAGTCGAGGTTTGCGGTTGGTTCGTCGGCGAGCACCAGCGCCGGTCGTGACACGATGGCGCGCGCCACCGCCACCCGCTGCTGCTGGCCGCCGGACATCGCCGCCGGCAGCCGATCTTCGAGGCCGGCAAGTCCCACTTCCTCGAGGATCGCCGTGGACAGCTCACGGCGCTCATCGGCAGCCACGCCCTGCACCTGCATGACAAACTCGACGTTTTCGCGCGCGGTCAGCACCGGAATCAGGTTGTAGGCCTGGAAGACGAAGCCGATGCGCCGCAGACGCAGGTTGGCCAGGTCACCCTTGGAGAGGTTATCAATGCGCTCACCGGCGATGTGGATCGTGCCGAAGTCCGGCCGCTCAAGACCGCCAATCGCATTCAGCAGGGTCGTTTTGCCACCCCCGGACGGCGCCGACAGGCAGACAAAATCGCCGTTGTCGATTTCCGCGCTGACATGGTCGAGCGCGCGAATCTCCTGCTCACCCTGAACATAGGTTTTACACACGTCACTGCATAGGACTGCGCTCATCTAATCCACCTTACGGAGTGCTTCGACAGGGTCATACCGGGACGCTCGCCAGGCCGGTGACAGGCTGGCGAGAAAACCAAGGACCAGCACGACGACGTTGGCAAGGATCACATCCTCTCGTCGCAGGTCCGGGTACACAACAGAGGCCACGCCCATCATCTCCATGCCCTCGGCGACGACAGACAGGTCGATGCCAGCCTCGAGGGGACGGATCGTCAACCACGCCACGAGATTGCCAATGACCAGGCCGATGATCAGCAACATCATCGACTCGAGCATGATCTGCCCGAGGATGCTGGACGGCCGCATGCCGAGCGACAGCATCAGCCCGATTTCGCGCACACGCTCGAACACCGCCATGACCAGTGTGTTTACCAGGCCGAACGACAGGGCGAGAAAAATCACGATGACCCAGATCAGCACGAAGCCGTCCATGACGCCGAGCATCGTGCCGAGATAGCGGTCGAGTTCGAGCCAGGTCTCTACGCGCGCAGCCGGACTTATGACTGTCTGCATCTCTGCCTGCAGCGACGCCACGTCGCGATAGTCGTCACCGGCGACAATCGCTTCGGTCACGCGATCGGGCACGCCGAGCAGTCCCTGCAGGGTTTCCTTGCCGGTCACCGCCCAGGTCTCCTCCCACAACTCCACCTTGGCGTCGAACACGCCGACAACGCGGAAGCCGCGATCGGCGATGCTGTTGTCGGGCGTCTGGCTCATGATGACGACCCGCTTGCCGACCTCGGTGTCCAGTGCCTCGGCAAGTTTTCGCCCGAGCAGGAGGCCGCGATCGTCAACCGACGCCAACGCCCGGCCCTCGATCTCAGCGTCACCGAGAAACGAGATCATCGCGTCACGGCCCGGATCGACGCCGACCAGCCTTACGCCTCGCGACTCGCGCTCACTCGATACGACGCCGGGCACGGTGAGCCGCGTGGTCCATGCCGACACATCGAGGGTGGCGAGCTGCGCACTGACGGCTGAATCGGTGTCCGGCAGCAGGCTGTTGACGGTCGGGTCATCGCCGTAGTCCGGATGCCGTGCCTGCACGTGGCCCGGAATTACGGACAGGCCATCCTCAATCATCTGCGTGACCATGCCCTGCGACAGCGCGTTCATGAAGATCATGGCCCAGACGCCGACGACGATGGCGCCGAGCATGATGGTTGTACGGCGCTGGTTACGCCACAAGTTGCGCCAGGCCAGTGTCAGCAGCACGCGCATCAAGCTGACCTCATGGCCTTTACCGGTAGTTGGCTTGGAACCATCATTAAGCTGACCTCATCGCCTCTACCGGTAGTTGGCTTGGAACCATCATTAAGCTGACCTCATCGCCTCTACCGGTAGTTGGCTTGG
>JBCCNM010000190.1:0-4695 GCA_039025835.1 Pseudomonadota bacterium | reverse complement strand
GCAGCCAATCGTCGACGCGCACATCGCGGTGAAACCACAGCGCGTGGTCGAGGCTCGCCATGATCACGTTTCCATGCCCGAATCGCAGTCCGTGCGGCAGTGTGGCGGTGCCCAGCAAATCGTAGTCGGACACATAGGCCAGCAGGTTCTGGTGTAACGCGATGTCCGCCGGCAACGCAGACACCGCGCGTATCCAGACGTGCCGTTCCGGCGCCATTCTTTCGGGTTCCATGAAGTTGATCGGATTCACCGGGCGGAATTCAAACGGACGCTCAGCCGTGAGGAAGCGCCGCATCTTCATCGGAATCCGGTCGAGAATGGCATTGGCGACCTCGACGGAGTCCTGCAGGCCGTCAGGGCCGGGCACGTCCGGCATCTGCGCCTGATGTTCCAGGCCTTCCTCCGGCGACTGGAACGATGCCGACAGATTCAGGATCGGGCGGCCGTGCTGGATCGCCACAACACGTCGCATCGAAAAGCTGCCGCCGTCGCGAGCTCGATCGACCTCGTAGACGATGGGCGCTTTGACGTCGCCGCGACGCAGAAAATAAGCATGCAGCGAATGCGCCACGCGGTCGTCAACCGTGTGCTGTGCGGCCGACAGTGCCTGCCCTAGCACCTGCCCACCAAACACCTGCGCACTGCCAATGTCGCGGCTGTTGCCGCGGAAGATGTCGCGCTCGATACGCTCGAGCTTGAGCAGACCGATCAGGTCTTCGAGGATAGGGTGCACGTCAGCTATCGACGCGGCCGCCGTCCACCGCAATCCCGGTGCCGCTGACGAATACCGCATCGTCGCTGGCTAAGAACAGCGCCACCTTGGCGACATCGACCGGTTCGCCGATGCGCTTGGCTGCCGAGCGCGAGATGCAGAAATCGCGCAATTCCTTGTCCTTGCGGAACACGTCACGAGAGGCTGGTGTCATGATGCCTCCCGGCTGGATGTAGTTCGCTGTAATACCGAAGGCGCCGGTCTCGACCGCCAGCGCCCGGGTCAGTGCGGCCAGGTTTTGCTCAGCGCGCGACGCAACGTTGGCCGCGTCGGCAGCAAACACGCTGCGCAGGAAGCCTACGTTGATGATGCGCCCGGCCGGGCTGCGCTTCATGTGCGGCAGAGCTGCGCGACACATTGCCAGGGTCAGCTCGGCGCGAATGTCGAGTATCCGCTGCAGCTCATCTTTGACCGCTTTCAGCGGCGATTCCGGCTGCACCGAAAACTCGTTGATGAGGATATCGATGCCGCCGAGCTTCTCGCGCGCTTCCTCGACCAGCGACGGCAGCAGGCGCGCGTCTCGGTAGTTGGCCACGATACCGGTAACGCCCTTGACGGGCTTGAACAGCTGTTCGATACCGCTGTTGCTGTCATCGATCGCAATGACGCCGGCACCGTGTTTGACCAGGGTTCGCGCGATCGCCTCGCCAATGCCGCTGCCCGCCTGGGTCACCACGGCCTTCATACCGTAGAGGCGTAAAGGTTCTGCCATGTCGTTCGTTTATCCCTCGCCCTGCAGGTGATCGGCAAACTGTTTCCGCAGGTCCACTTTTTTCACTTTGCCCGTCGCGCCGTGCGGCAGTTCGTCGACGAAGATCACGTCATCGGGCTTCCACCAGCTCGCTACTTTACCGTCAAACCAGTTCATCATGTCGTCTTTTTCCAGCGACTGGCCGTCGGCACGAACCACGATCAATAACGGCCGCTCCGTCCACTTCGGATGCGCCACACCGATAACGGCAGCCTCGGCGACAGCCGGGTGTCCCATCGCGCAGTTTTCGAGATCGATGGAGCTGATCCACTCACCGCCGGACTTGATCACATCCTTGGTGCGATCGGTGATCGCCATGTAGCCGTGCGGGTCGATGGTGGCTACGTCGCCGGTGTCAAACCAGCCATCTTCGGTGTGCGTCCCCGCCCCTCCGGACAATTTGAAGTAGTCATTGCAGACCCACGGACCGCGAACCTGCAAAGCACCGAAAGCCTCGCCATCCCACGGCAGCTCGGCACCCTCCTCGTCGACGATACGCAGCTCCACACCGAAAATACCGCGACCCGCCTTGGTGCCGAGATCGAGCTGTTCCTCAGCGGAGAGGTGTTCCAGCCCGGCCTTCGACGCGTTCAGCGTGCCCAACGGGCTCATTTCGGTCATGCCCCAGCCCTGCCGAACCTCGACATCGTGCTCTGTCTGGAAGGCCTCGATCATCGAACGCGGCACCGCGGCACCGCCGATCAGTGTGCGCTTGAGCTTGTGGAGTTTTTTACCGGCTGTCTCACAATAGTTCAGGAGGCCCAGCCAGACGGTGGGCACGCCGAGTGCCTGCGTGACATCCTCGTTCTCGAGGAGTGTGTACAAAGTCTCGCCATCGGCCATTTTCGGTCCCGGCAGCACCAGCTTGGCGCCGACCATCATGGCGGCGTACGGCACGCCCCAGGCGTTGACATGGAACAGCGGCACAACCGGCAACAGGCAATCCGAGCTGGACATGGAGATGACGTCCGGCGCGATACTGGCGTAGGCGTGCAGCAGCGTCGAACGATGGCTGTAGAGGACACCTTTGGGATCACCGGTCGTGCCCGAGGTGTAGCACAGCGCCGAGGCGGAGTTTTCGTCGAGATCCGGCCAGTCATAGTCCGGTGACGCACTACCGACGAGGGTCTCGTAGCAGTGCACGTTTTCGAGCTCCGTCTCGGGCATGTTGGCCTCGTCGGTCAAAACGACGATGGCCTCAACCGTTTTCAGATGCTCGGCCACGGCAGCCACCAGCGGCAGGAACATCGCGTCGACAAACAGCACACGATCTTCCGCGTGGTTCGCGATAAACACGACTTGCGTCGGGTGCAGACGCGGATTCATCGTGTTGCAGACGAATCCGGCACCGCTGACGCCGTAGTAAATTTCGAGATGGCGGTGATCGTTCCACGCGATGGTGCCCACGCGGTCGCCCTTGTTCAGGCCGAGGCCCTCCAGGGCGTTAGCGAGGCGTTTTGCGCGACCCATGGCGTCGCGAATCGTATAGCGATGCAGCGGGTTGTCGGCGGTGACCGAGACGATCTCACGATCTCCGTGAAACTTCGTGGCGTGTTCGGCAATTGCAGAAATCAGCAACGGCCGGTCCATCATCAATCCCAGCATAGTCCCCCCTTTGGCTACATGGGTCTTCGAGTGCGGCGGTAAATTTAGCACAGGAGTCCGGTATCATCGCCGGATGGACGGCACTTTGAATATTGCGCTGGCGCAGATTGCGCCGGTCTGGCTGGACTTCGCAGCAACCCGGGACAAGATCGTCGCCAGCATCGACGAGGCGGGCTCGCAGGGTGCGGACCTGGTCGCGTTTGGTGAAGCTCTTCTGCCCGGTTACCCGTTCTGGGTCGACCGCACGGACGGCGCACGCTTTGAATCCGACCTGCAAAAAGACCTGTACGCCCACTATGTGGACCACGCCGTCAGCGTTGAACGCGGTGATCTCGACACGCTGTGTGCGGCCGCAGCCCGCAACCGGACAGCGGTTTACGTGGGCATGATGGAGCGCGACGCCCGACGCGGTATGAGCCTGTATTGCACAATGGCCTACATCGACCGCGACGGCGTCATCGGCTCGACGCACCGCAAACTCGTGCCGACATACGAGGAGCGCCTGGTCTGGGCCGCCGGCGACGGCGCCGGTCTGAAAACCCATGCGCTTGGCGACTTTACAGTCGGCGGCCTGAACTGCTGGGAGAACTGGCTGCCGCTGGCTCGGGCATCGCTGTATGGACAGGGCGAAGACCTGCACGTCGCTATCTGGCCCGGCAGCCAGCGCAACACGCATGACATAACCCGGTTCATCGCGAAAGAAGCCCGCTCCTATGTACTGTCGGTCTCTGGCCTGATGCGCGACAGCGACATCCCCGACGGGCTGCCGCATGTCGATCGGCTGAGGGACACCGCAGACGCCGTGATGGCAGACGGTGGCTCCTGCATCGCCGCACCTTCCGGTGACTGGGTCCTCGAACCGATCACCGGCGTTGAGTGTGTCCGCACGGCCACTATCGAACACGCGCAAGTGCGCCGCGAGCGCCAGAATCTTGACGTCAGCGGCCACTACTCGCGCCCGGACGTTACCCGGCTGCAGATCAATCGACAGCGGCAGTCCACCCTGCAACTTGACGACGGTCAGTCATGAAGCGCTTCGCACTGTTGCTGTTGCTGCCGCTGACAAGCCTCGCTCAGGACGAGGCGACGTGGACGGCAGATGACGCACGCGAGGCACTCGCATCGACGCAGAGCATCCTGTTGCAGCCAGAGCTCGAGGCGCTGAGCGTGGCAGAACGACTTGCCTTGTCCTACCTTGTGGATGCCGGCTGGCTGATGCACACCCTGTATCTGCAGCAGCGTCACCCGGACAGCCTCGACGTTCGGCGGCGTCTCGGTGAGGGCGAGCTGGGCAGCTCTGAATTCGGTGCGCAGTTGCGTGAGCTCTACGAACTGTCTGGCGGTCCGGTAGCCACAAGCCGGGATAATCGTCGCCTGCCGCTGCTGCCCGGTATCGCCGACGAGTCGCCAGGCAAAACCGTGTATCCGGTCGACCTGACGCGCGAGGCCTTCGACACCTGGCTGGTCGACAATCCAGACGCGCGTGCGGCGTTGCTCGATGTCCGCAACGTTGTCCGTCGAGCGACAAGCGACAACCTCAAAGCTGACCTCGAAGTTCTCGAGGACT
>JBCCNM010000189.1:0-4734 GCA_039025835.1 Pseudomonadota bacterium | reverse complement strand
GTCGCCGTCGGGTCACCGCTTGCCACGCCGTAGTCGAAGCTCGCCGCGGGACTGGCGATAGCCGGCCGCAACGCGAGTGTCAGCAAGGCGCCGGGTGCGATGCGGGTGACAAAATTGCGGCGAGTAATTCTCATCGTGTTCCTCAGGATTACGGTGCCGTCTCGAGTAACCGGAAGTGTGGCACCGACGAGCCGCCGATGAGTCAGGAGGAACACCTGCCGGGTGCAACGCTCACGCGTCGGTCAGGAAGCCTCGTCGCCACACGCCCGGCCACTGTCTCCGGTCCCGTGAAGCAGTGTGCAGGTGATTAAGGTCGTTTGTGACTGTCCCCGGCGGAACCGCCGCCAGAGAGGCTGAGAGAGTGCCTGTGCGGTCAGGGTCCCGCAAGTCGGCAGCGGCCCGGCGCAGGTTTTCTGCCGGAATACGTCCTCAGGTGCAGTCGATCATGGCCCAGCTGACCACGCCCTGCGCCAGCAGCACACGTTGCATGTGATTGCTGTGCCGATCCCAGTCCGCTTTGCTGACAGTGCCGCCCCAGTAAACATGTTCGTCGGGATCCAGGTCTGCAGGATCGCCTGCCGCGATGGCGCGGCGCTCCACGGCCTCATAAAAACAGGCTTCCTGCTCGGCATTGATCGCCTGCGCCACCTCGGCGGGAATCCGAATGTTCAGCTCTTCGAGTGTCAGCGGACCTGAGCCAAAGCGGTTTGCCTCAAAAAACGGCGGCTCTTCGGTCGGCTTGTCGTTGGAACACGCGACAAGCGCGCTGCATACCAGCAAGAGGGGGAGCAATCTTTGCAAAACCGTGCGACCTCGCAGTTGGCGGGCAATGGATGTGTCTCGAAACCCTAGCAGTCGCAGCGTTCGACCTCGAGCGCCAGGTAACATAACGCCACCGACTAGCCCATCCAGAAGCCCTTGCGATGCGACAGGCCGAGCACCTTGCGGCAATCAGCGCAGAAGTAGATGTAACGGCGACCGAGCAGCGACTTCACGCTGCGGAAGTTGATCGTGCGTTGCGGTTTCTCACAATACGGGCACAACGGATCAATGTTGTCGCGTTCTTCGAGCCTGATCATCCCGGCACCCCTCTTTTTGCCCTGTGTACTGTTGTATACGTGGCAGGGGGTCAGAATATTCCGGTTGCACCCGGAATTCGGCCTAGCTGCCGATCGGGTGCCAGGTGGTTTTCACTTCCTGAGTGTCGCGAATCAGGTACGGATTGTCGTGGTCAGTGTCCGACCAGTCCTTGCGGGTTCGGCCGATGACGCGCTTGATGTTGTCGGCCGCGGCAATCTGGATGTCCTTCTCCTGCTTGCGCGACGCATCGCAGTAGACGATCGCGTTGACGTCCATGTGCGAGGCAAACTGGCCGGACAGCTCGTCGCGAAAACCGGTCAGGATGTTCACCACGCCGCCCGGCACGTCCGACGACTGCAGCACCTCGGCGAAACTGATCGCGCACATCGGCAGGGTCTCGGACGCCAGGACCACGCAGGTATTGCCGCCAACGATCGCTGGCGCAACGTTGGAGACCAGACCCAGCAGACTCGTGTCCTCGGGCGCCAGAATGCTGATCACGCCGCTCGGCTCGAGCACCGAGAAATTGAAGTGCGAGGAGTTCACCGGGTTCACCGACGAGAACACCTGCTGGTATTTGTCGGACCAGCCGGCGAAGTACACCAGCCGGTCGATGGATGCATCGACTTCGCGATCCGCGTCACGCGTGCTGGACCCCTGGGCGATCAGCTCCGCCACGAACTGTTCGCGACGACCCTCGAGCATCTCGGCGATACGATAGAGGATCTGACCGCGCAGGTAGGCGCTTGCCTTTGCCCAGCCGGGTTGCGCTTTGCGCGCTGCCACGACCGCGTTACGAAAGTCCTTGCGGCTGCTCTGGCAGACATTCGCGAGCAGCTCGCCGGACGGGGTTTCGAGCCGGTAGTAGCGGCCGGATTCGGTGCGCGGAAACTTGCCACCGATGTAGATTTTGTAGGTTTTTGCGACGGACAGACGTGACATGCTCTAGCCCTCCAACTTCAGGTAGGCGTCGAGGCCGTGCAGGCCGCCTTCGCGGCCAACGCCACTTTCCTTGTAACCACCAAACGGCGACGTCGGATCGAACTTGTTGAACGTGTTCGCCCAGATCACGCCGGCGCGGATGCCCTGCGTCATCTTGAAGATCTTTGCGCCTTTGTCGGTCCAGATACCGCCTGACAACCCGTACGGCGTGTTGTTGGCCTTGTCGAGCCCTTCCTCAAAGGTGCGGAAGGTCTGGATCGCGAGCACCGGTCCAAAGATCTCCTCCTGCACAACCCGATTTGACTGCGACACGCCGGTGAACAAGGTCGGCGGCACCCAGAAGCCTTTCCGGGGCAGCCTGCAGCTCGGCTGGAACAGCTTGGCACCCTCGGCCTTGCCAACCTTCAGGTAGTTCTTGATCGTGTCGAGCTGACCGCGCGAATTGATCGCACCGATGTCGGTGTTCTTGTCCAGCGGATTGCCCACGATCAACGTCTGCATCCGGTCTTTCAGTTTGCCGATCACTTCCTCCGCGACCGACTCCTGCACAAACAGACGTGACCCGGCACAGCAGACGTGGCCCTGATTGAAAAAGATGCCGTTGACAATACCCTCAACCGCCTGGTCGATCGGCGCATCGGCGAAGATGATGTTCGCCGCCTTGCCGCCGAGCTCGAGCGTGTATTTCTTCCGCGTTCCAGCCAGCGCTTTCTGGATCAGGCGACCTACATCGGTTGATCCGGTGAACGCGATCTTGTCGATGCCGGAGTGATTGACAATCTCCGCCCCCGTTTCACCGGCACCGGTCACGATGTTGACGACACCGGGTGGCAGCCCCGCATCCGCGATGACTTCGGCAAGCTTCATGGCCGTCAGCGGTGTAGTCTCCGCCGGCTTCAGAACGACCGTATTGCCGCAGGCGAGCGCCGGCGCGATCTTCCAGGCCGCCATCAGCAGCGGGAAGTTCCACGGGATAATCTGGCCGGCGACACCGAGCGGTTTCACATCCCGGTTCGGGAACGCGTAGTCGAGCTTGTCAGCCCAGCCCGCGTAGTAAAAAAAGTGTGCCGCCGCGAGCGGAATATCGACGTCGCGAGCCTCGCGGATCGGCTTGCCGCCGTCCAGCGATTCGATGACCGCAAACTCACGGGCACGCTCCTGCAGGATGCGGGCGATACGGTAGATGTATTTGCCGCGCTCGGCCGGCTTCATCTTCGACCAGACTTTTCGATACGCCTCGCGCGCGGCTTTCACCGCTTTGTCGACGTCAGCAGGTCCTGCCAGCGCCACGCTGGCCAGCTTCTGCTCGGTCGCCGGATTGATCGTGTCGAAGGTCTTGCCGCTCGCGGCACGCACGAACTTGCCGTTGATAAACAGGTCGTAGCGCGGCTTGATGCGTACGTGGTCGGTGCTCTCGGGCGCGGGCGCGTAGCTCCAGCCATCGTTGAATGCGAGCGTATTTTCAGGCGCAGCCATGGTTTAGTCCTTGGAGAAATAGTCGGCAGACTGGTAGACACCGGTCTGCTGTTTCATCAGCTGCATCAGCACATCGTTGGCGAGCGAGCTCGCGCCGAAGCGGAACCACTCGGGCGTCATCCACGCGTTGCCGAGAGTCTCGTGCAGCATGACGAGATAGTGAATAGCGAGTTTGGCATTGGAGATGCCGCCGGCGGGCTTCATGCCGACCATCCGGCCGGTTTCGTAAAAATAATCGCGAATCGCCTGCAACATCGTCAGCGTGACCTGCATCGTCGCAGCCGGCTGGATCTTGCCGGTCGACGTCTTGATAAAGTCCGCCCCGGCATGCATGGCGAGAACGCTGGCCTTGCGTACCCGGTCCAGCGTCTTCAGCTCCCCGGTTTCGAGGATCACCTTCAGGTGCGCGTCACCACAGGCTTGCTTGACCGCCACGATTTCATCAAACACGGCCTGGTAATTGCCGGCGAGAAACTCACCGCGCGAAATCACCATGTCGATCTCGTTTGCGCCTGCCTCGACCGCCATGCGCGTGTCTTCGAGCTTGATGTCCAGCGAGGACATGCCGCTCGGAAACGCCGTTGCCACGGACGCTATGTTGATGTCGCTGCCGGCCAGTGCCTGCCTGGCAACACCGACCATGTTCGGATAGACGCAAACCGCCGCCACATGGGGCAGCCCGGGCATCGCGTCATGCAGGTGCATTGCCTTCTGGCAGAGCTGGCGAACCTTGCCGGGCGTGTCCTGTCCTTCCAGCGTCGTCAGGTCGATCATGCTGAGCGTGAGCTTCAGCGCGTCGATCTTCGTGTCTTTCTTGATGCTGCGCGACTGGAAGCGCGCAACGCGCTCGTTGACGCCCACCTCGTCGACCGTGGTGACACGGGACAAGTCGGGGATTCGCAGCGGTAATGCGGTCACACTCATGGCAGTTCCTCAGGCGATCACCGTTTCCAGCGCGACCTTGATCATATCGTCGAAGGTCGTCGCCCGCTCATCGATGCTCAGCGCATCACCGGAGACAATGTCGTCACTGACGGTACAGAGGGCAAGACACTCCGCACCGAATTCGGCGCAGATCGGGAAAATACCGGCGGCTTCCATTTCGACACCGTAGACGTGGTACCTCGCCATCGTCTCAAACATGTCCGGATCCGGCGTGTAAAAAAGGTCGGCCGAGAAGACATTGCCCACGTGGTAACGCAGTTCGTGGCGTGTGGCGATATCGACCGCCTTGCG
>JBCCNM010000188.1:0-4825 GCA_039025835.1 Pseudomonadota bacterium | reverse complement strand
TGCCACGCTGGACCCTACGGTGCGACGCCTCGAACTGCCGAGCGGTCAGGCAGTGGTACTGGCGGACACCGTTGGCTTCGTCCGAGACCTGCCTCACGAGCTGGTCGCGGCGTTCAAATCGACCCTGCAGGAGGCGAGGGAGGCCGACCTTATCCTGCACCTGATCGACGCCAGTGATCCGAATCGCTGGCAGCGGGTTCGACAGGTCAATTCTGTGCTCAAACAGCTGGAAGCCGATCAGGTTCCGCAAATTCGGGTGTACAATAAGGTCGATAGGCTCGACAGGCTGCCACGAGCGACAAAAAAACGGTCGGGCGAAAGTCGGGCTGTGTGGATATCCGCCACGCGGGGTGACGGCATTGATCTGTTACTGGACGCTATTGGAGAGCGCCTGAAGCCAGCGATGCTGGAGGGCGTTGTTCGACTGCGTCCGGATCAGGGCCGACTGCGCGCAAAACTTTTTGAGCTCGGTGCGGTCCTGAAGGAAACCATCGACGACGACGGCCAGTGGAGCCTGGAGTTGAAAATTACCGAGAGAGACTTAACTCGGCTGTCTAAACAGGAAAATCTGGGCACACATTTTTTGGAACCGGCACCGGTCGAAACACCGGCGTCGGCGGCACTCTCTGACTGAGACACAATCAACATGAGTTGGAACGATTCTGGGAACGGAAAGGACCCTTGGCGCCGTGACAATAACCAGCCGGCCGATCTCGACAAGATCGCCAAGGAATGGCAACGGCGATTCGGAAGTATCTTCGGCGGCGGAGGCGGCAACGCCGGCAACGGGGGCGGTTTTTTCCTGATTGCCTTGCTCGTCGTGGCATGGCTGTTTACCGGTTTTTACCGCGTTGACGAAGCCGAGCGGGGCGTCGTACAGCGGTTCGGTGCGTACACCAAAACCACAATGCCCGGACTGCACTGGCACCTGCCGTTTCCGATCGAGGTCGTGGATCTTGTCAACGCGAACGCGGTCCAGGATTTCGAGTACCGCACCGACATGCTGACGGCCGACCAGCAGTATGTGTCGATCAATATCGTCGTGCAGTACCGTCGAGCCAGCGTCGAGGATTATCTTTTCCGGGTCAACAATCCGGATGACACGCTGCAGGACGTGACAGAGAGTGCGCTTCGAGAAGTCGTCGGCACGAGCACGCTCGAGTCGCTGGTCACCGGCGATCGTGAGCAGATTGCGTCTCGCACTCGCTCGGTTTTGCAGGAGACTGTCGACGCCTACGAGACGGGTCTGGCGCTGACATCCATTTCAATAGTCAGCCTGGACTATCCCGAGCCCGTGCAGGCCGCGGTAAACGACACGCAGAAGGCCGCCAACGACAGCGACCGCTTCAAACTGCAGGCTGAGCGCTACGCTAACAACATCGTGCCCCGCGCTCGTGGTGAGGCAGCCCGCATTGTCGAGGACGCACGCGCCTACCAGGATAAGGTCATCCGCGACGCGGAAGGTCAGGCTTCGCGCTTCGTGCAACTGCTGGCTGAGTACCAGAAGGCGCCTCGCGTCACGCGCGACCGTCTGTACATCGAAGCCATCGAGGAAGTCTATGGCAGCTCCAACAAGGTGCTTCTGGACTCGCAGGGCAGCGGCAACCTGCTGTACTTGCCAATCGACAAGATTCTCGAAAACCAGGGCCGCCGTCCGGCCGCGGTTGAAAACCGACCGGAAACGATGTCCGACGACGCAACCAGCAACGATTCACGACTGGAAGCGCGTGACACCTCACGTGAAAGGAGCCGACGCTAATGAGCAGCGGAGTTTTCAGAGTATTTGTGTTCGGCGGTATCGCCATTGTGCTCGCCGGCCTGACCCTGTTCACCGTCAACGAGCGTGAACAGGCCATCAAAATTCGCCTAGGTGAAGTGGTTGAGAGCTACAACGAGCCTGGCCTGAAGTGGAAGTGGCCACTGATTGAGACTGTGCGGACATTCCCGGACCTGCTGATGACGATCGATTCGCAGCCGGAACGCGTGTTTACCGCGGAGAAGCGTGCCCTGCGCGTCGATTTCTTTGTGAAGTACCGGATCATCGATCCGCTGCGTTTCTACACGTCGACCGGCGGCTCGCTGCTGATCGCGGACCAGCGTTTGTCGGAAATCATCAAGAACGCGGTCGTAACCGAGTTTGGTAAGCGCACGGTGGCGGAGGCTATCTCGGTCGAACGCGCCGACCTGATGCGCGACATGCTGAACACGGCTGCCGCGACCTCGGAAGACCTCGGCGTTGAACTCGTCGATTTCCGCGTCAAGGAAGTCGAGCTGATGGACGCGGTAAAGAATGCCGTGTACGAGCAGATGCGCGCTGAGCGCCAGCGTGTCGCAACCCAGCTACGTTCTGAGGGGGAAGCGGTGGCGGAGGAGATTCGTGCCAACGCAGACCGTCAAGTGACGATCATTCGTGCTGACGCCAACAAGCAGAGCCAGATCATCCGCGGTGAAGGTGATGCACGTGCCGCAGAAATCTACGCCAACGCGTTCAATCAGGACCCTGAGTTTTACGCGTTCTATCGCAGCATCGAGGCGTACCGAAATTCGGTGGGCAAGAGCGGTGACCTGATCGTTCTCGATCCGGATAACGAATTCTTCCGTTACCTGAACCAGTCGCGCACGCCGTAAGGACGCCTGACGCGCGACCGCCATGTGGACCGAAATCCTCACGGCGGTCGCGCTCGTTCTCATTATCGAAGGCCTGATTCCCTTCAGCGGCCCGTCGCGCTATCGACAACTGGTGGCGCAAATGACCCAACTCAGTGACAATGCGCTCCGCACCGTGGGGCTCGCCAGCATGCTTGGCGGTCTGTTGTTGTTATATCTGGTACGCGGCTGACCGGTCGCGAGAAGAGGTTTCCGGATGGGAAAGAATGTCGTTGTCGTCGGCACGCAGTGGGGTGACGAGGGCAAAGGGAAAATCGTTGATCTGCTGACCGACCGCGCTGCCGCAGTTGCCCGTTTCCAAGGCGGCCACAACGCCGGACATACACTGGTTATCAACGGCGAAAAAACCGTCCTCCACCTGATTCCATCCGGCATCCTCAGAGACGGTGTGCAGTGCCTGATTGGCAACGGTGTCGTTCTGTCGCTCGACGCCCTCATCAAGGAAGCCGGTGCATTGGTCGAGAGCGGTGTGCCGGTGTTCGAGCGCCTGCGGGTCAGTCCGGGTTGCCCGCTGATCCTGCCGTCGCACGTAGCACTCGACGTCGCTCGTGAGAAGGCCAAGGGGTCTGCGGCCATCGGCACCACCGGACGTGGCATTGGTCCGGCGTATGAGGACAAAGTGTCCCGGCGGGCGCTGCGGGTTTCCGACATGTTTGTTCGTGAGAATTTTGCCGCCAAGCTCGGCGAGGTACTGGACTACCACAATTTTCTGCTGAAGCACTATTTCCGAACGACCACGGTGGACTTTTCCGAGACGCTGGACGCCGCGCTGGCCGCGGCCGAGCAAATCGCGCCGATCACGGCGGACGTGACGCAGACGCTGCACGAGCTGACACGACGTGGCGACAGCGTGCTGTTCGAAGGCGCGCAGGGCACCTTCCTGGATATTGATCACGGCACCTATCCGTTCGTCACATCCTCCAACACGGTGGCCGGTGCTGCCAGTACCGGTACCGGCGTCGGTCCGCGCAACCTCGATTACATTCTCGGTATCGTCAAGGCGTACACGACACGTGTCGGAGCCGGGCCGTTTCCGACCGAGCTGTTCGATGACCAGGGAGAACATATCGCCACGGTCGGCGCGGAATTTGGCGCGACCACCGGGCGTGCGCGACGCGTGGGCTGGTTTGATGCGGTTGCATTGCGACGTTCGATCATAAACAGCAGCGTGTCCGGTCTGTGCGTGACCAAGCTCGACGTCCTTGACGAACTGGAGACGCTGCAGATCTGCGTGGGTTACGAAATCGACGGTGAAGCAATCCCCGGTGTGCCGGTCGTGGTCGATCGCTTCGCTGAATGCAAACCGGTGTACGAGGAATTGCCGGGCTGGCAGTCATCGACGGTGGGCGTGACCCGCTTGGATGACTTACCGGACAACGCCCGAGCCTATCTCGATCGCATCGAGGAACTCGCTGAGGTACCGGTCGACATTATCTCAACCGGCCCGGACCGCGAGCAGACGATTATCAAACGACACCCGTTCTGCTAGCCCCGGCGGGCGCGACGGCGCAGGCCACACAGCGTCAGCACGATCAACAACAGTGCCAGCGACGATATTGCGCCGCCTCCACCACCTCCACCTCCGCCGGCGCCCGGCGAGACAGAGGCTGACACCGTGATCGACACGCTGGCCGTGTCCGACTCACCCCTGGGATCAGTCACCGTCAATTCGAAACGCAGCAGGGTATCCGAGGTGACACTCGGCGCTGTGAATCCAGCGGTAGGGCTGTTGGCGCTGCTGATCGTGACCGACGGTCCCAGCGTTTGCGTCCACTGGTACTGCAAGGTGTCGCCGTCCGTATCGAATGACGCAGTACCGTTCAGCGTCACAGCAGTGCCCGCTGTGACCGTCAGCGATGCGCCCGCATTGGCTCGGGGCGGATTGTTGACGCCGGTGCCGTCGAGGATAGTGACGAGCAAGTTCGACTGGACACCCAGCGCCGCGCCGGCTGCATTCGACAGGATGACCTCAAAGCTTTCATCGTTCTCGCCGCTGCCGTCGTCTGCAACGGCAAACTCGATCCATTTCGGTGAAGCGTCGCCGTCCGCCCAGGTCAGCGACCCGGTCGCGGGACCACTGAAGTCGCTACCGCTGTCGGCGGACAGGGTGTTGACGCTGAAGTCGACGCTGGCGGCGCCAACGGCAGACCCCTCGCGG
>JBCCNM010000187.1:0-4869 GCA_039025835.1 Pseudomonadota bacterium | reverse complement strand
CTCGTCAGCCGTCAGGCCGAGGGCGTCGCCGGCGTCGATGGCCGCATCCAGCGCTGCGTTAAGTTCGGTGTTTTTGAGCTGCTGCTGCAGGTCGCCGATCTCGGCGACGAACGAGCCTTTGCCCTGTTGAGTGACGATCACCCCTGCGTTCTCCAGTTCCTGGTAGGCGCGCTTTACCGTGATCACGCTGACCCGGGTGCCGACGGCCATCTCGCGGATAGACGGCAGGCGATAGCCGGGCAGCCAGTCGCCGACGGTGATGCGGCGTTTGATCTGCTCCATGATCTGCAGGTACATCGGTCGCCCGTCTGTCTGCGAGAGCACGAATTCGGTCGTCATTTCAGCCCACTGTGCATAAACAATATACACAGTATACACACGTATACACAGTGGTCAACCCGTCGTTTTTCCGGCGAGGGTGTTTTTATGCGGCGTGCACGCAAGGCTCTGCGTATAGTTAGGCCCTTCGGCGAGCCCCGCCGGCCCCCCAAACAGGCACACGAGGACGCCATGGCGCGACTGATCGTCTACTACGCCCATCCTGGGCATAAACACTCACAGGCCAATCGCGCGATGCACGCACGGGCGCGGCAGCTCAGCGGTATCACCGTGGTCGACCTGTACGCCGAATACCCTCGCTACGAGATCGACATCGACCGCGAGCAGCAGCGTCTGCTCGATCACGACGTCGTGCTGATGCAGTTTCCGCTGTTCTGGTATTCCACGCCGTCGTTGCTCAAGGAATGGATCGACCTTGTGCTCGAGCACGGCTTTGCCTACGGCAGTGACGGTGACAAGCTGAGCGGCAAGCGCCTGATGCTCGCGGTCACCGCCGCCGGCCCTGAGTCGGCGTACCGCGAGGACGGTTACCAGCGCTATCCGATCAGGACCTTTCTGACGCCACTGGAACGTACCGCCGGACTCTGCCACACCGACTTCCTGCCGCCGTATGTGCTCTACGGTTCGCTGATTGCGCAGGATGATGGCCGCCTGCAGACGCACGTTGATCGCTATATCGAGTTGCTCGAAGCCCTTCGCGACGATCGTTACGACTACGCGGCGGCCGCCACAATGGACGTGGTTACCGCGGACACGCTACCCCTCCGGGAGAATTGATATGCAGGACTTCCTGCTGCTCGCCTTTCTGTTCCTGATCGCCGGTGTTGTCGCGGTGCCCATCGCGTCACGGCTGGGTCTGGGTTCGGTGCTCGGTTATTTGCTGGCCGGTATCGCGCTGAGTCCGGTGCTCGCCCAGTTGAATGTCGACGTGGTCGCCATTCAGCATTTCGCCGAGTTCGGTGTCGTCATGATGCTGTTTCTTGTCGGCCTCGAACTCGAGCCCGCCATGCTATGGCGGATGCGCAACAAGCTGCTCGGCCTCGGCGGGCTGCAGGTCGGCGTTACGATGGCGGTCATTACCGGCCTGGCGATGGCGTTCGGCCAGCCGTTCGGCGTGTCGCTCGCTATCAGCATGGTGCTTGCCCTGTCGTCCACGGCCATCGTGCTGCAGACGCTGAACGAGAAGGGCCTGATGAAAAGCGACGGCGGCCAATCCAGTTTTTCGGTGCTGTTGTTCCAGGACATTGCGGTCATACCGATGCTCGCATTCCTGCCGTTTCTGGCCGTACCCGAGCTGCTGGACGCCATGGCGGCCGCACCGGTCGACAGCCACGGAGATCACGGAGGTGATCACGGCGGCGGTCATGGACCCGCGTTTATAGATTCGCTGAACGGCTGGCAGCGCGGCCTCGTTACCATCGGCGCAATCGCGTTTGTTGTCGGTTTCGGCACGCTGCTGACCCGGCCGGTGTTTCGCTTTATTGCTGTCGCCAAGTTGCGTGAGCTGTTTACCGCCTTTGCGTTGCTGATGGTCATCGGTATCGCGCTGCTGATGATCGTTGTCGGTCTGTCGCCGGCACTGGGCACCTTCCTTGCCGGCGTCGTACTCGCCAACAGTGAGTATCGCCACGAGTTGGAGAGCAATATCGAACCGTTCAAGGGCCTGTTGCTCGGCCTGTTTTTTATCACGGTCGGCGCCGCGATCAATTTCGACCTGCTGGCGTCCAACGCGGCCGTGATTGTCGGCCTCAGTGTCGGGCTGCTGACGCTCAAGGCGCTTATCCTGCTCGGCCTGAGTTACCTCTTCAAGATCGAGGGCGCCGGTCGCTGGCTGTTTGCCCTGGGTTTGTCGCAGGCGGGTGAATTCGGCTTCGTGCTCGTGTCGTTCACGGTCACCAACGGTGTTTTGCCCGCCGACATTGCCGACCAGCTGTTATTGATCGTGACGATCTCGATGCTGCTGACGCCTGCGCTGTTCATCGTCTACGACAAGCTGATCGCACCGCGTTATGCCGTTGCCCAGTCACGCGAGCCCGATACCATCGACGAGCATGCCGACATCATCATCGCCGGTCACGGTCGCTTTGGCGGTATCGTCAATCGCATTTTGCGCGGCGCCGGCTACAACACGGTGGTGCTCGATCACCACTCCGAACAGCTCGAACGGCTGCGCGCCTTCGGCATCAAGGTGTTCTTCGGCGATGCCACGCGTCCTGACCTGTTGCATGCAGCGGGTATCGATAGCGCCAAGCTGCTGGTGATTGCGATCGACGATCGCGAGCAGGCCACCGAGCTGGTTCGATACGTTCGCGCCAATTACCCCGACGTGCACATCACGGTGCGCGCCATAGAACGTCACCACGTGTTTGAGCTGTGGGAGGCAGGTGCGAGAGACATCATCCGTGAGAACTTCGACAGCGCGGTTCGCACCGGTCGCTCGGCTCTGGAAGCGCTCGGTATGCACCCCTTCGAAGCGGAGCGTCATACGCGGGTCTTTGTCCGTAACGACAAGGCGGCGATGGTGGACACCGCTGTGCTGTACCGCTCGGACATCCCCGCGCACGAAAACGAACCCTACGTGAAGCGCGCCCGTGAATTGATCGCGCAGCAGGAAGCGCTGTTCAAGGGAGATTCTGGCCCGTACAGCAGTCGCGCTGATCGTGGCTGGTCGCCGCCGACGAAGAAGGATGTCGAATCCGTAACGGCCGATGCCGCCGGCAAGAGTCCCGCCTGAGACCGGTCAGGCCACGTCGCCGGCTGCCTGCGCTGAGGCCCAGGCCCACTGGAAGTTAAAGCCGCCCAACTGACCGGTGACGTCCAGTACTTCGCCAACAAAATACAGTCCGTCGTGTCGTTTGGCGGCCATAGTGCTCGATGAAATGCCGTCGGTATCGATCCCGCCGAGCGTGACTTCCGCGGTTCGATAGCCTTCCGTCGCCGCCGGTTTCAGCGGCCATCGCGCCAGCGAATCGGCCAGCCGATTCAGTCGATCGTTCGACAGTTCGGCGATGGCCTTCTCCGAGACGTCCTCAAAAAACAGGCGCTGCAGCTCGAGCACGAGCGCCCGCGGAATCAGTTTCGACAACACGCTGCGCAGCGTCGACTTCGGACTCGACACTCGCGCGTCGATCAGTGAATCGCCGAGGTGGGCCCGCGGCAGCAGCGTCGCCGTCAGGCTGTCGCCGGGATGCCAGAAGCTCGACACCTGCAGAGCGGCAGGTCCGCTGAGTCCGCGATGAGTAAACAGGACATTCTCGGTAAACGCCCGTGCCGGACTGGTCAATGTGGCCTCTATGCTCACGCCCGACAGTCGCGCCATCATCTCGTGAAGTTCACCGGTAAAAGTGAACGGCACAAGACCGGCTCGGGTTGGCAGCACGTCAAGGCCAAACTGGCGCGCCAGCTCATAGCCCAGGCCGGAGGCGCCCATCTTCGGCACCGACAGGCCGCCGGTCGCGACCACCAGTGAGTCTGCCCGGAACAATCCGTGCGCGCAGTCGACGGACCAGCCGGTCTCGACGCGCTCGATACCGGCCTCGGTGAGCAGCGTGACGCCGGCAGAGTCACACTCCGCGAGCAGCATGGCGACGATATCTTTCGACGAGCGCTCGCAGAACAGCTGCCCGGCGGCCTTTTCTACCCACGGAATGTTGTGGCGTTCCACCATTGCCAGAAAGTCGTAGGGCGTGTAGCGACTCAACGCGGATTTGCAGAAGTGCGGGTTGGCCGACACGAAATGCTCCGGCCCGCAGTTCAGGTTCGTGAAATTGCAGCGACCGCCGCCGGACATCAGAATTTTTTTGCCGGGCTTGTTGGAGCCTTCAAGCACGAGTACGCGCCGCCCGCGCTGGCCGGCGACGGCAGCGCAGTGCAGTCCTGCAGCACCGCCGCCAAGGACAATGATGTCAAATACGCGCTCGCGTCCCACAGTTACAAACCTCGAGAACCTGTTGCAATCCGAAACAGCTTGAAACCCGCCTGAGACGCACTGTTCCGGCTATCCCGAGAGAATTCCAGTCAGTTTGGAGGGGCTTCGAAAACACCGGGAGAAGGACATGAAGTCTATCGCAATCAATCTGACACTTTTCAAAATCGGCTGGGTCGCCGTCGTGGCCAGCGCCGCCGCCGGCATGGCCGAAGTCGGCGTTGCGACGGTTGCGCTCGTCGTACTTGTTCACTTGCTGCGCGCAGAACGCGCCAATCGTGAGTCGCTGCTGCTCGTCGTCGCCGCGTGTGCGGGTCTGGCCTGGGAGAGCCTGCTCGTCAGTGCCAACGTACTGGCGTACCCGACAACCGATGTCGGCGTCTTGGCGCCCTACTGGATCATAGCGATGTGGGTGCTGTTCGCGACCACGCTGAATGTCGGCATGCAGTGGCTGCAGCGTAATACACTGATCGCCGGATTGGCCGGCGCTATCGGCGGGCCGCTGTCGTTTCTTGCCGGCGAGAAGATCGGCGCAGTCGCTATCGGCGACGGTGGCCTGTGGGTGATCGCGGCCGGCTGGGCCGTGCTGATGCCGACGATGTCAT
>JBCCNM010000186.1:0-4871 GCA_039025835.1 Pseudomonadota bacterium | reverse complement strand
CGCATGGGCCAGGCCGCCCGCTTTGCCTTGCTGGCCAGCGGCTTTGTCGCGGTGGCTCTGGCGACGCTGATGTCAGCCTGGAACTGGATCGACAATCCGTCCGGCATTTTTCAAAACGACAGCGGCACCAACTGGTCGTTTCTGTTCGACACCTTCATCAGCTGGTTTTTGCCGACGCTGATCGGGCTGATGCCACCGGCGTTTCTCGGCCACATCGGCTGGCAGTGGATCCGCAGTGATATCGGTTCAGACTGATTGCCGGGAAACCGTGATCAACCCGCCGGCCGCCCGGTCGCAACGGACTCAACAAAGACAACGGCGGACTCGAGCGCACCGGGTACAGCACTCGGGTACAGCTCTTCATCGTTGTCCGCGACCCAGGCAATCGCACCTGCTATCACGACGGCCAGCACTATGGCTGCGAAGACGAGCAGCAGCATTGACGGTGGTTTGTCACGGGTCTCATCCGCTTCGCCAGCTTTGTTTGATGGTGCAAACAACCACGCCAGGAACAGCGCGGCCGGAATACCGATCACCGCGACATTAAAGACGGTGCTCGCAAACGCATACGGCAGTTCGAGCCATTCCGATACGGCATGTGCGCCGAAGAACAGAGCCACGGCACCGACCAAATAGAGCAGTCCATTGCGCACAGCGCGACCTTTATTGCCCCGCCTGCGGGATGTCGTTGTCTTCTCCATGCCTGTCAGCCCTCCTTGCGTTCGACGAGATCCCACAGGTTCCCGTACAGGTCCTTGAACACCGACACGGTACCGTAGTCGGCTTCCAGTGGCTCTCGAATAAACTCTACGCCCTTCGACCGATAATCCTCGTAGTCACGCCAGAAATCATCCGTGTATAAAAACAGGAACACGCGCCCGCCGGTCTGGTTACCGATCCGCGACCGTTCCTTCTCGTTCTTGGCGCGTGCCAGCAGGATTCCCGGCGAGCCGGCCGGCGCGACGACGACCCAGCGCTTGTCCTGCTGGGTCTGGTATTCGTCCTGCACCAGCTCGAAACCGAGCACGTCGGTGAAAAACACGATCGCTTCGTCGTAGTCCTCGACCACGACTGAGGTGAGTCCGATGGTCTGGGTCATGTCGATAAGCTGTTTGACAAGAGGTGAACAAAGGGCAGAGCGCGCATACGGTTTCCTTCTAAGCAGCCGCCACAGTTTGCCACTATTGCGGCACGGCCGTGCCACGCCCTCGGTTTGCAATGCTCTCAAACCAGGGAGCCGCCATGAACCCGCCACTCACCGCCTTGAAAAACTCCGTGTCCACGAAAGCCGTCATCATCGCCACGCTGACACTGGCACTGCTGATCCCAGTCGCGATGGTGAACAGCACGATTCACGACCGCCAGTCCACAGCGAGAGAAGCCGAAGCCTCGATCATGCAGAGCTGGGGCGGTCGCCAGGCCATTGGCGGGCCGATTCTCGTGATTCCCTATGAGCTCAATCGAGTGACCGGCAACGGCCCGGTAACCGTCGTGACCGGCCAGCTTCATCTGCTGCCGCAAACGCTCGATGTCGATGTCAGCATGCGCACCGAGGTAAGGCACCGCGGGCTCTACCAGGTTCCGGTGTATACGGCGAAGACCGCAATGACCGCGCGCTTTGCACCACCGGATACCAGCGGCCTTGGAATTGCCGATGCGCGCATGCTCTGGAAAAACGCCTACGTCGCGCTGAGCATCACCGATCCACGCGCAGCGCGACGGGCGCCGACGCTCACCCTGGATAAACAGGAAACACGCTTCGAGTCCGGAGGCTCCCGAATAAGCAACCTGCCGTCGCAGCTGGTCGCGTCGATCGATCGTTTTATCGAGCCGAAGAACCGCACACAGGCGATTGATCTGCGCATAGACTTCGACGTGAGCGGCACGCGCCAGTTTGATATCCAGGCGCTCGGCGACGAGACCACGGTGTCGATGAACGCCGACTGGGCTGATCCGAGCTTCAACGGTGCCTACCTGCCGGAGAGCTACACGCTCAGCGATGAGGGGTTTACCGCGGAATGGCGCGCCACCGGTCTGGGTCGGGCTCTGCCGGCGCGCTGGCTGGATGGTGATCTGCAAGGCACCCCGGGCTTCCAGTCCATGCTCGGCGTCGAGCTGTTCGAGACCGTGAGCCTGTACACACTCACCGACCGCGCAACCAAGTACGGCATCCTGTTCATTGGCCTGACCTTTGTCGCCTACTTTCTGTTCGAAGTGCTCGGCGGTCTGCGTGTGCATCCGCTGCAGTACCTGCTGGTCGGCTTTGCGAATGCGATGTTCTACCTGTTGCTGCTGTCGTTCGCGGAGCAAGTGGGATTTGGCGCGGCCTACCTGCTGAGTGCGCTGGCCTCTGTGGGCATGATTGCGGGATACAGCCATGTCGTGCTGCGCAGCCGCTCGAAGGCGATGATCATGATCGGCATTCTCTCCGCGCTGTACGTGTTCCTGTACATGACGCTGAACGCTGAAACCTACGCCTTGCTCGCCGGATCGATCGGGCTGTGGGTGGTGCTCGCCGCGATTATGTACCTGACGCGACGCATCGACTGGTATGCCGTCGGCAAGCCCGCCAACGGGCAGAAGGAAATGGCCCTGTAGGCTTGGGTCAGCTCAGCCGACCGCCGTCGTTCCAGTTGCCAAACAGCCTGCCGGCGGCGGTCTTGCCAATGAAGTTGCTGAGCCGCTTGTCGAAGTCGTCGCTGCCGCGTTTCGTTTCGTGGATGTAGCCCAGGCGCACACGCACGTACAGCGGCGGCAGCGATTGAAATTCCCGCCACGCATCGGCGTTTTGTTTGATCGCGTCGAGAATATCGGCCGGTGCTTCAAAGGGTGTGTCGAGGTCCGGCAGCGTGGCTTGCCCGGCGTCGGTCATCAGGCCTTCGGCGATCAGGTGACGCGCCCGCTGCTTGTTGAGCTCGGTCCAGTCGCTGGTTTTGCAGCGCGGTGAAAAGCGCTGCACTTTCTCGACATCGTTGATGCGCTTGCCGATGCTGTCGACCCAGCCGAAGCACAGTGCCTCGTACACGGCATCGGTGTAGCGCACCGTCGGCACATCGTCCCGGTCGTCCGACACCAGCCAGATCTCGCTGTGTGTGGCGTGATGCTTCGCCAGCCAGGCCCGCCAGTCTGCCCGATCAGCGGCCTTGAAGGTCTCTGTAATCTCGACCGGCATTCAGGCCTGTGGCAAGCCGAACAGCAGGCCGATCAGCAGTGTCGCGAGGATAGCGGTGCCAACGAATGCGGCCAGCACCCAGCCAAGAAACACCGCGCCTTTTCGCGCGCCAAAGTGGCGGAAGCGGTAATACGGCAGCGCGATGACACCGAGCAGAATCACCAGCACGTTGAACCACATCCTGCGCTCGATGCCGTGTTCGTTGGAGTCGGCAATGTACCAGCCAAACATCAGCAGCATCGACACCACCGCGAGCAGTGCGGCCATGCCCTCGCTGCCGCCGGGCTGGTAACGGAAATCGATTACCATGCTGGCGCCGATCACGAGCCAGAACGCGAGCGCTATCCATGTGGCGGTTTTCATCCGTTACGCTGCCCGTTCAAGCACGAAGTCGAACTCACCGACCATCGAGCCGTCGTCCTGTTCGCTGAGCACCATCAGCAGCGACTCGTCATAGATGCCGTCCTCGGCATTGCTTGCCTCGCCCGGGAAATACACCTGCGTGGTCAGCAAGGCCGTGCCCTTGCCCTGCAGCTTCACGTGCAGGTGCGGCGTGCGGAAGAAATCGAAATCCGTGTATTTCGCCGGTTTGATGGTCTCGATCTCAAAGCGACCTTCGGCGTCGGTGAATACATGTCCGCGCAGCGTGTAGTCGTCGTTGTGGTACACCCCGTCTGCATCGCAACTCCAGACATCGAGTACCGCACCGGCCACCGGCTGACAATCGGTGGTGACGATGCGCCCTTTGAACACCAGCCGCTGGCCGCGCATGCCGGGCTCGAGCAGACTGGGCTTAAACGGCGTGTCCGGGGTGTAGTAAGGACCCTCGGTCTGCGCAAGGGTCGCGGCGTCGCCGCAGGCCGGTGTCGGCGGCAGCGTGGCCGCCCGTTCAATATCCGGCAACTCGTAGTCGAGCTTGTCTTCTCGCGTTTTCGTCACCAGCCAGCTCGCGCCTCCGGCAATCGTCGCTGCGCCAACGCCCACCACGCCAGCCAGCACCTTTAAGGCTCTTCGTCGTGCGTTAGACATCGCGCACTCTCCACTCGCTTAATGTAATCAGCATAGCACCTCGGAAAACCGCGCAACCTCAGCGCTCGTCAGGCCGGGATCGGCAAAAGTCAGGGTTCGCATAGGCCTGTCTTATTCCCGCTGTGTATGATTCCGGGGCACGTTGAGGGGGGATACCTATGAACATCTGGCAGACGGCCGTATCGATGGCCGAGCAGACACCGGCCGATCGCAATCGCTACGTGGATTTCCTGCGCGCGGTCTCCATCCTGGTGGTCATCATGGGTCACTGGCTGATCGCCACCGCCTGGTGGGTGGACGGCGAACTGGTCACGGGTCATCTCGTCGCGGCGCAGCCCGAGCTGCAGTGGCTGACCTGGATCTTCCAGGTGATGCCGATCTTTTTCATTGTCGGTGGCTACGCCAATGCGGTGTCACTCGAGAGTGCGGATCGCAAGGGCACCACCTACGCGCAGTGGCTGAACGCCCGCATCAATCGCCTGTTGACGCCCTTATTGGTGTTGCTGGTCGCCTGGGCGGTGATTTCCTTCGGCCTGCAGTTTGCCGGCGTCACGGACGCCACCGTGCAGTACCTGTCGCGCTCGGCGCTGGTGCCGACCTGGTTTCTCGCCATCTACACGATGGTCGTGATCCTGGCGCCCGCGGCTTATCGCCTGTGGCAAAAGCTTGG
>JBCCNM010000185.1:0-4871 GCA_039025835.1 Pseudomonadota bacterium | reverse complement strand
TAGCAAACCAACGCTTGAATTCCGGTAGTTGCCAAGGGCAGATGTGGGTTCAACGCGTTCTCGCAATGCGCATAATTTTCAACAGGATTGATATTGGCGCAGCGACCATCCAAACGACGAGCAATAGCGAAAAGGCGAGTGACACATCTCCGAAGACCAGTCCACATACAAGAAAGAGAGCCCAACTAAGGTAAAAAAGAAAGTGATCCGCTGACTCACTTAATGCGAATAGTTTCAGCCTGAGCAGTCGTGCTGTCAGGAGATGATAGGACCCAGCAACGATGAACGACATTAGGACTGCACCGTGTTCGTAATAGAGTTCCTTAACCCACTCCCTTTCACCGATCCACCTATCCGCCGACTCGGGTGTAAACGCGATTATGGCCGCGATAGAAACGAACGGAAAGAATCGCCACCAGATGTAGCGATCTGCTCGCGACTCATTTTCGAAGTCCTCCAGTTCCTTGGCATTCGCTTTACGCAGTCGCTTCCAAGCGTCGCTCATAGAGCCCCCCGAAGACCACGTTAAAAAATGTTAAGCCATCCGCTTACGGTCAGAAGCTGCCTATAAAACTTCAGTTGTCCAATCCGACTAATCGGCGCGAAACCAGAGAGCCTGGAGTGGCGCAGCTACGCTATGCGAATCTCATAAGCCGCTTACTCGACGTTACAGTGCAGACTGGCCTTGAGACCAGACACCATCACTCGAAAGTACTTGGGCTCGAAGTCTGTCTCGGTAATTTCGCCAGTTCCGACTACCGTGCCGCCGACGTTGGCGATATAGCGAAACACGCCGTCGCCCTCCCAGGTCAAATACATCGAGTACCAGTCGCTTTGCTGCCAGTGGTACAAAAAGGGCGTCTCGCCGTTTTCGTCAAAACCGTGATTCGAAATGGCGTGCATGATTGTCTGTTTCTTGTCCGCAAGAAACTGCATGTCGAGCTGCAGAAATCGGCTGTAGCTGTCCGTGAGTTCGCCTTCGTCGATATTGATCGCCAAAAGCGGAACCCATCGGCCATCCGCCTGCACGCTGCGGATTTCGTATTCACAGTACATCGAAGTGCCCGGCGTGGCCGGCGCTTCCATAAACATTCGCGCGCGTCCTCCGATGGCCTCGATATCCTCGAACTCAATCTCCTTGGCCTGCGTACCATCTGCTGCGGCCAGCATGAACGGCAGCACTATCAGGTTCATCAGCATCGCATCACTCCCTGTCAATGAATCGGTGGCGTCGCTGCAGACACCGGTCCCACGATGCATGACGCAGTCCAAAGACTATCAGAGACTGGCCTGTGCGTTCCCCGATGTGGGCAGTGCCTGCAGATCGTCGCGATCTGTGACGGATCGGGGTCGGCCTATGTTAACTGCGAGTTCACGTTCGCCGAGCCAGCGGATCACTTCCCAGGCCGGGTCGAACTGCCCATCGTAAAGGCCGATCTGCGCGGACTCCGGAAAGGCGTGGTGGTTGTTGTGCCAGCACTCCCCGCAGGAAACGAGGCCCAGCCCCTTAAGGTTGGATGCCTGCACCGACGCGCCGCGAACATGCCAGTCGCCGGGGCCGGGGTTGTGGCACAAATAGGTGATCGTCCAGTGACCGATGTTGCACACGGCGACGCGCAGGAAGATGCCCCAGACGATCCACGGCCAGCCCCCGATCGCGTACAAAGGCACGGCAAGCACAAACTGGTGATAGCGCCATGTCCGGTCCATCCACTGGTACCAGCGATCCTCTGCAAACCGTTTCTCAATGGTCACCGTGGGCGGCTTGTCGAATTCGAATCGGCAGGTCAGTTGCCAGAGCACATCCTGCAGGTAGTGACGCCGATGCGAGAAAAAGTCGTGACAGGCCGGTTGTCGCTGGGCCCAGTCACGCAGGTCGTGAATTCGAATCACGCCGTAGGGCCCCGACATGCCGACCAACACCCCGATGTATACGAGTGTGCGCTCCAGCCATCGCGGCGCATCGAATGTCCGGTGAATCATGAAGCGGTGCATGCCGATGCTGTGACCGAACAGCAGACCCGCGTAGGTGAGGGCCAAAAAGACCAGCACCGCGCCGCCGGTGGTTGCCGAGGGTGCGAATGCGACGGCGCCGCCGAGCATGCCGATGTTCCAGCCGGCCTTGGGGTAGTCGATGAGCACACGGCCCGACACGGGATCGGCACCCTGTTCGTCAACGCGAAGTACAGGTTTCATCATGGTTCTTGTCCTTGGTCTTTTTAGCGGTTCGGGATCGGTCGTCGATCGCCTAGTTGTCGAGGTCCCACGGGATGAAGGTGTGCACATAGCCACACTTTTCGCAGACGGCGATCTGGCTGGTGTTGTTGAGCCAGTCGAGTTTCAGGAGGCTGCGCAGCGGTGAATTCAGGGATACACGGCGATGGCGAAAGTGGTCGTTGCCGCAGACCACGCAGTGCAGGCGTCGTCCCTGAACCACGAGAGGGACGGGTTCCGGCTTATGACGCGGAATCATCGGGCCAGCTCCGGATACGCTGGCAACACGGTGTTCTGCACCGGTGTCAGGCGTCGCAACTCGTCGCGCTCCGGCAGGTCATCCGGCAGAACAAAGTCGCTCGCCAGTCCCGCCCGCTGCATGGCTTGCAGGGCCCACCAGCCCGGGTCCCACTGGCCGGGCTCCAGGCCAAGTCGGGCCGAGCCCGGAAACGCGTGGTGGTTGTTGTGCCAGTTTTCTCCCATCGTCAGTAGTGCGGTGAACGGCACGTTATGGCCCTGCACGGCGGCGTGCTCGACATGCCAGTCCTTGTCACCGTCGTTGTGAGCGAAGTAGCCGATCAGCCAGTGCCCGAGGATCGACACGCTAACGCGACTGCCGATGCCCCAGCACACCCAGGACCAGCCGCCCACGGCATACAACAGCACGGCCCACGGCAGTTGCTGCAGCATCCAGGTGCGCTCCATGAAGCGATAAACGGGATCTGCCGCGATCGACGGCTCAATATCGACGTTGGGCGGCGACTTCAGGTCGATCGAGCAGAACAGTTGCCAGAACAGGTCGCGCGCCCAGTGTTCGCCGTGCGCGAAGTAACTGTGGCAGTTCGTCTGCCGCTGTGCCCAGTCCCTGAGGTCGTGCGTGCGCAGCATGCCGAATGGCCCGGCCAGGCCAACCAGCACACCAAGATGAACCAGCAGGTATTCCAGCCGCTTTGGTGTGCGGTAACTGCGGTGGATAAACAGGCGATGCATGCCCAGCGAGTGACCGAAGCACAGGGTGAGTCCGGTAAACAGGAAAAACACGGCAACACCGGAAGCGGTCACCGTCAGAGCGCTGCCCACGGTGCCCAGCGCGAACATCGAGCCCACCCAGGCGAGCTTTGTTCTGTCCAGTCGGACGTCGCCTCGAGCGGCGCTAGCGAACGCGTTACTGATTCTCGGGTTTTCGTAGTGTTGTCTGGCCACGGCCGTTCTCCTGTTTGGTTTGACAGGAGCGTGGCCGAGCGGCATCCGGCCCGACTTCCGGATTGCGCATTCCGGAGCAGAAAATCAGAAATCTGATTCAGAACAACAAGCTATGCGATTTCGGATTTATGAATCAGGGTGCTGTGGAGAGTTCAGACGGACGAGTTGCGCCGAAACTGGCCGGGTGAAGTACCGGTGATTTCCTTGAAGGCGGTGTAGAAGCTCGACTGTGACTGAAAGCCGGTTTCCATACTGATCGTCAACACCGTTGCCTGCGGATCTTCTTTTAGCAGCCGGCAAGCTTCCTCGATTCGAAACCCGCGGACATACCGCGGGAAGCCCACCTTGTGCCGCGTGTTAATCAGCTCGGACAGCTGGTGTGGCGCGACATCGAGCAGACCGGCTACCTGCGCCAGTGTCAGGCTCTCATTGCGATAGATCTTGTCATCCCGCATCAGTCGCTCGAGCGAGCTGAGCAGCGCATCAACATCGAGCCCGCCGAGTGTCGAGGTTGCGTAGGTCGCGGCGGCGGCATCTGTAAAGTCGCCAGCGATATCGGGAAATGCCAGCAGCGCCGACGTGACCAGTATCAGGCCGACGCCGATTGCGTAGGCGTAGCTGATATGGAACGCCGACAGGCTGACGTACGGCACCGACAAACCCACCAACAGGACGATGATTGCGAGCAGCGCAAACATCGTGAAGAAAAAACGTTCGTGCATGAATCGCCGACTGTGCTCGCGCATACCGAACACCCGCTGTGCAAACCACGTTGAGTACGCGGCGCCCACGAGGAACGCCACATTCACCGCAACCGGTGCCGGTATGAATTCGCCGATAATCAGCGGCAGAGCGTGCAGCGCGTCCAGCGGCCGGAGGTCGTGCTCCGGCATCAGCAGCGTGCGGCTGAAAAAGAAAAACGCCGCGGGCGTCAGTATCAGCAAGCGGACGTACCACGGCGACGATATAAGCGGTACATCGTGGACCAGGAATGCATAGTGATAGACCTGCAGCACACCCAGCGCGACCAGAAGTGCCGAGCAGGCCACTCGCGACAGCACCGACTTTCTCATCCCGGCAAAAAAGAACAGGTAGCTGGTCAGCAGTACCACCGCCGAAATGACCGAAAAGCCGATGACAAACAGGGCGACGGTGACGATCATTCCCGCAGTGTATCGGCCCGCCCGCGGCGCTGAAAGCTCGCCGGCTGCGCCGGAGTGCGTTACTGGATATCACCACCGACCGGCAGCTGGCTCGGCACGAAATTCGGGACAGTCTGCGGGAAGTTGTTGTCAGACAAGGTACGCAGGAAAGTCTCGATATCGCCGAAGTCATCGTCTTCCAGTGTGACGCCAAGGTCGTCGCGGTCTTCGTACAGCGCGATCGCGTCCCGGAGCGTCGCGCGTGATCCGTCGTGCATGTAAGGCGCGGTCAGTGCCACGTTTCTCAGGCCC
>JBCCNM010000184.1:0-4898 GCA_039025835.1 Pseudomonadota bacterium | reverse complement strand
CGCCCGATGCCAGCACGACAATGCACTACTGTACTGCGCCCACCGGCTGACTCATGGTAGATCGCCTTCGTTAGCTCTTTAAACCCCTCAACGGTGTGCGGTAGACCGCGATCAGGAATTGGATAAGAGACGAAACTCAATCCGTGTTTCTGGCAGAGCTTGTTCTCTTCTGCGAGACCAAGTTCATAAGCTTCGCGGTCTTCAAGAAGTGACACGACTTGCCTGAGACCCGCGTTGAATAGCCCGGAGAACTCGTCGTCGATCCACTCACCCGGCACTGGCTTGGCCATTACGGCAAGAAACCCGCTGCCAATTGGCTCAATTTCGTAAAAGGTAGGGCCCATAGCTCGGCAGTCCGCGAATGTCGCCTTTGGGTCAGAAGCCGAACTCCATCATACCCCCAAAACGGCCGCTTGAGCGTCTGCTATTGGGTAGGAAGCCGTCGTCCACGAGTCCAGATCGAACCCAAAATCTCCGGTTGCGTGACCTTCCTGTAATGATCACCTGCTTACCAAGATCCTATAAAAATGGTCCTTCTTGCGTCTCGCCTCGAAACGTTTTCGACGCTTTTAAATGCTATCCGACGCTTTTTATTGCCAGATACCACACATCGAACAACTCGCGAGTACATCGTCTGCGCTAGTGCCAGCAACCGCCGTGCTCCTCAAGGTAGCGAATCAGTAGCAGCATCGCGTTCTTGTCCGTATACGCTTCCTTGTGAGCCAGCATGTAGTTGATGATGGTCGGCACGTTGAACAGCGTTTTTGGTGATTCGCAATAGACCTGGCCGAGATACTCGGTCTCTTCATCCAGCATCGCGATCAGGTCGAGCGCCCCACCGACATAGCTCTGCAGGAAGGGGTTCTGGCTGCACTCGACGGCACCGGCCGCGCATATGGTCTCAAACTGCTTCATGGACAGCGCAGATGCGTCTCCCGGCAGGCTGACAGCGAGTATTGCAGCAATAAGAAATAACAGGCGATTGGGCATTTTAGGTTCTCCACTTGAAAAAATTACTGTTTTAGTTTAATTTTTAACGAAATTACAGTCATTTTAGGAGACAGTCAACGTGACTCGACGCTTATCGCTCCTCGTTTCCTGGGGTTGCCTCGCATTGCTGGTACTGATACCGGCCGGTTTGCTATTCGGCCTTGTGCGCCTCGATTTGTTTGCAGAACTGGCGCAAAACAGCGTACGGCTGGCGATCCAGTGGCGCACGGTTGTGGATTGGCAGCTGTACGCGCTTTGGCTGGCCACGGCGTTGTACCTGTCGATTGGCCTGGTTGGCCTTGCCTACCTGCGCCGCGCGTTCGCAAATTTTGCCGACGGTGAGTTGTTCAACGTTGCGAACAGCCGAGATCTGCGACGATTTGCCGTTTTACTGCTGATCCAGGCTGTCGCAACGCCGGTGCATGGCGCTGTAACCAGTGTTTTGCTATCGATGAACCATCCGGGTGGCCAGAAGATCCTGAGCATCGGTTTTGGCAGTCCCGAACTGAAGGCAACCGGTGTGGCCCTTGTCTTGTGGGTGATGAGCGAGTTGCTTGTGGAAGGCAGTCGACTGCAGTCCGAAAACCGGCAGTTTGTCTAGGAGCCTCGAATGCCGATTCAGGTCAACCTTGACGTCATGCTTGCCAAACGCAAGATCAAAGGCAAAGTGCTCGCGGCCGAGATCGGTATCACCGAGCAGAACCTGTCGATGCTCAGGACGGGCAAAGTGAAAGGGGTCCGCTTTTCGACCCTCGAGAAAATCTGTGAGGCACTGGATTGCCAGCCGGGCGACATTCTCGAGTTTCAGCCTGATGATCGATAACCCGCCGATGACGGATTCCGCACACACAAAAAAGCCGGGCAGTGCCCGGCTTTACTTTGCGACCCTGAAAGGGACGTTTATTCTTCGACGACCGGTGCTTCCGCGCGCTCCGTGAGCATGACAATCGCCATCGGCGCGGCGTCACCCGGGCGCGGACCGGTTTTCAGGATGCGCAGGTAACCACCCGGACGCTCCTTGAAACGCGGACCAAGATCGGTGAACAGCTTGCCGACAATTTCCTTGTCGCGCAGACGATCGAAGGCCAGGCGGCGATTTGCCACGCTGTCTTCTTTCGCGAGCGTGATCAGCGGCTCGACGACACGACGCAATTCCTTCGCTTTGGGCAGGGTCGTCCGGATCGTTTCGTGCTTCAGGATCGACGCTGCCATGTTGCGGAACATGGCCTTGCGGTGTGAGCTGTTACGGCCCAGCTTACGGCCGGATTTTCTGTGACGCATGGGTCTCTAATCCTTCAATTAAATCGCGAGCTCGTGCTCCGGACGCAGGCTTGCCGGCGGCCAGTTGTCGAGACGCATGCCCAGGCCGAGACCGTGTCCTTCGAGGACTTCCTTGATCTCGGTGAGCGACTTCTTGCCGAGGTTCGGCGTACGCAGCAGCTCCACTTCCGTGCGCTGGACGAGATCGCCGATGTACATGATGTTCTCTGCCTTCAGGCAGTTCGCAGAGCGAACCGTGAGCTCCAGCTCGTCGACCGGACGCAGCAGGATTGGATCGACCTGGTTCTCGGCCTGCGTGGTAGCGCCTTCTTCCTGGCCCTGCAGGTCGACGAACACCGACAGCTGGTCCTTGAGGATGCTGCCTGCGCGACGAATCGCCTCTTCCGGATCAATCGTTCCGTTGGTCTCGATATCGATGATCAGCTTATCGAGGTCGGTACGCTGTTCAACACGGGCCGCTTCGACATCATAGGTCACGCGGTTGATCGGGCTGAATGACGCATCAAGCTGCAGACGACCGATCGGGCCGGCCTGCTCTTCAAACGTCGGGCGCTGCGTCGCCGGGCGGTAGCCACGACCACGTTCAACGCGCAGGATCATGTTCAGCTCGCCCGCATTCGTCAGGTTAGCGATGACGTGATCCGGGTTCATGATCTCAACATCGTGGTCCAGCTGGATGTCGGCTGCCGTGACAGCACCCGGACCCTTCTTGGACACGCGCAGCTCAGCCGAGTCGCGACCGTTCATGCGAACAGCGACTTGCTTCAGGTTGAGCAAAATGTCGACGACGTCTTCCTGGACGCCTTCAATGCTGGTGTACTCGTGGAGTACGCCATCGATCTCCGCTTCCGCAATTGCCGCACCCGGCATGGAAGACAGGAGGATACGACGCAGGGCATTGCCAAGCGTGTGGCCGAAACCACGTTCGAACGGCTCGATGATGACCTTTGCCTGCAGATCGTTGACCGGGTTGACCTTGACAACACGCGGCTTCAGAAATTCGTGTACAGATTCCTGCATGGGGGTTTTCCCTCCTGACTACTTGGAGTACAGCTCGACGACGAGGTTTTCGTTGATGTCCGGAAGAATATCTTCGCGGTCCGGCAATGACTTCAATGTGCCCGCCATCTTTTTCGCATCAACGTCAACCCAATCCGGCGTCCCAACCTGGGTTGCCGTCTCAAGTGCGCTCTGAATACGAAGCTGTTTCTTCGCTTTTTCGCGAACTGTGATCTGGTCACCGGCAGAAAGCTGGGCCGACGGGATATTGACGACCTTGCCGTTGACTTCGATGCTCTTGTGGCTCACCAGCTGACGAGCCTCGGCACGCGTGGTCGCAAATCCCATGCGATACACAACGTTGTCGAGACGACCTTCGAGAAGGCGCAGCAGGTTTTCACCGGTTGATCCTTTCAGCTGAGCCGCCTTCTTGTAGTAGTTGCGGAACTGGCGTTCCAGCACACCGTACATTCGGCGGAGCTTCTGCTTCTCACGAAGCTGCAGACCGTAGTCCGACAGACGCGGACGACGCTGTGGAGCACCGCCCGGCGGAACTTCCAGCTTGCACTTCGACTCGAGAGGGCGAACGCCGCTCTTCAGAAACAGATCCGTGCCTTCGCGGCGGGACAGCTTACATTTGGGTCCTAAGTATCTAGCCATTTTAGCCTCTATACGCGCCGCTTCTTGGGCGGGCGACAGCCGTTGTGAGGAATCGGAGTGACGTCCTCAATGTTCTGAATCCGATAGCCAAGTGCATTCAGCGCACGTACTGCTGACTCACGGCCCGGACCTGGCCCACGAACGCGCACGTCGAGGTTTTTCAGTCCGTAGTCGAGAGCCGCACGTCCGGCCTTGTCGCTGGCAACCTGTGCTGCGAACGGCGTCGACTTGCGTGAGCCGCGGAAACCGCAGCCACCAGCCGTCGCCCACGACAGAGCGTTACCCTGGCGATCCGTGATCGTGATAATCGTGTTGTTGAAGGACGCGTGGATATGGGCAATCCCATCAACCACGTGCTTTTTCACCTTCTTCTTACGAGTTTCTGCCATAACAGTTGCTTCTCTTTGCAATCCACCCGGCTAATGCCCGGTGTGAAATTCCTAAGCCTTAGCGTTTGATCGGACGACGCGGGCCCTTACGGGTGCGCGCATTTGTACGCGTGCGCTGGCCGCGCAGCGGCAAGCCGCGGCGATGACGGATACCGCGGTATGAGCCGAGGTCCATCAGTCGCTTGATGTTCATGGACACTTCACGACGCAGGTCACCCTCGACCGTGAAGTTGGCGACCGCTGTGCGCAGCTTTGCGACTTCGGGCTCAGCCAGGTCCTTGACCTTGGTGTCCTCTGCGACGCCAGCCGACTCGCAGATCTGTTTCGAACGCGTGAGGCCAATGCCGTAGATCGACGTCAGCGCGATGACGACGTGCTTGTTCAGCGGGATGTTGATGCCAGCTATACGTGCCACTTCGATATTCCTCTGTTAGCCCTGACGCTGCTTGTGGCGCGCGTCGGTGCAAATCACGCGCACAACTCCGTTGCGGCGAATGACTTTGCAGTTTCTGCAAATTTTCTTTACTGATGCTCGTACTTTCATGAGCTTGCTCCGTTGCGAGTCAAACGACTCAGCGT
>JBCCNM010000183.1:0-4908 GCA_039025835.1 Pseudomonadota bacterium | reverse complement strand
CACCAGCACCAGCTCGGCTTCGATCGGGTCAACATCGGACAAGGCCGGCGTAAAACTGGCTTCCCGCACGGCGTACTTGCCGGCGATCGATCCGGGCGAGTTGACCTGCATAGCCTCGATCGAGGTCTGGCCTTCACGCGTGGACGCGGCGGCTGTAACCACCCACGGGCTGCCCGCCGGCGAGCCGATGGTGCCGCCGTTGGGCCCGTCATTACCGGCGGCAACCACGGCAAAAACGCCGGCCTGTGCGGCGCCGGCCAGCGCGATATCGTCCGGCGACGTCACTTCCAAAAAGGTGCTGCCCACCGAGTAGTTGATGATATCGACTCCGTCGGCCACGGCCTGGTCGATGGCGTTGGCGAGGTCGGAGGTATTGCAACTCGCGCGGGTCGCATCCGGGCGCAGCCAGCAGGCTTTGTACACAGCGACCCGGGCTCTCGGCGCAATGCCTTCGATGCGATCGACGAAGCTGCCGTAGATCGACGCATCGGCCCGGTTGCCGGCGGCTGTGGTTGCGGTGTGTGTGCCGTGGCCATCAACGTCACGCGCCGAGCGAATCTCGCCGCTGTCGATGGGGCCTGAGGACTCCGCACCTTCAATAAAGTAGCGCGCGCCGATGAGCTTGTTGTTGCACAGCGTCGACTCGAAGGACTCGCCCGACTCACACAGGCCATTCCAGTCTTCCGGCGGCTCGTACAGCAGCACATCCTCCTGCTTGTCATAGCGCCGGCACAACCAGCGACCAAGCAGTGAATTGCGCCCCCAGCTGCTGCGGCAGGCGCTCGGACGATCGGCTTCACGGGTGTCCCTTAACTGCGGGTGCTCGGGGTAGATGCCGCTGTCGATAAAGCCGATGACCACATCTTCACCGGTCAGCCCCAGCGGTCCGCGCAGGCCGACCTGGTTGTCGAACAGCTCAAGAAATTCATCGCTGAAGTTGGTCGCCAGCGGCCGGATCTCGTCTTCCCAGACATTCACCACCTCCGGCCGGTTGCGCAGCTTGTCCGCCTGGGCCGGCGTCATCTGCGCGGCGAAGCCGTTCATGCTCCAGGTGTAGCTGTAGATTTTTTGCGCGCCCGGTGCGAACGCGGACAACAGCTCATCCTGTTGGCGCTCCAGTCGGGCGGCGTAGTTTTCAGCGCCGGGTGTCGCCTTGCTCAGCGGCACGCGGGTCTTGGCAACAGCGAGATTCTGCGACGTGGACGGCGCATCAAGCTGCACGATGTACACCCGTGCGTCATTGGCGTCGTCACTCGGCGCGCTGACAAACCCCGGACCACCGAGATCGATCAGGTTGGACTGCTGTCCCATGGCCGGCAGGGCGACCAGCGCTAAAGCTGTAAGGAGTAAACGCATCCCGCGATCTGCGTCCGTCGGTAAAACGCAATCTTACACCGACAGCCCGGCACGGAAAGTCGCGATGGTGATTAGACGTGCTAGAACTTCTTCAGGCGTGTGGACACCGTCACCACCGAATCGCTGCAAATCAGCGGGCTGTCGGCATCGGCAGCGCCAACACTGATCGGGCAGGACGCCAGAGCGGTCAGGGTATCTGCCCTTTGCGCCGTCTGCAGATCCGTGGTGTCGACGGCAAGGTCGTAGGCCTTCGCCGTGATCAGCGACAGGCCGAGCAGCAGGGTGGCCAGACCGCTGGCCGTGATGGCGGGCCGCCGTCGTTGTGTCGCTTGTTGAGTCATGGTGTTCTCCCGTCGGCGCCCGCCCTGTTGCGGCCACCGGATCGTCTGTCTCCAGCCTGTTCTGTTTATTTAGATGCGCCTAATGCGCAAACAGTTGCTCGAGATTGGCAAAAGACTTGAATTCAAGTGCGTTGCCGGACGGATCCTTGAAGAACATCGTGGCCTGTTCGCCGGTTTCGCCCTCAAACCGGACCTTGGGCGGGATAAGAAAATCGACACCGGCGGCCTGCAGCCGGTCGGCGAGCACCTGCCAGTCCTCTCGCCGCAGCACGACGCCGAAGTGGCGTGCCGGCACATCGTCGCCGTCGACCGGGTTGTGGCCGGTCACGGCCTGCGGGTCGTCAACCAGGTGCAGCGTGACCTGATGGCCGTAGAAATCGAGATCGATCCAGCGGGACGCGGTGCGACCGGTGTCGAAGCCGAGCAGGCCGCAGTAGAAATCCCGGGCGGCCTCGAGGTCATGGACCGGCAGCGCGAGATGAAACGGCCGCAGTTCGCTCATTTTTGCAGTGCGTTGAGTATCACTGCGCCGATGGCGCCAATGCCGACGCCGGCGCCAATCCCGAAGGCCAGGTTGTCGAGCATGATGCCGCCGGCGAGGCCGAACACCATGCCGATGGCAATGAGCACGGCGGGGGGAAACTGGTTCTTGTTGTCTGTCATACCTTGCTCCAGTTAACCGGGATTTACGGTTTATTGTGCTGCGTGATCGCGACGCCGATGCCAGCGCCGATTGCAATACCGACAGCAATACCCAGCGCGAGATTCTCCAAGAGCGTGCCGAACACCAGTCCAATCGTGATGCCAACGGCGATGCCGATACCCAGTGAATGCGATTCGTTCTGCTCGCTCACGCCGCCGCATCCCCGAGCCAGTCCCTCGGGCGCAGGAAGTCGGTGTAAAGCCTGGCTTCCGGCGAGCCGGATTCGGGCTGCCAGTTGTACTGCCAGCGGACTTTCGGCGGCAGCGACATCAGTATGGACTCCGTACGTCCGCCGGACTGTAGCCCGAACAGCGTGCCGCGATCGTAAATCAGGTTGAACTCAACGTAGCGGCCGCGACGATACAGCTGGAAGTTGCGCTGGCGCTCGCCGAAGGGGTGGTCCTTGCGTTTCTTCACGATCGGGGCGTAAGCCTGCATAAAGCTGTTGCCAACGCTCTGCACAAAGTCGAAGGTGCGTTCAAAGCCCGGCTCGTTGAAGTCATCGAAGAACAGCCCGCCGACGCCGCGAGTTTCGTCACGGTGTTTGAGGTAAAAGTACTCGTCACACCATTGCTTGAATTTCGGGTAGTAGTCCGCGCCGAACGGATCGCAGGCCGCCTTTGCAGTCTCGTGCCAGCTCACGACGTCTTCCTCAAACGGATAGTAGGGCGTCAGGTCATATCCGCCGCCAAACCACCAGATATCGTCACCGGCACTGAAGATGCGGAAGTTGGCGTGCGTGGTCGGCACGTAGGGGTTGTGCGGGTGCAGCACCAGCGAAACGCCGGCAGCTTCAAAGCCTCGACCGGCCAATTCGGGGCGACTCTTGGTCGCCGACGGCGGCATCTGGTCGCCGAAGACGTGTGAGAAGTTGACGCCTGCCTGTTCAAAGACCGCACCGCCGGCGAGCACCCGGCTCTCGCCACCACCACCGGCCTCGCGTTGCCAGGCGTCATGCTGAAAGCTGGCTTCCCCGTCGAGCGTCTCGAGTTCAGCGCAGATGCGGTTCTGCAGTGACAGCAGGAATTCTATCGCCTGTTCGATCTTGCTCATGACACCCCCCTGTCAATCGTCCGAGCTTTTCTTCCCCGCCGCCTTCTTGGCGGTTTTTTTCTTGGTCTTCTTTTTGGCTTTCTTCTTGGTGGTTTTCTTTTTGGTCTTTTTCTTTGCCGGCGTCTTTTCGGCGGCTGCTTTCTTGGTCACTTTCTTGCGACCGCGGCGCTCCGGCGCAGCGGCCAGCAGTTCCTTGCACTCCTCAAGTGACAGCGATTTCGGGTCGCGGTCTTTTGGCACTCGAGCGTTCTTGTTCTTGTCGGTGATGTACGGTCCGTAACGGCCGTTCAGCACCTGGATACCGTCATCCTCGAAGTCCTGGATGATGCGGTTGGCGTCGGCGATCTTCTTCTCTTCAATCAGCTCGAGCGCGCGCGGCAGCTCGATCGTGTAGGGATCGTCGTCGCCGCGAATTGAGACGTACTTGTCGCCGTAGCGAACGTACGGGCCGAATCGTCCGACACTGGCGGACACGCTCAGACCGTCCGGCGTTTCGCCGAGCTTGCGCGGCAACTTGAAGAGCTCGAGGGCGTCCTCAAGAGAGATGTCGGTCATCTTCTGGCCCGGGCGAAGACCGGCGAATTTGGGTTTTTCTTCGTCGTCCTTGGTGCCGATCTGGGCGAACGGGCCGTAACGCCCCATGCGCACCGACACCGGTTTGCCGCTTTTCGGGTCGGTGCCAAGCTCGCGTTCCTGCGCGACGTCGCCGCGCGTAACGCTTTCGTCTTTTTCTTCGCAGAGCTTGTGGAACGGCTCCCAGAAGCGCTCGAGCAGAGGCACCCAGTCTTTCTCACCGAGCGACACGGCGTCGAGGTCGTCTTCCAGGCGTGCCGTGAAATCGTAATCCACGTATTGCGTGAAATGATCGGTCAGGAATCCATTAACGATGCGGCCGATGTCGGTCGGCAAAAAGCGCTTGCCGTCCATCTCGACGTATTCGCGGTCTTTCAGCGTCTTGATGATATTGGCGTAAGTCGACGGCCGGCCGATGCCGTATTCCTCGAGCGCTTTGACGAGGCTCGCTTCGGTAAAGCGCGGCGGCGGCTCGGTGAAGTGCTGTTCCGGTCGCAGCTTGTTCAGCGTGATGACATCGCCTTCCTGCATGTCCGGCAGCAGTCGATCACCGTCATCGTCCTGCGTGTCGTCCTTGCCTTCCTGGTAGACAGCCATAAAACCGGGCTCGACCAGTACGGAGCCGTTGGCTCGCAGCCGGTTGCCGTCGGCCTCAGGACCGGCAGCGAATTCGATCGCCACCGTGTCGAACACGGCCGGCACCATCTGGCAGGCCATTGTGCGCTTCCAGATCAGTGAGTAGAGCTTTAACTGGTCTTCATCCAGCGAGCCTTTCAGGCTGTCCGGGTCGCGGGCGACTGACGTCGGGCGGATCGCTTCATGCGCTTCCTGGGCGTTCTTCGCCTTGGTCTTGAACTCACGCGGAGCATCCGGGAGATTCTT
>JBCCNM010000182.1:0-4913 GCA_039025835.1 Pseudomonadota bacterium | reverse complement strand
TTCGACGCGAGAACTGGCGAAAGCCACGGTATCCCGCGCAAAACAGGCGCGTCGAATCTCCTAATACCCGGTCTACGCGCTACGTTTTCGACACGTCACAGCGATGATCCAGACAATGCGCTTGTGGTCGTTCTCGTTTCTTTCCAATCAACCGAACAAGTTGTGTATATCGACGTGCCGAAGCGAGTTAAACGCACATGATCGTTTCGAGGAAACACGTGGTCGAACGGTGATTTTCGTCAGACCAATCTTGATTTCCGAACATCCGACAAACTGGAATTCGGCTCTGGGACTCGACAGCCCCTGACCGCCAACCCGCTGACTTGACTGAGAATTTAATGCGAATCAGTCTCAAGTAGTCTTGGTAGACAGTTGTTATAACCAATTCTCAGAGTTATCCTGAGCGATATCGACACACCACATTATTTGCCCGACTTGTGTCGAGGGGATCGATAACATGGCTGGTGACAAGCGCCTGTACAGAAGCGTCCTGGAACGACTGGAAAAGCTCATTGATGACGGCGAGTATCCGCCCGGCGGACGTCTTCCGCCCGAGCGTGTTCTTGCAGAGCGCTTCAGCGTCAGCCGACCCACCGTACGCGAGGCCATCATCGCACTGGAAGCGCTCGGTCGCGTCGAGGTAAAAACCGGTTCCGGCGTCTATGTGCTCAATCGACCAACGCTCACCCATGGCGTCGATGCGACGATCAGTGCGTTCGAGCTAACGGAAGCGCGGGCCTTGATTGAAGGTGAGGCTGCCGCTCTGGCGGCAACCATGATCAGTGACGAACAGTTGCGCGAGCTCGAAACTGTGCTGCTCGAGATGGCGGACGAGTCAGCGGACGGCAAGCTGATTTCAGAACTTGCCGATCAAAAATTTCACCACATTATTTCAGAGGCGACCCGAAACAAAATGGTCTCTTCGGTGATCGATAACCTGTGGTACGTCCGCGATAACTCACCGGATGTATTCAAAGCGTATCAATCGATCTGCGAAGTCGAACCGCAGTCTCGGGTGGATGAGCACCAAGAGATTCTCGACGCGCTGAAACAGCGCGATCCCCAGGCAGCGAGGAAGGCCATGCACGCGCACTTTGCGCGAATCCTCAACAAACTGATCGCTGCGAATGAAAAAGCGCAGGTCGACGAGATACGACGAAAAACTCTGGAGAGTCGAGAACGCTTTTCGCTGAACCACCTGACAGCCGGGCACTAGCGACACCCACGACCAACGAGCCGTGCCGGATCCGGCTGCCCCGTCACTCGATCGGCTGCGCCATGCACACGCGGTCAATTCGCCAGTATGACTTCCTGGACAGAAAAATTCGCGAATCGCACCGCCTCTTCGTCCGGTCGCAGCTTATCCAGATCCAGCAATGATCGATAGATGCCCCACTTCGGCCGGACAAAGTGACTTGCATCGGTTCCGCGCCAGAGATCGAGCCCCTGAACGTCGATATCGAAAACCACTTCGTCATCACGAAGGCGCGTGACGATAAAACGAAGATCACCGGTATCCGAAAACGTCGCGCGGCAATACGCCTCAAGCCACTCGCCCGTCACGGTGGTCCAATCTGTCCTTTGCAGAATGGTCGTGTCCTGCAAAGGGCTGTGGCGCACCTCGATACCGTCATCGCCACTTCGCTCCGCACCCGAGATCGTGAGTATCGGCTGGCTGTCGTCGCCACCGACGGCCTTCAACTGGAAAAAGTGCGTAAAACGAGTCGACACTTCCATGTTGGCGTTGATCTTGAATTTCCAGCGATAGACAAAGGTCTCATCCTCGAAGCCCTTCACCGCCTCCTCAGACTGATCATAGGTCTTTATCTCGTTTCGCTGGCGATCGGTTACATCGACGCGATCACGATCAATATCGATGTCTCGATGAATGATAAACACAAAGTGATTGCCGACCTCGGCGTCGGTATCCTCAAAGATATGCCGGACACCCGGGTGATTCACGGCGTACTGGTCCGGCGACTCGATGGGCCCTGGCACGCGATCCCCACCGAACGCCCTGATGAGGTCGTAGGCATCGAGCCCGACCATCGGACCATCGGACTCAAGGGAGCGTGTGGTTAACACCGTATAGTTCGCTTCATCGACCGGCGGACCACTCATCGCGGGTGGCGGGTTAACGATCGGAGGTGGCGTGGGCGCGGAAGCACCGCCGGACGAACCACCGCAGCCGCTCAAGACAACAAAACCCAGCAAGCCCATCACGCAGCATCGCCGGATGCTGATCCGCCCTGCCCTAGTCGTGTGAGTTTTCGAGTGCATAGAACGTAATTCGGTCGAAGTCGGTCTCATCGCCGCTGTCGTTCAGTGTGTATGCACCCGCCTTGAAATACATCCACTCCTCCGGGACATCGTAGGCACTGTTTTGCTCCCGCATATCCACGAAGTTGTGGCCAATGATGGGGCCTTGCTGATCACCTCGTCTCACGAGCACGTCGATTCGTGAACCTTGCTGGACGATCTCGTAAGAGAAAATCTCATCCAGCGCGATACCGTTGGCCGAGTTGGCCTCATCGGCCGGTGCGCTGCCGATGTCGTTGTTAAGCGGGCCTACGACTGGGAAATACAGGTCGTCGCCGTTTCGGATTTCATGCGCGAGGTAGATGAAACCGCGATCGTTCTCCGGATACTTTCTAAAATACAATCGTGCCGGTTCGTCATCCTCCGCGTGTATCTGGCCGATGATGACGCGACCCACCTGGTTGCGGTCACCGGTCTCGGTCACCTTGTTGACCGCGAGCGTCGCGCGTAACACGCCGTTTCGCCCGCCGATCGGCAAGCCGGCGTCCGGTTGGTATCCCAAGACCCAGTTGTTTCGGTTGACGCCTCGGGTACTGATCCCGGTGTTTCCGCGGCGCAGCATTTCGCGAAGCTCAGAGCGTGTGTAGCGGGCACCGGCGGATGTCGTGGCACCGCCGATCGTTGAGCGAAACACCATGCCGCCGGTTGAGTCGGTAAAGAAAAACTCGTCATGAAATCCGTCGTCGAGATCGCGTTCACTGATGGAATCCGAACGCATGTCGCCGTCGAGATCGGCCGGTGTATTGAGCTTCCAGCTCAGGAGGTCGAAATTGCTGCCCGGAGGTGCGCCCGGATCCAGGGCGAAATCGGCGGCGGAGACGTTGCTGGCCTCAAACACGGCGTTTGCCGTGTCGAGCGTACAGCCAAACGCCGTAGCCTCGAGGATCGAATTGTCGGTGTTCAGTGAGTTCCCGAAACTCTCGATACGGAGGTAGCGTGCCGGCGTATCGGGTGTGTTATAGCGCTCGAAACTCCGCGTACGACCGGAGGACTCCTGATCGGATAATAGCGGCGTGAAGGTGACGCCATCGGCAGAGGCTTGAAGGTTGAAGGAGGCCGTGCGCAGATCCCCGTCATACCACGCCACGCCAACTTCCCTGACCAGGTAACGAACACCGAGATCGAGCGTCAGTGTCATCGCATCACCGGGCGATTCCCATCGGGAAGTCGAACTCAGATCATCATCTATGGCGAGCGCCGGCCCCATGCCCGGTGAGCTTTGTCCATTGTCCGTCGCGGCGACAACATTGATCAGGTGATTGCCGGAACAGGTCGTCGGCGCAGCAGGTGGATCCGGTGGTGGCGCGACGGTCGGCGCGACGCCGCCGGCATCCGGTGAGCTACCGCCGCCACAGGCCGACAGAGCGGAAAATACAACCGCCAGTCCGACGGCTCGGCGTTTACAGCTCACCATTCATCCCCGAAGTCAAAACCACCGAAGTGAATCAACGCGTCTTCGATGGATTAACCGGGCCCGACAATTGAATACGACGAAAAGCCACAGAGGTGTAGTCGCCATTGGCCTTGTCGGTTTCCCAGTCACCCGTGCCGGCGCAGCCGGCGTACCAGATGCCGTCCTGATCTCGCGTACTGCACTGGTTGTAGGCGCCCGCCTTGAAGTACAGCGCATCGCCCGAGTAGCCCCTGGGGTTGTCTTTCTCATCGACATTGCCGTAAGCGTCTACACTGTTCGACAGATCGATCTTATAGGTCACTGTCCGTGACGGATCCGTTGTCCTGAATGTCAGGTGCATCACGTTGCGGTAGACATTAATGTTGTAGTTAAACAGCTGGCCCAGCGCGATACCCTGTTCGCCGGGATCGTCGGGGTCTTCCCAGGTATTGCCCCACACGGGGTACGCGATATCGGTGCGGTCCGGGTTGTCCCGGGCCAGGTTTCTCTCGTAGGTCCAGAACACGGATCCGGTAGCGTGACCCGGCCACTTTTTGTAGTAGATCTTGATCGGCTCGTTGCCCCAGCCAAAGCCTTTGCCCTGGTTGATGACATCCTGATTGCGGTCGGCGTGGATCTGCCCGACCACGACCGAGTAGGCCGGCTTTTTCGACGCATTTTTCGCGTTTCTGGCCACGTGCAACACCCTCAGCGTGGCCTCGAGCTGGCCGCCAATATCGGCGAAAGACCGAGCCGCTGAATGCGCCCTGAGGGCAAAGTTGTTACCGGGATCCCGCGTGCCAATCGAGGTGTTTCTGCCCCGGTACATCTGGCGCAGCTCACTACGCGTGTTGGTGGAATTCGCGGTGGTCTGTGCCTTGTTGGGCGCCGTAAACACGAGAAAGCCGTCCTGATCGAGGTAAAAAAAATCCGGATGGGAGTATTTCCGGATCGAGCTCACATCGATCTCATCAACTTTCCCGTCCTGATTGTCATCCAGCGGCAGCGTCAGCTTCCAGAAACGCAGATCGAATTTGTCCGCAGGCACCTCTGCGTGGGCCACGGACAGCGCCAGGCTCGCCAATACCAGTGTCTTCAGGCAGCGCTGCAACAAGGGGCATTCCTCCTGTCAGAAACGGATGCGCGCACCAAGGAAGTAGCGCGGTCCGTAGGACAACGCCTGGTAGACATTGCCATCGAT
>JBCCNM010000181.1:0-4924 GCA_039025835.1 Pseudomonadota bacterium | reverse complement strand
TCGGAAACTTGCTCAACACGCGTAAGGCCGGTTCCATCCGGCAAGCTGGAAGTCATTGAAATTCAACACCTTGAGAGATCATAGACGCGCCTGGGCGACACCGGGACTCCGGCAAAAACAAGACCACAGCTGCGAGGCACGGCCTATAATAACCAACTCTGACGACGCGCACCTATACCTGCAAGGACATACACTTGCCACGGCGCAACCGCCCCGCTCCATGACCGCGCATCCTTAGCGCTCGACGCCCATGATCACTGACGAACTTCGACTCACCCTGTACGACACAGTCTCGCGCGCTCTCGACGAGGACCTGGGTTCCGGCGACCTTACTGCTGACCTTGTTGATACGGATGCGGTCAACGGCGCCACCGTAATCGCCCGCGAAGCCTGCGTGCTGGCGGGCCAGCCCTGGTTTGACGAGGTGTTCCGTCAGCTTGATGACACGATCATTATCGACTGGTACGTCGCCGACGGTGAGAACGCCGACACGGACGATATCATCTGCAAGCTGGTCGGCCCGACCCGGGCGATCCTGAGCGGAGAACGAACCGCCCTGAATTTTCTGCAGACCTTGTCGGCAACCGCGACGCAGACGCGTCGTTTTTGCGACGCTGTCCATGGCACCGCCGCACGCATTCTCGACACCCGCAAAACCCTGCCGGGTCTGCGAACCGCCCAGAAGTACGCGGTGCGCTGCGGCGGCGGCCATAATCATCGAATGGGCTTGTTTGACGCAATCCTGATCAAGGAAAACCACATACAAAGCGCCGGTGGCATCAGCGCCGCACTGAAGCGTGCTCAAACGGTACACCCGGACGTGCTGATCGAGATCGAGGTTGAGACGCTCGACGAACTGCACGAAGCACTGGACGCCGGCGCCGGGCGCATCCTGCTGGACAATTTTGCCTTGTCGGACATTAGCCGGGCTGTTGAGATAAACAAGGGGTACGGAATCGTGGCAGCGGAACTCGAAGTCTCCGGCAACGTCACGCTGGACACGGCGCGGAACCTCGCGGAAACCGGCATAAATTACCTGTCCGTGGGTTCGCTGACCAAGCACGTACAGGCGATCGATCTGTCAATGCTGCTACGGATCAGCTGACCAGCTTAGGCGACGGCCCGGGTAATCTTTTTCGGTTCCGACACGCCGTAACCCTGCGCGTAGTCAACGCCCATGCCGCGCAGCATCGTGATGATCTCCTCGTTCTCGGCAAACTCGGCGATCGTCTTCTTGCCGGTCAGATGACCAATCTCATTAATCGAGCGCACCATTTCCCGGTCGATCGGGTCGTGCAGCATCTCTTTGACAAACATGCCGTCGATCTTCAGGAAATCGACCGGGAAATGCTTCAGATAGCCGAACGATGACATGCCGGTGCCGAAGTCGTCTAGCGCGAACATGCAGCCCAGTTCTTTCAGTGCATTGATGAAGCGATTTACCTGGGCAAAGCTTGCAACTGCCGCCGTCTCGGTAATCTCGAAACAGATTTTGGTGGCATCAAGCCCGCTCATCTGGAACTGGTCGATAACGAACGGCAGAAATTTCTCGTCGCCAATGCTCTGGCCAGACAGGTTGATCGAACACATCGTAAGACGTGAGCGTTCGTCCGCTTCCGAGACCAGCCACTGGAATGCCGTACGGATCACCCAGCGATCGATGTTCGGGGTGATGCCGTAGCGTTCAGATGCCTCGATGAACAGCCCCGGCGAGATCATGCCGCCGTTTTCATCACGCATGCGCAGCAGGATTTCATAGTGCGCACCTTCGTCGTGATCCGTCAGCGGCTTGATTGGCTGACGGAACAGCTCAAAGCGATTGTCCTCAAGTGCGTTGTTAATGCGCGCCGCCCACTGCAGCTCGCGACGTCGCTTCATCAGGTCGATGTCGTTTTCTTCGAAGCTGTGCACGCGATTGCGACCGGCCTCTTTCGCCGCGGCGCAGGCGCTGTCCGCGGCACTGAGCAAAGCCGCCACGTCCTCATTTTCTGCCGTTATCGGTACAACTCCGACACTCACGCCGAGGCGAAAGGATCGGTCATCCCAGACGAATTTGAACTCGCCGATGGCCTTGCGCAGCTCCTCGGCCGTCTGCATCGCCTGGTCGAGCGCACAGCTGTCGAGCAGGACACCGAACTCGTCTCCGCCGAGTCGCGCGATCGTATCCCGCCAGCGAATTTTGGACTTCAACAGCGCGCCAAGCTGGTGCAGCAAGGCATCGCCGGCGTTATGGCTGCACGAGTCGTTGACGATCTTGAACTGATCAAGATCGAGGTACAGAAGCGCGTAGCTGGTTTCGCGGGCGCGTGCCGCTTTCAGTGCACGCTCGAGTCGGTTTTCAAATTCCCGACGATTGACGAGACCGGTCAGGCTGTCGTGACTCGCGTGATAGCTCAGGCGCTTATTCAGTTCGCGAGCTTCGGAAACGTCGTGGAATACCAGCACGCCGCCGGTGACCACACCCTTGCCGTCGCGAATCGGTGAGGCTGTGCTTTCGATGTACAGTTCGTTGCCGTCGCGCCGGATCAGCAGGGTCGGTCGAACGGACTTGATCGCGCGGTCCCGCTTGATCGCGACATCGAGCGGGTTTTCCAGCGGCTCGCAGGTCTCCTCGTGAAAACCGCGGAAAATCTCCTCGAGGGGGCGGCCGCTGGCATCGTCAACCTTCCAGCCGGTCAGCTCTTCGGCCACAGGATTGACATACTCAACGACGCCGTCGGCATCGGTGGTGATGACTCCATCACCAATCGACTGCAAGGTGATTTGCGCGCTTTCCTTCTCGCGAAACAACGCCTCCTCGTAGAGCTTGCGCTCTGTAATATCCACCTCGACGCCGAGCAGACGCAGCAGACGTCCGTTCTTGTCGAGCACGCCCTTGGCGCGACTGCTCATCCACCGCCAGTCACCGTTGCGATGCCGCATGCGGTGGGTGGACTCAAATACCTCAGCTTTGCCCTCCAGATGCTGGCGCATACGGGCCTGCACGCGTGCCATATCATCCGGGTGCACGAGTGTGTACCAGTCGAGGTTGACGTCTTCTTCATCGGCGTTGTAGCCGAGCATCACCTTCCAACGCGGCGATAATTCGATGCGTTTGCTCAGACCGTCGAAATCCCAGATTCCGTCATTCGCCGTGATGGCGATCAGATCGTTGCGCTCGCGCATGTCGGTCAACACGCTGTTGCCGTGGCAAAGCTTCAGTCCGGAGGCAAGTGACGCACCCAGCAGTTTAATCAGCAGGTGAAAATGTGCGTCCCAACCCTCGACCGGGTGCTGGTTGGCCAGGACCAGGAAACCTGCCACCGCGTCGTCGACCGAGATGCCGACAACCAGCAGCGAGCCAAAGTGCAGCTCCGCAAGTCGCGCACCCTCGTCCGCGGCCGAGGCCGGCAAATCTCGCGTATTGTCGATTTCGACGACGCGCAGGTGACCCAGCCGACCGGAAAGCCAAGGCCAGTCAGCGAGCGCATCACCGGCAATCACGTCGGCATTGCACTGGGAAAAGCCGCTGCGTGCCGAGTAGACCGACTCGATGCGCACGCCGTCGTCACTCAGCAGCGCCAGAAACGCGGCGTCACAACCCGCGGCCTCAGGCAGATCGGCGACGTTGCGCTCAAGCTGTTCGTCGAAGTCTTCGGCCGACAGGTTCTGAAGATTAACGGCAATCTGAGTTTGCAAGGCGTCGACGCTGCCGCGAGTGCGTTCTCCTGCAAGAGGCCGTCTCTGCCGGATGCCGGTCGTAGAGGAGCTGTCAGGTGGCTGGCTCATTCACCAACGCTGGTCTGTCGACATGTTGTGAGGGGCGTCCCACTGGTAAGCCATTATTTTCTCATGAATTCACAGCATTACAAGGAATTGGATTGCCGATTCGCTTGCTCCGCCCGAGGTCCGTCCTCATACTTCGCCCGCTATGACCGACAACACCCGAATACTGCGTCAGACGCTCGGTAAATTCGCCACCGGCATCACCGTCGTCACCTGCTGCGCTGCCGACGGCCGCCCCTGCGGTTTCACGGCCAACAGCTTTAGTTCGGTCTCGCTGGAGCCACCGCTTGTGTTATGGAATATCGCCAAGTCCTCGAACTCCTTGCAGGCCTACCTCGAAGCAAGTCACTTTGCGATTCACGTGCTCAGCGACCAGCAGGAAGCGCTATCGCAGCATTTCGCAAAAACCGACCACAAGTCCTTTGACGGCATCGATTATCACCTGTCCAAGGACCGGGTACCGATACTCCCGGGCGGACTCGCGCGTCTCGATTGCCGCACCGAGCAGCTTATCGATGCCGGTGATCACCACATCATAATCGGCGAAGTCCTGCACCACGAAGCGCAGGACGGTACGCCTCTGATGTATTTCGACGGCCAATACGCACGATTCTAGGCGCTACTCGACGCGACGGAGCCGCGCACCGCCGGGTTTTGTTAGACTACCGGAACGAGTTAGGGGACTCCGGTTGACCACTGTTCGAACACAAGGCGACATCGTCGCCGCCGTGCGCCGCGCTATATGGCTCACGGGAATTGAAGACGCGACGATTGAGCACATCGCCAGTCAGGCGAAAATCCGGCGGTATCCGGTCGATAGCTACGTGTTTGCCGTTGGCGACCCCTGTGAAGACATCTACGGCGTCCTGTCCGGGCGCATCCGCATCAAACTCAGCAGCGAATCCGGCCAGGAATTTGCGATTGTCGACCAGACGGAAAATGCGTGGTTCGGTGAATTCGCCATACCGGGAAAGGACCCGCGAAACCTTGATGCACAGGTTGTCGAAGACGCGGAGATCGTCACCGTGCCCGCCACTGTCTTGCGCGAGGCCGCCACAAAACACCCGATCATCTATCAGCAAATGATCGGCAAGCTGATCAGCGACAGTCGCGGTATTTACCAGCTTCTCTCATTGCTGGCCTTTTATCCGCTGCGTTC
>JBCCNM010000180.1:0-4935 GCA_039025835.1 Pseudomonadota bacterium | reverse complement strand
CGGGCGCGCCAAAAGACAAAGGGCCCCCAATCGGGGGCCCTTTTTCTTTTTGTGTGTCTGGAGGCTGGTGAGAGCCTCCCGGTTCGACAGTCTGAGAAGCCGATCACCTAGCAGTGTTTGGCCTTTTTATGAACTAGCCTGCCGCGTTTCGCTTGATGCTCGAAACAGGCGCGATCTTGGTCGAGTGCCCGAACCAACCCGCTACGGTTGATTTCTTGCGCCGGCTAATTGGAATCTTCAGGTCGTTCGTTAACAGGCAGTACCACTGTTGCTCATCTTTGACGATCTTCACAATGGCGTGCCGCGCAACCCAATGTGCACGATGCACAAGTATCCCGTCTTCGCCCAGAGCATCCGATGCACGTTGTAGAGATCCGAGGATCATGCAATGGCCTAGCTCTGTGTGAATATGCAGGTAGTGTAGATCCGATGAAATGGCAAGGAGCTTTGTGCCGAGAGATTCAGGGATATCACTCAGGAACTCTTCGCGAGCCGCCAAAGCGAACTCGCCCGCTTCGTCTTTCTCGACGTCCGTGTTTTGTCGACCGTTGCCATCGTCGTCAGGACCCTGCGGGTTCGCCAAAACAGGTTTCGACTTGAGCAGCGGCAGGTTGATCGCCATCCATACCAGCAACACCTGCGGCCCGACTTCGCCGAGTTCGGCGACGATACCCTGCCAGACGCCCTGCTTCTCGAAGTTATCCAGCCAGTCGCCGTCGTCCATTTCCCAGGACGCAGGCTGTATTAACTCGATCGCGTAGCCGAAGGGCGCCATGAGCGCCGCCCCGGCAATACCGGCAAGCAGCAAGGCCAGCCAGGGTGGCAGGTGGTGCATCACCCTGGGAAGCAGGAACCAGCTCGCCGCATACAGTGCTGCAAGTGCCAGACCGACATTCGTTATCCAGAACAACGTACGGTCAATGAAGCCCAACCCCTGACTCGCCTCCGGCTCCATGAGCACGAATATTGCGACCAGGATTGCCCCGACGATGAATATCGAGCGGCCCAGCGGCCAAAGGCCGAAAACCGTACCGTTGCTGACGTCCAGCTGATGATTCACGCAAAGATTCCTTTCGCCAGCCTATCCAGGCTCACCAGGCGTACTCGAATATCAAGCCGAGAAGGGGCAGAGAGTCTCCATCATCGCCTATTTCATCCCCCCTCAGTATGTTGAGTTCCGGAGGCTCACCCGAAGGCCCGCCGTACACATTCAGAATGTCGAGGAACAGCACGAAATCGACCGGACCAATTGGACGCCGATAGTCGACGCGCAGGTCAAGCGAGTGGAACGCATCGCTCCGGACGACGTTCGTCTCGGTGATCTCACGCGAGAACCTCACGGGTGGATCGGGTGCCAGGACGTCCTCGTGAGTGATGTAGCGATCGGCAGGTTGTCCCGTACCATAGCGCCACCGACCAGAGACCTGCCAGCGCTTGCTGATCTCCCAGCGACCACCCATCGACAGGAAGTGCTCGCGATTGAAATCCGTGTCGTATTCGCCGAGACCATCATTGTCGTCGATCCTGAAGTCATTCCATGAATAGGCCAGGTCGGCCGACCAACCTCGAGCGAAGCGGCGCGTCAGTACAACGTCGATACCGGTATTCGTGCCCGTACCCGCGTTTGAGATACGGGCGTTGGTGCGGCTGTCCGGTACGAGCAGGTTGTCGAGTTGCTGATAGTACGCCTCGACCATCACATTGATGTCATCGTTCCACTGGTAATTCAGGCCCAGCCCGAAGTGGGTCAGTTCCTCGCTTTCGAGGTTGAAATTTTCCGGGTCCGCTGCTCGCGCAAGGGTGCTGGGTGCTTCGTAGTACATCCCGGTCGACGCCGACAGTCTCAGACGCGGAGACACGGTGACATTGAACGCAATTCGTGGCGAGACAAGGTTTTCATCGCTAAAACCGTTTCGGTCGTAGCGCAGGCCGGTGCGAAAGGTCGCGGCGCCAAAGTCGAACACCTGTTCGGCGTAAGCGGCATAGTTCGTCTCGCTGGCGCTGTACGTCGAGTCAATCCCTTCGGGCTGAAGGATGATGTAGTTGGCGCCGGGCGGACGGGGGTCATCGGATTCAAAGACGTAGCGTATCCAGTCTTCCCGCAGCTCGGTCGAGTAGTCGATATCGTTGCTCGTAAGCCTCAAGCCAGCGGTGAAGAGGCCGAGCCCGTTGCCCACGAAGACATCGCTGCGCCAACCCAGCTCCGATTCTTTTTCACGAATCGTCAGCAGGTTCTCGCGAACCGGGACCAGATCGGCGGTTGAGCCGGGCGGAACAAGGTCCGGGAACGACTCACCCTCGGAAGATACCTTGTCAAACTCGCGATAGTACAGGCGGTTGGTCCAGCGACCATCGTTGCCGAACAAGTGGCGCCACGTGCCGCCAATCAGCGCGAGGTCCTGATCGACGTCGACGAGGCTGAGGTCCTCGATGCTTTCCTCTTCCTCCTCGCCGGCGAGCACGTTGTCGACATCTCGGGTGTAGGTCTCGGGCGCGTAGATTGCAAGAAATTCGAACTCGTCATTTGCATCGATCTGCGTATTGGTTTTAACAATGACGTCCGTCATAACGGGCGAGCCAATATCTTCCTGACCAATCGTCTCGAACAATTGTCCGAAATCGAACTGACGTGCCTGTACGAACATTGCGGTGTCGTCGTGAAATCCACTGGGTCCTTCATACTGAAATTCCAGCCCGGCAAGATCAACGCGCATGCTGGCAATCGGGCTGGGCGCGCCATCGACAAGCTCAAGTTGCAGCAACGATGCTTTCTGGCCGCCGAACTGGGCGCTCCATCCGCCCGGCGAAAATTCCGCGCCGGCAACCGCATTCGGCGCGAAGATCGAGTATCGGCCGCCATTGACAATGTCCTCTTCTTCGCCGAGTGACTGCTGGAAGTGGACAACCTGTTGAAAAGGAAAACCATCGACGAAGATCAGGTTGTTCTTGGGGCCGTGACCGCGTACGGAGAAGCTCGCAAACGCGCCTCTCGATGCCAGCCCGGGGAGACCGCTCAGCGCGCGCATGACGTCGCTGCCGCTGCCGGCCGCGTTGCGGAGCTCCTCGCGATTGCGGAAACTGCTTGACACCGGGCCGAAGGCGTCGGCCTCTCGGGCTCGGGCCGAGACAACAATCTCGTCAACCGCGTCCGTGACCGGCTGCAGCTCAAAGCGAACTCGGCCCGTGCGTCTTTCCAACACCTGTACCGTCGGTTCCACGGCCGTCATGTAGCCCTCCGATTCTGCCCGCAATGCGAAAAAACCGATCGGCAAATCGCTGAGGACGGCAGCACCGTTCTCTGTTGTCGCTGTTTGAGTCGAGCCATTGCGTGACTCAGCCGACACCGTTACGCCGTCAATAGGCCGCCGCTAAACAGAATCGAGCACCTGAACGGATATCGATCCGGTGTCAGCGGCTGCGGGGCCTGCCAGGAGCAGTAGCGGTAGGAATTTTTTCAGATGGGCAACTTTCCGCCGTATGAAACGGGGCATTTTGGGACCTCGTCGGGCTGAACACGCCAGCCTGAACGTACCGGAGCAGGCTTGCGTGTGCGCGTGGTCATTCAACGAGCGGCGCGATTACTTCACGAACGGTCCCGGCCGGCCATCGACGGCACGAACGGTGTTGGGAGTTACAGCATTGCGGCGAGGCGACTGCCCTGATCGATGGCCGCTATTTGGTAGCGAGTCTGCCTAGGAACCAGGCGGTCGGAGGTTCGCACCGAACCGTGCAGCGGCGACAGTTAAGCACTCCTTCCAGGCGCACCAAATCACAAAGAGTCCGTTTTAAGGCACTGTTGTCATCTTCCATTTAGGAGATTCGAACCCCAAAGGCGGAGGGCGTCACCGGTCCCAACGCTCGACTACAGGAGTACGGAAACAGAACGCTCAACGGAACAATGAGCGGCGCCTGAATGACCTTCTCGAAGTGGCGTGCGGAGGCCGTTAGCGGCTTTCGGCGGCGGCTACACTTGCTGGTGGCTACAAAAATACGTAGGCAAATTGAGCCGATTCCTCATGGAGGACTGACCCCAAGGCTTTGAGACTCGATTCAGGAAAACGATCGAATCAGTTTTGCCATCCGATCACGCATTTCTTTGTCGGGCAATCTGCCGATTCCGGCATTGAGGTTTTCCACCGCGCGATGCGCTTTCGTGGTCTCCATGAAGACAGTCGTAACGGCTGGGTTGCCCACGATCCATTTGAGGTTGAATTGCGCCCAAGTCTCACAATCGATTTCCTTCGCCCAGCTCGGCAAGGTCTTGCCGGCAACTTTTTGAAAGTAGTCTCCGCTGGAAAAGGGCCGATTGGTGAAAACGGCAGTACCCGTGTCGCGCGCCGCAGGCAGGATCCGTTCTTCCGCGTGGGTTGCAAAGATTGCGTAATCGATATGCACAAAATCAGCGCCGTCTTCCATCACCTGCTCCATGACCGCAGAGTGGTTCGGCCCGACACCGCTAGTACCGATGTGTCGAACCAGCCCCTCCTCCTTAAACTCTTTCAACAATGGCCAGTAGGCTTTGGTCGTGTCACTGGTTCGTGCATTTCGGATTTGAAGCATGTCTAGCGGCTTCTTCTGCAGGACCGAAATCAGTTTGTCGACGTGATCCCGATTTACTATGTGTTCCCCGAAGATATTAAATGGACTAGTGGTGAATAGGATTTGCTGTAGATCTTCAGTGGGCAGAATTTTCGCGAGATTTTCCACGCTTCCGAAGCTCGCATCCACCAGATTGCCACCCATGTCTAGAAATAGCCGGATTAGCTCCCTGGCACGCTCGTCCCGGTCCGGTCCCAAGTCGTCATTCGATGCAGCAATGCCCGCGTCGCTAAACAATCGCGAGTTCCCCAGAGAAACGATGCCGATTTCCTGGTCGGTGGCTGGAATCGTGCGTCGGGCCATCTTCCCCGCCGAGTTGCCCAGGCTGATTACAGG
>JBCCNM010000179.1:0-4956 GCA_039025835.1 Pseudomonadota bacterium | reverse complement strand
CTTCTTCTTCCTTCTCCAGGTCGAACATCACGACCTTGTTGCTGCCGCCGTCACTCGCGATGTAAACCGGTCCTTTCGGCGCAGCCAGCAAGCCGCGGTAGTTGCCACCGCCGGACTGCAGCGCGACCAGGCGATCTTCGATGCCGTCGAAATCGACACGTACCTCCGGACTGGCATCGTCAGACGTATCGTCGCCCTCTTCTTTGTCGTCTGAGGTCGCGACCTCGTCACTCTTTGGCAGAAACAACGCCGGCTGGTCAGCGGTGAGCTGCGCGGCGTACACGCGCGTCGAATCAGTCACCATGTAGTTGAACTCAATCGAGCTGAACTGCAGGTCCTGGTCGCGCGACGACAGGAAGTACAGGTAGCGCCCTTCCGGATCGAAAACCGGATCGCTCTCACTGGTCATGTCGGACGTGACCTGCCGGGTCTGCCGGTCATCCAGTGAGTAAATCCAGACACTGCCGATACCGATGTCGTTATTGCGAACGTAAGTGACAAAACGGCTGTCCGGCGACCAGCTGTAGTCGGTGATGTCGTTGTGCACGGATTCATCGATGACCGTGACACGCCCGTTGTCGACGTTGAGCAGGTTCAGACGCTGGTTCTTGTCACCGAAAATCAGCTGGCTGGCGTCCGGCGACCACACCGGCGCAAATCGCCAGATCTCACCGTAGCGTGTGACCTGACGCGCCTCGCCGCCGCCCACCGGGCGCACCCAGATTTCATACTCACCGGTGGCGTCCGACAGGTAGGCAAGGCGCTGGCCGTCCGGCGACCACGTGGCTGCGATTTCGCGGATAGCCGGTGTGCGTGTCAGGTTACGAATCGGACCGTTTTCAGCCGGTGCGCTGAAGAGTTCACCACGCGCTGTGATCAGCACGCGATTGCCGGCTGGAGACAGGTCAGCCGACTCGATGAAATTCGCTGCCTCGACCACTTTTGGCAGCGTGGCCGGCCGATCGCCGTCGACCGCGATGCTCAGACGGCGAGATTCGCCACTTTCGGGGTCATAGCGATAAATCCAGCCGCCATTCTCATACACGATCGCGCTCGGCCCGGCGCTCGGCCACAACACGTCGAAATCGGTGTGTGCGGTAACCGCCTCAGCGCCCTGCTCGCTGTGTCGATACAGGTTCAACGTGTAGTCGCGATCGGACGTGAAGAAGATATCGTCGCCGACCCAGACCGGCTGGTTGTCGGTGGCCGGATTGTCGGTGAGCTGGGTGGAGGCATTGTTCTCGAGGTCGTACACCCAGACGTCCTGAGCGCGACCGCCGCGGTAGCGCTTCCAGGTCCGGTTTTCGCGGTCGATCGGCGTGTACACGATCTGGCTGCCGTCCGGTGAGAACATACCGCCGCCGCCTTCCGGAATGACCATCGGCGTCTCGTCACCGCCGCCCGCCGGCACAAGATGGTATCGGCCCATGCGCGGACCCCACGGCAGGCGATTTGCCCGCACCAGCACATGTTCACCATCGCGGGACCAGTCGAGCACACGGTAGTCGGTACCGCCACGCGGCGGCATCGGACCGACATCGTTGTACCAGGTAAGCTGCCGTGGCGTGCCGCCCGACGACGGGATGACGTAAACCTGCCGTGTGCCGTTGTACTCAGCGGAGAAGGCAATGTCGCGACCATCGGGCGAAAACTTCGGGTACAGCTCCAGGCCGTGGTGCGAGGTCAGGCGTTTCGCCGTACCGCCGGATGTGGATGCCATGTAAATGTCCCCGCCGTACACAAACACGACGCGATCTTCATGAATATCGGGGAATCGCAGCAGTCGTGTGTCATCGGCAAATCCGATGTTCGCGACCGCAATGAATACCAAGAACGACACTGCCCGCAAGAACGGCATACAACCTCTCCCAGATCATCGAGGCGAGCATCCTAACGCAGTGCCGTCATGGTGCGAAGCACCGCAGGGTGGTCGGCAGATATCCCGAAGGTACGCCAGAGCGAGCGGCTTGTCCTAGACTTGCCGCGGAAGACCGGTGCGATCTCCGGATGCCGAAAACGCGTCGTCTGCAGCTCGAGATCGGCGGGGCTAGTCCTTGTTCCTCGCGCGGATTCGCTGAAAGGTGAACGGACAGCTTTGTGCACCCGTCGCAATTGTCTCTGGCCGCGAAAACCGGACGCCGTGCCGAGTTTCCGAGATGGGTTCTATCCAGGCTTCATCCCAGCGACAGAAAATGTGCGTCAGATGCGGCACGCCGTAGCGAGTGAAAAACGCATGGTAGAAGCAGCGAGTCGCCCGCATAGTGTAGCGTTCCGAACCGACCCTCTCCTCCTCAAAGGAAAACAGTCGTCCGTACGACGGCGGAATCCGCTCGGACGAAAACCGTACCAGTGTCGCCATGGGGTCTCTGGAAAACGCCAACATAATTCGCGTGGCCCAGCGTGTGAATCCACGACCTGGTATCAGCACCGCATCCTCGAGAATTTTTTCGGCGATGTCGGCGTCGATGGACCTGCGAGCGAGGTAGTCGTGCGCCGCGAGTACGAGACAGACCAGTTCAATATGCGCAGCCTCGACCGCCGTGTGCGCCAGGTGAGCGTTGGCCGATACATAGTCGTCCGCACGGCTATTGAGTTCGTCCCGATCAACCCGGGTTTCAGACGTGCGTCTGCGGATCGAACGGGTGAGGTGGCGTAAGAATGCACGGCGCATAGCGCCAATCTAGCGCACAGACAGGGCCCGAGACCACTGAGACAGCGCCACACGGCGCAGGCGGGTTTCTGTGCCGTCTCGGGCCGTCGGCGTCGATTGATTCCCCTTTGCAATCCGCGTAGTCTGCACCGCGAATTCGTCAGGTGTTCGGGAAGACGGTGCGCTTTACGGCAATCCCGTCACTGCCCCCGCAACGGTAGATGAGTCAGTCTGTCAAAAAGCCACTGCGCTTCAGGGCGTGGGAAGGCGACAGGCGAGACGGCGTACGCCGTCACTCATGAGTCCGGAGACCGGCCTGTCGACCACTCACGTTTCGGTCGCGGCGGGCGATTCGAGGTGCATCGCGCGCTCACTCCCTCCCAGACCGAACTGTCAGCCAGTTCGGGGACCTGGCGGGAGAAAACAATGAAAACGAGAAATACCCTCGCGCTGGTCGCGGCCAGCCTCGCTGTACCTGCTTTGTCCGTTGCCCAGGATGCCGAACCGGTCGACCAAATCGTCGTCACGGCAGCGCGCACACCGATCGAAATCAGCCGCGTTGCATCGGCCATCACCGTCATTGATCGCGACGCCATCGAGCGCCGCGAAGCGCGCAATGTCGCTGAGCTGCTGCGCTCAGTGCCGGGCTTTGCGGTCAGCCAGACCGGCGTTACCGGAACGCAAACACAGATTCGTCTTCGCGGCGCAGAGGCTAATCACCTGCTGGTGCTGGTCGACGGCGTCCGCGCAACCGATCCAGCGACCAGTGACGAATTCCGCTGGGAATTCCTGAGCACGGCCTCGATTGAGCGCATCGAGATCGTCCGCGGCGCGCAAAGCGCGCTGTGGGGCAGCGACGCCATCGCCGGTGTCGTCAATATCATCACGCGAGGTGCGTCAGGCGACTCAGAGTACGGTGGTTTTGCCGAAGCCGGGTCCTTCGGCTCATTGAACGGCGGTTTCAATGCCTCAATCGGCGACGAGCGCTGGTCGCTCGGCGGCGGTATCGAGACGCAGTCCACGGACGGCGAAAACATCTCGCGAACCGGATCGGAAGACGATGACTCGGACCTGACAACACTGAATGTAAAAGCGTCCTTTGCGGCGTCAGACGAGGTGTCTCTCTTCGGCAGCCTGCGCCACGTCGACGCCACGTCGCAGTTTGACCCTGTGGACTTCGCTGTCACCGGCCTGCCCACGGACGGCGACAACGAAACCGAAACCAGCAACACCTTCGCGGCGTTTGGCGTGGATATCGACGGCGGCAATCTGCAGCATACGCTGCGCATCGACCTGTACAGCTCTGACAACGACAATTTCGTCGACGGCACCTTCGACAGCAGCGCGTCGTCGGACCGCACGACGTTTCGTTACCAGACGGAGCTGGCCATCAACGAAAACCGCCTGATCTTCGCGGCCGAACACGAACAAACCGACTACGAACAGCGCGGCGAAGTGTCGTTCGGCGACCCGAACCAGGACCAGGACATCGACGCCACGGGCATCGTCCTCGAGTACCAGGGACTGTCAGCCGAGCGTTTCACCTGGATTGCAAGCGCTCGCTTCGACAGCAACAGCGACTTCGACGACGCTCTGGATGGCCGCCTGTCCGCAACCTACGATGTCAGCGACGCGACCACGCTGCGCGCAAGCGCCGCCACCGGTCGCAAAAACCCGACCTTTACCGAACGATTCGGCTTTTTCCCGGGGCTGTTCCTCGGTAATCCGGACCTTGAGCCAGAGAGCTCCGTCACCTACGAGCTTGGCCTTGGTCACTCCTTCGCTGACGGCGCCGCAAACATCGACGTCGCCATTTTTAAACAGGATCTCGAAGACGAGATCAACGGCTTCGTGTTTGACCCGGTGACCTTCCTGACCACGGCGGAAAACCGCAGCGGCACCAGCCGTCGTGACGGCGTCGAGGTATCGGGCAACTGGATGGCGAGTGACAGTCTCGACCTCGGATTTCACTACACCTACACCGACGCGACCGATGACACCGCACGGGAAGTGCGTCGACCGAAACACGCGGGTGGCCTCTCCGCGAGCCTGTCCGGCCTCGACCAGCGCCTGCAGACGACGCTGAACGCCGACTATGGCGGTACGCGCCTCGACACCTTCTTCCCGCCGTTCCCGAACCCGTCTGAAGTGGTCACGCTGGATGCCTACTGGCTGGTTGATCTCGCCGTGCACTACCGCGTGAACGACAAGCTCCGCGTGTTCGCCCGCGGCACCAACCTGCTGGATGACGATTACGAGCAGGTCTTTGGTTACCAGACACTGGGTCGCGCCGTGTTTGCCGGGGT
>JBCCNM010000178.1:0-5084 GCA_039025835.1 Pseudomonadota bacterium | reverse complement strand
GGCTTGGACGTGTCTACCGTTCTAGGACCACTCCAGGATAAGTGAACGGCATTTCCAGATCACAACTATTAACATAGGCAGCTAGCTCATGTGCCTCGTCTTCAGGAACGTTCAGCCAGGCGTTGTAGCTGTTTTTTAGTCGAACCGAAGACTTATAGCGAAGGAAATCAAGAAAGTATTCTTCATGCTTGTTTCTAATCCCCGAAACGATCTCTAGAGTTTCAGCTGATGCCACATCGACCTCAGATAAACTGGCGAAAGTAGCGCGATTTCGTTTTCTCGGGACACCTTCAAAGTCGCACAGCACTTTGTAGCTCACTAACGTGTGAATGAATTCTCCTAGACCGCATCGCCCAGAGCGATAGCAGAGGTTGAATTCTTCAATATATACGTCGCTGAGTGAGATAACTTGCGCGACGCCATCTTCACTCAAGATCCAGTCTCCACTCTGCAGATTTTTCACTTGGTTACTTCAAGCCGACAGTCGGCTCTGGGTCATAAGCTGAAACCATAGCAGACGCTAGGCCGGCGGCAGCTTTCGGCCAGAATCGAATCTGACACACTCACAATTCGGAATCGCATACGCTGCGGAATTTTTATAAGAAACTCGAATAAAGTCTGCAAAGCCAATCTAGTTGAGATTCGGCGTCCACGAACTGCTGGCGAGAAACTGCCAACGTCCTTCTCGATATACCAGTGTTTCTGTGATGGCCGTGACACTTCTGGATTTTACGCCGTCGTTGGTCTCTCGATACTCTGTAGCGTAGTAGTTAACCACTGCTGTATCGCCGTCAACGGTTATGGAAGCTGGTTTGAGTCTGTAATGACGAAGCTTGCTGACCTTATTCCAGTACTTGAGCGTAGAGTCTAGAGTACTAAGTGTTTGTGGAAGCGCTTCGTCCTGTCCCCAGCTCTGGTAGCCAGACGTTGCAAATTGCGTGGGCCACTTACCCGACTCTCCGGCTTCCTCCGCCCAGGTCGACTCTATGACTGTCCAAACGTCTAACTGCTTTTCTGTCCACGTACCGTAGGCTGTACCGCAGACTAGTAACATGAAGCAAAATAACGCGATATGAGTTCTCATTTCTTTCTCTGAATTGGCTAAATGGAGTGCTGAAAAAAGGGATGGTCTGGCAACAGCCGCAATTTATGGTCCACTAAGGGTCAGGAGCCGTCACAGTACCAGACTAATCCTCAAACGCTTCAGGATGACATCGACCACAGTCACCAATCTCATCCCACGCTGCTTTTGAATCAACCCACACATGGTGTGCCACCTTCAGGTGACTGTCCTCGTCGCTGATAAGGCCTGCTGGCACGAAGGTACGGGATTCGTCATTTACGCCCGGGACCGGGGAGCCACACCTCCGACAAAAACTCATTTCCCAGTCGGCATTAGGTTTCTTCCAGGCGTTAATGAGCTCCCTGCCGCCTGTCCACTCGAAGTACTCATTCTCTACGATAAGCACCGCGATTCCGTTGCTTCCTGTCGCACGTCGACAGATCGAGCAGTGACAGACGATGACATCCGACAAATCTGCAGCGATCCTGAAGCTGATCGCCCCGCAATTGCAGGCCCCGCTTGCCATAAACTTTACGTTCCCTTCACTTCGGTGGTTTGATCAAACGCTATGCCCTTTCGTCCTTTGGCGACGACAGGCAGATGTGCGAGGTAATACTGTGCACGTTGGGCAGCATGCCAAGCAGATTGTCGTGAAACGATTTATAGCCGTCGAGGTCCGCCACCTCAACGCGCAACAGGTACTCGATCGATCCGGTGACACTGTGGCACTCACGAACTTCCTTAGCGGACTCAAGCGCTCGTTCGAAATTTCGTGCAGCCTTTCGGCCGTGTTCGGACAGGCCGACGGTGACAAACACCGTCATGCCACCACCGACAGCGCTGCGATCCACGATGGCTTTGTAGCCACGGATGACACCGCTGTTTTCCAGGGCCTGGACGCGCCGCAGGCAGGCGGATGGCGACAAGCCCACCTGTTCTGCCAGTCGTGTGTTGCTCAGTCGACCATCCAGCTGCAACGCGTGCAATATCTGTTCGTCAATACGATCCATGAAGCAATAATCAAGCGTGTAAATCGGTAAATAAAGGAGTATACGCTGCTTTATTGCAGACAAGCGAAACTACCATACACGGATTATTCATCCCGAACGCGGAGTTTCCAGCATGTCGATTCACGCCCTCAGCAACTACGACGTCTGCCCTGACCGTGGTTTTCTTGCCCCCTTTGATGCTGCGCACGTTGCTGCTGCCCCGGGCCTCCCTGAGGCTCGCGCCATGGCGCGCTCACTGCCCGCCCGCCTCGTCGCCGGACACATCCGCAACGACCTTGAACAGTTGACTGAAGTCGACGCCGAGGCCATTGCCGCTATCGACGATGACGCCGTGCTGCGTCGTGCACTGGTGGACTACAGCTTCATGGCGCAGGCCTATGTCTGGGGTGAGGCGCAGGCACCGGCGGTGCTGCCCGCCTGCATTGCCCGACCGCTCTACCAGCTCGCCACGCGACTCGATCAGCCACCCATCCTCACCTACAGCCAGTACGTGCTCGACAACTGGACGCTGCTGAATAAAGACGGTGCGATTGATCTTGAAAACACGGCCATTGTTCAGCCCTTCCTGAGCGGCGAGGATGAAGCCTGGTTCATCCTGATTCACGTGGCGATCGAAGCGCAGGCTGCCGGCTTGTTCAGTCGCGTGCCCACCGCGATCGAAGCGGCGGCGGCCGGTGATCGCCGGGCATTGGTGCGTGCCTTAACGGGCATGATCGGCGCCTGGGACCGGATGATTGCCATCTTTGACCGCATGCCGGAGCGATGCGATCCGTATATCTACTTTCAACGGGTCCGTCCCTGGATACACGGCTGGAAAGACAATCCGGCGTTGCCGGACGGCATTGTCTACGAAGGTGTGAAGGCATTCGGCGGTAAGCCGCAGGCGTTTCGTGGGCAGACAGGCTCGCAGTCGTCGATTGTGCCGCTAATGGATGCCTTCCTCGGTGTGTCTCACGGACACGACCCGTTGCGCGGTTACCTCGATGAGCTGCACGTGTATCGGCCGGTCGGGCATCGCCGCTTTATCGACGATGTTCGTCAGGCGAGCCAGGTGCGGGCGACGGTACGTGACCAGAGCAATGCCGAGCTAACCGAAGCCTACAACGCGTGCCTCGACAAGCTGACGCGTTTCCGCACACGTCATCTCGAGTACGCGGCCAGCTACATCCACAAGCAGTCCAGAACAGGCGACGGCAACTCAACCGCGGTGGGCACGGGCGGCACGCCGTTTATGAAGTACCTGAAGAAGCATCGGGATGAGGCGAGGGCGCACCAGCTTTAGAGCGACACCCAAGCTGCAAGGTCGCAGTCACGCCTGCGAACGCTCTTCATGGAGAGCTAGCCGGTTTCCGGATTTTCGCTTTCTGCTGAAGAACGTTCTTTCTCAAACGCGGTAGCGTTGTCTTTGAACGAGTACGACGTGATTTCACCGAGACTATTCCGTTTGAAATACACCTGTGAGTAGCCGCTCGCGTCAACAAAGAGGTCCTCGTCCAGCGGAATGTAAGCGTCACCTCGTATGAGGAGGCGGCCCCGGTCGACGACCACTTCAACGGGATCCGGTCTTCGCCAGCCTCCTGCTGCAAATTCTGCGTCCGAGCAGGTGTGGCAGTACACCGGCCAGTAGTAGCGTCCTGCATAGTCGCTGAGATCCAGGTTTGGATCGATGTCGGGTACATCGACAGGCTTTGTGTCGACGTCCGCGTAGTAGGTTTCGAGGATCGCCCGCATCACAGGGCCTCCGATTTTTACCGTCGTGCCTCCTCCTTCGTTGTTCCTGTTGGCGACGACGTAGAAGGCCAGGCCCAGCTCGGGAATCAAAGTCATTGACCCGTTAAAACCCCACATGTCGCCGCCGTGACCCAGCGTGCGGACAGGTTTGGCGCCACTGCCAACGTCTTCGCTCAGCGCTTCCCACAAGCCGTGACTCATACCTGCAAAGTCAGGCCTGGGGCGGTAATGGGGCGCCATGATGGCGCCTTGCATGGCCTGGCTGAACAAACGTCCAGCGCTGTTTGATCCATCCGATGTCAGCGCTTCAAGCAGTCGTCCCATGTCAGACACGGTGGCGTCGATCGAGGACGCCGGGGTCGTCAGGTAGATCTCGTAGGGCGTGGTCACGTACTCACCGTTTACGTAGCCGTGCCCCTTGGCGAGTCGATTTTCGTCGGCAGGTAGCACTTCCACTGATGAACTGTTCATGCCGAGTGGTTCGAACAACTCCTGTCGCATGGCGTCGGGGAAACTCAGCCCGGTTATTTGTTCGAGGATGACACCCGCCAGCGTGGTCCCGTAGGTGTCGTAGCGGAAGTGCTCACCGGGCTCCTGGATTCGCCGTAAATTCCTCTGCCCAAGAAACTCAGCGAGGCTGGGGCGAGCGGCCTGGCGTTCGCTGATCGAGTATTCAAAGCCGCCGAGCTGCCGACCGACACCGATCTGGTCGAAGCCCGTTGTGTGCGTTAGCAGGTGGTCAACTGTCACCGGCGATGCGTAGGCGTCGCTGTTCTCAATGGTGGACACGAACTCTGCAACATCCTGGTCGCGATCGAGGCGACCGTCGTCGACAAGACGAGAGAGCGTCAGCAGGGTCAGAGCCTTCGATATTGAGCCTATCCGGAAGATCGTGCGATCCGGATCCACGGGAGCGCCCGTCTCGGCGTTTGCCACACCGTAACCCTGCTTAAATATCGTCTCACCGTTTTGCACGAGGACAACAGCAACACCCGGGATGTTGTTGTCTTCCATCTCGCGTTGGATGGCGGCCTCGACCCTCGCTATGAGTGCACTCTGGAGAGAGTCATCGACACGCTGCGAGTCAGCACCTTGCTGAGAGTCTTTGCTGGAGCAGGCAGCCAGCAAGAAAATGAAGCCAGTTAACACAAGACTCTTTTTGAACACCGGATTTGCTCCTGTTCGGCACTAACCTTTCGATGCACGAGGCGAACGTAAGGTCGCACACAGTCCGCGACGCTTATACAGCGATTGCATTTCGTGGACTCGTCAATTCAAGG
>JBCCNM010000177.1:0-5132 GCA_039025835.1 Pseudomonadota bacterium | reverse complement strand
CGACAACAGGACGCAGCTAACACTCCTGCAAAAAGAAGCGCCTGTTAAATAAGAAGCGATGGGCGGCCATAGCCCACGACTCCCGGGCTACGGCGAGATTCAGTCCCACACGGCGCGAAAAACAGCCGCATGGCCAGGGCGGTGGCATGAAAACGGGCTTCCGGGCGAGCAAAATCAGTGGAATTGTCGTGCCAACTCCCGGCAATCCGAAAAAATAGCCGCTTTTCGAAAACTCTTGTTACAAAGCGGCCTTGCGTTACAAATTGTCGCTAAATTTTTGGCGTTTGGTGTTGACTCCGAAACTCGATCCGCTAATTTATTAGCGCATAGGAGATCAGCATGAAGACACCGCCCCACCAAAACCTGAGCCGACGCGAGCGCCAGATCATGGATGCGATCTACCAGCTCGAGCAGGCGTCGGTTGCCGACATCGCCGACCATCTGCCGGACGCGCCTACCGATACGGCGATACGCACCCATCTGCGAATCCTCGAAGAAAAAGGGCATGTCACCAGCTACAAGGACGGCCGACGCAACGTCTACAAACCCAGGGTGTCGCGCAAGCGTGCCGCCAAGGCCGCGTTTTCCGGTGTGTTGTCCACCTTCTTCGGTGGTTCGCTCGGCGAAGCGGTCGCGGCCCACCTGTCCGATCCCCGATCCGATATCGATGAAGACGACATCAAGCGCCTGAAGGCGATCATTTACGCTGCCGAGGAGTCCTCAAAATGACCCCATTGATTATTGCCAAGGTCGCGATCCTGCTGGCGCTGACGCTGCTGATCTTGCCGGTGTTCAGAAAGACCTCCGCATCGCTTCGCTATGTGGTGCTCCTCGCCGGCCTCACGACAGCACTGATGCTGCCGGCGATCGACTCACTGGTGCCGGAATGGCAGGTGCTGCCTCAGCAGGCGGCCAGTCTCACAACCGACGAGGCCGAGCCGACGATTCCGATGCCGGTCATTGAGCCTGTGGTGACACCCGCCGTAGCCGACGCCAGTCCTCGCCCGGTGCTCGCAGCCACCTTGCCGCCGGAACGCTCGCTGGAGCTCGCGGCGGCAGCCCGGGCCATCTGGCTTGCCGGTGCCGCGGTGCTGGTGTTGTTGCTGATCGTTCGAGTCGCCCGGCTGTCACTGTCGGTTCATCGTGCGCCAACGTTGCAGGATGACCGATGGCAGGGCCTGCTGAATGACAGTCGTCAGGCACTTGGGCTGCGTCGCCGGATCAGCCTGCGACTTCGCCCCGCAGGCAGCATGCCGGCCGTCTGGGGCATCGTTCGCCCTTGCGTGCTGCTGCCGGAAGACTGCGAACGCTGGCCCGCTGAACGTCGCCAGGCCGTGCTGCTGCACGAGCTCGCGCACATTGCCCGCCAGGACGTGGCGGTCTCACTACTGATTAACGCAGCCTGCGCGCTGCACTGGTTTAACCCCCTGGTATGGGTCCTGAAGCGCAAGCTCGAAGAAGAGCGCGAACAGGCCTGCGACGATATGGCGCTGGAAAACGGCCTGTCGCGAAAGCTGTACGCCACGCAGCTTCTAGCGACAGCAACCGATTGCCAGCGACGCTATTCACTTGCTCCCGTCATGGCGGGACACACCCAACTGGAGTCCCGAATCATGGCTATCCTCGACAACACACGAACGCGTTCAGTTGCGCGACCGTCAATACAGGCATTCACCACGCTGCTGATGATCAGCGCCATGCTGGCCTTGTCCAGCCTCAGCTTTGCCGATGCTGGCCAGTCCTGGCTCGACAATGTTCGCAATGGCGATACCAATCCCAACTTTGTCGTCTTCGCCGAAGAGCTGGCGTCTCAGGGCATCGAGAACGGCGACACCGACGCGCTGATCAGTGCACTGGCGACCGGTGAGTCAATGACCCGCGCTGCAGCGGCCTGGGCGCTCGGCAACGACGAGGACCCGCGAGCGCTGGACGCCCTGCTGCAGGCCGGTAACGACGGTGATGCCTTTGTCCGGCAGTGGGCGGTACGTTCGCTTGCTTACGGCAATGATCCGAGAATCTTGCAGCTGTTCATTTTGCGCATGCAGGACTCCGACGCCGAGACCCGGCAGTGGGCCGTGCGCGGTATGAAGGTCTTTTCCGACGCTGACACCACGCAGCCGCTGTTAGCCGCACTTGCCGACAGCGACGCGGAAGTCCGGGAATGGGCGGTGCGTGTGCTGGCAACGTCGAATGACGAGACGGTCATCGAGGCGATTGCAGCCCTGCTGCAGGTTGAAACCAATGCGGACGTCGCCGAGTGGGCGGTCCGCAGCCTGGCCGGCAGCGACAGCCCAATTGCGCAGTCGGCGCTGATCGCCGCGCTGCAGTCGCCAACAGCGGACGTGCGTGAATGGGCGGTTCGCAGCCTGGGCAGCTCCGCAGATCCGTCGGTCAATGGCGCGATGGCGTCGTTGCTGCTGGTCGAGACGAATGCGGATGTTGCCGAGTGGGCGGTCCGCAGCCTCGCCGGACGTAACGGTGACGTCGCCCAGTCAGCCCTGGTGTCAGCGCTGCAGTCACCCGCGACCGACGTTCGCGAATGGGCGGCGCGCGGTCTCGCGGGCAATACCGACCCCAATGCGGTACAGGCACTGATCGGTGCGCTGGGCGACTCAACGGCCGACGTGCGCGAATGGAGTGTTCGTTCGCTGGGCGTTTGCGGTAACGACGCGGCGCTCGGACCGCTGGAAAACCTGCGCAACGATCCGAGTGACGAAGTCCGTGAATGGGCGGACCGCTCGATCCGCGCGATTCGCTGCAGCTCCTGATGCTGCCTGCCTTCTCGTCCGGCGGGACCAAAATGTTTCCAAATGCCACATGTGGTTGAAATCGCTCATCGAGTTGGTCCACACTCAAGCCCGTCGGCGATTTAACTAAACCTACAGCGCGTCAGAGCGCGAAACGTCGCCTATTCCGACAAGTCTACCGACGACAGCATCGCGCCTCGCTGCTGCCAGCTCACTGTCGTTGCCTTGATTCAGTCGGATTCACGTACTCAAAGTCGCAAGGGGGCTTCACATGCACATCAGATTTTTCAGACAGATCGTCGCAGCGTTGATAGCGATAAGCGCGCTGCTTACCGCCGGAATCGCGAGCGCTCAGGACAATCCGCGAGTCAAAACCGTCATGGATGCGAGCACGCTGGGCACTCTGGATCCGTCGTTCATGAGCGTTGACGCACAACAGCGAGCACGAGACCACATCGCGGCAGCACGCGCTGAGAAAGCCGCTCGCATCGCGAACGGCCAAGGCAACTTCAAGATTCACCCGCTGCTTAGCAATTTCGCAAATCGGCTGGTCACGGACCCGGCAGCGCAAAACCCGGCGTTGAGTGTCATCAACGGCAGAATCGGGATCACCCTCGAGCTGGCATCGACCGACGCGCAGGCAATGGCGAGCCTCGACGCCATGGGTATGACCGTTCACACAATGACGGGCAACACCGCCGTAGTGTCCTGCCCGGTCGCGGATTTACCGTCGGCTGTGCAAAGTATGAGCACGTCCGATCTGATCGTCTCTATGAATCCGGTGCTGGGCGAACTCGTCAACCGAGGCAGCGTGGTCTCGGAAGGCAAGGCAGCGCTGGGTGTCGATCGGGCAATTCGTCGATTCGAAGTGAAGGGACGAGGCGTGCGTATCTGCGCCATCTCGGACGGCATTCAGGGTGCTGATCAAGCTGCCGTGACGCGCGATCTGCCGCGGCGCAGAAATGGCGAAGCGCGTATCGACGTGTGTGACACAACCGTCACAGGCACGGAAGACTCTGGCGCCGAAGGCACAGCGATGCTGGAAATCATTCACGATCTTGCACCGCGAGCCAAGCTGGGTTTTTGCCCGGCCTTTGGTGGCGGCGAACCGGGCCTCGCAAATGCGATTACCTACCTCGCCAATGATGCATTCAACGGCAAAGGCTGCGACATCATCGTCGATGACGTGGCGTTCCTGACCGAGCCGTATTTCGAGGACGGTATCGTGGCACAGGCCGTGGACGCTGCCGCTGCAAACGGCGTGATCTACTTCTCATCCGCGGGCAACGGAGCGCAGGATCATTACGAACTGCCCTATGTAGACAGCTTTCCGTTTGATGTGCCTGCTTCACTGTTCAACACGCACGATTTTGGCACCGCGGCCGGACTTGAACCGACCGACGGCTGGCTCGGCGTCGTTGGTTCCGGTGGTTTATTCGCAGCCTTCCTGCAGTGGAACGACAAGTTCGGTGCCAGCGGTAACGACTACGATATTTATGTGTTCGACACGGCCGGCAACCCAGCGGGAAGCCCCGTGGGCACGTTCCCGGTCGGCATCAATGGAATTGACTTCCAGGACGGCACCGGCGATCCGCTGGAAGTGGCAATCGTGATCAACACGTCACCCGCCAATGAACTGTTTTTCATTGTCGTAGATCGGTTCTCAGGCGATCCCGATCGGCTGCTGGAGATCAATTTCAACGGCACCTTCGCCGTTCTTCCGACCTTCAACGTACCGGAAGGCAGCGTCTGGGGTCACGCCGCAGCCAAGGGCGCGATCTCGGTCGCGGCCGTGGCCGCACTGGATCCAGGGCTCGACGACATTGAACCGTTCAGCTCTCGCGGCCCGTCGAGGATCTTCTACGAGATCGACGGCACGCCCGTCACCCAGGTGCGTGACACTCCGACCATCACGGCAACGGACGGCGTCAGCGTTACCGGTTTTGGTGGCTTCCCGACGACCTTCTTCGGCACGTCTGCCTCGGCACCGCACGCGGCTGCGATCGCCGCACTGACGTTGGAAGAGGAAGACGACATCAGCCCGGACAGTTTCCGCCTGGCGGCAGCGCTTACCGCCGATGACCGAGGCATCCCGGGCTTTGACTCGACCTGGGGCTTTGGCCTCATCAACGTTAACCGTCTACTGAATGTTATCGATGACTTCGAGGACGACGACGACGACGACGACGACGACGACGACGACGATTAGGCTGCCGTTGTATCGAGCATAAATCAAAGGCCCCTCATAGCAGGGACCTTTATTGAAAAAAGGCCCCTGCTATGAGGGGCCTTTGATTTATGCGCGATACAACGGCAGCCTAATCGTCGTCGTCGTCGTCGTCCTCGAAGTCATCGATAACATTCAGTAGACGGTTAACGTTGATG
>JBCCNM010000176.1:0-5176 GCA_039025835.1 Pseudomonadota bacterium | reverse complement strand
TCCAGGCGCGTTCAAAGTAGTCTTCAAACGCCCCCCGATTGGCGATACCGGTCAGCGGATCCTGACTGGCCCGAAAACGCAGCTCACCTTCGCGGAGATCCACGGCATCGCCTCCAGTCTGCCGGCTTACGTGCTGATCACATTTTTCACCTACCTGTTCATCGGCCTGCCGTTTCGACCCGCACTGGCAACCAGCGCCACCGCCTTTCTGCTGTACATCGGTGGCGCCATCACAGAGGGGCTGGACGCGAATGCCATTGTGTACAGCGCTATCCTGCTAGCGGTTGCCAATGTGATTGCGGCGACCGGCCTGTACAACCTCGACTACAGCCGCCGTCTGAGTTTCCTGCGCGAAGGTGAGCTGCGTTTTCGGGCCAGTCAGGATCCGCTGACCGGTATCGCCAATCGGGGGGCGTTTGAAGACTACTTTGAACGCGCCTGGAATCACTGTGCGCGTGAACAAATACCGATCGCCGTTGCCCTGATCGATATTGACCATTTCAAACAGTACAACGACCTCTACGGTCATCCGGCAGGCGATCAGTGCCTGCAGACCATCGCACCGATCATCGAGGATGCGAGTCAGCGACCTCTGGACTTTGCCGCTCGCTACGGCGGCGAGGAGTTTGTGCTGCTGCTGCCGGGCTGCAATACGCGTCGCGCCAAGGACATCGTTGACGAACTGCGTCGCAACATCATTGCCAGCGTCATCGAGCACGGCGGCTCGCCGACGTCGGCCTTGCTCACCGTCAGCGCCGGCGTAGCCAGCCTGATGCCGAGCCTCAAGGTTGACCAACGCGACGAACTGATCCGCCGCGCGGACGACGCGCTCTACAACGCCAAGGACGACGGCCGCAACCGCGTTGCGGCCGCCGAGGAAAGCCTCGCAGACTCGCGCCTCGCCAAGGTCATCCGACTGGCCGACGTGCGTCGGCAGTCGAACCGAACCGCCTAGCGCGGCGCACTGAAGGCCGTCGAGAAAAACAGACTGTTCAGGAACAGGCGGTTGGTGCCGTACCAGTAGCCGCGGAAATTCGGGTTGTCCGCAAACAGGATCACAGCACCGCGTCCGCGCCGCTGCGCCACCAGTGCCGGCGTACCGGCAATCTCCGCGACGTTATCGTCAGACGCGTAACCGGACAGCAACGGGCTGTCGGTGTAGCGGATCACAACGCCGTAGGGGTTTTCTGGGGTGTCGAGGAGACTCGTGCCACTGCGATGCAGCGCGATATCCCGTGCGTCGTAGCCAAAACCCATCGGGTGCGTGACATCCAGGTCACCCGCGAAAATCGCGCCGCCGATGATGTCGACAGCTTCGCGCTTGTCTTTCTCGGCGTAGCTGAAGCGCTCAGGCGCATCGTCGGAAGACTCATCCTCGTCAGAATCGCCGTTCGCCGTCAGCTCCTGCAACCATTGTGCGCCACCGCGAACGCCGACCGCTGTGCCGCCTTCGCGAATCCACGTATCCAGTCGGTCGCCAAACTCATTGTCGAGGTCGTTGTAGCGACCGGTTGGCATTATCAGGTGTGTGTAATCCGACAGGCGCAGGCTGTCTAGCTGGTCGAGCTCGACGAGCACCAGCGGCATCTCCATGCGGTAGTCGAGCAGATGCCACATCTCGCCGGAGTCGTAGCGAGACACCGCTTCACCAACAACCAGCACTGCCTTCGGCGCCGTCAACGGCTCGAAGGACGGGCCGCCAACGTTAACGCCGGAGGTGCTGTTGACACTCTGGCCGGACGTCAGGGAGTGCACGCGGATATCGGGCGCCGAGGCGGCTGCCTTGACGACATGCGCATGGATGTCGTCCGCTGACATCGACTGCAGGTCCATGGGGATAACAACATCGCCACGTGACAAGCGACGCTCACCGGCAGCGGTAAACACCTGGAACGGCTTTTTCGCTGCGCGGGCGAGCATGCCGGTCTCAAGCAGTGCCGACACCGCTTTCGGTGCGTAGTAGGACTGCCACTCGATAACGTATCCGTAACTGGACTTCGGAATGTCCTCGGCCGCAGACGCGGTGTCGACGCCGTCGAAGGCCGCCGTGCGGATTCCGCGCAGCTCGCGAGTGTCGAGCGCGGCGTAGTCGAGGTTGAATGCCAGCGGCATGGTCCAGGTTGACACGTCATAGAAGGTCGCGTCTTCAAAGGTATCGACCGTCTCGAAAATGCTGCGGATCATGCGGAACTGCGGCTGGCTCAGGCGAACCAGCAACGACTCGTCGGCGTCGAAGGTTTGTCCGTCAACTGTCGCGTCTGCAGCGAGCGACTCCACGCTAATCCGGTGATAAGTCAGGATATCCGCAAACGCAGCGAGCCGCGCCTGGTCACCGCCGGCGCTGAAAACGAACGCCTTCGTCGGGTAGCTGCCGGCCTCGTCGAGCGCGGACTCGTAGAACATTTTCTGGTAGTCGAGATACTCGGTGCGCAGACCGGCGCCGGCACGAATGCTCGCGATACTGGTGCGGAGTTGTTTGCGAACATTGCCGCGGAACGTTCGCAGGCCGTTTCGGGTGTCCATTTCCCGGCCCATGGCGGCTGCCGCTTCGAACAGGATGCCGACACCGCCGTTAACCAGCGGGAACGTCGACCCCTTGCCGACGTAGTAGTTGTCAAATCGTTCGCCTTGCCAGTACAACGCGCCCTCATCATCGAGCGCCTCCGCCGAGTAGCGGCCGGTGGCTTCCATCAATCGCTCCGCCTCTTCAAGCGCCAGCGGGTTGGTGCGGGTCCTCTCGCCGGGGTGGAAGTAGTACGTCTGGTTTGAGCCCATCTCGTGGTAGTCCAACGTCAGATTCGGTCGCCATTCGTGCCACTTGCGCATCCACGCACGTGCTTCCGGTTGCGTCAGCAACAGCCACTGGCGGTTCAGGTCGAACCAGTAATGGTTTGTGCGGGCAAACGTCCAGCTGAACTGATGCTCGATGTGGTTTGGATCGCTGATAACGCGCTGACCGCCGTAGTCGTCCACCCAGGCGATGCGTTTGGCGTGGCCGTCCGGGTTGTACACGGCGGTGACCAGCACAACGCTGTTGTCGAGGATGTCTGTGGTCTCCGCATCCTGAGCGGCAGCAAGGTGGTAGATGAACGGCAGCGCCGTGTCCATGCTGCTGGCCTCGGCGCCGTGGACGCCGTAGTTCACCCACGTGACGATCGGCATGTCATCGATACTCGCCGGCGGCTCACCGTCTCCGCTCAGGCGACGATGCCGGGCTTTGATCGCATCGAGATTGGCGTGATTGTCCGGGCTCGTCACAACGATAAACACAATGGGACGACGCTCGTGGGAGTAGCCAATAATCTCCGCGCTCATGCGAGGGCTTTGCTCGGCCACCTGCATGAGGTAATCGACCATCTGATGATGCCGAACCGGATGTTCACCCAGTTTGAAGCCGAGGAAAGACTCCGGAGTGGGGATCGCCGGATCGTAGCTGACACCGGCCGGGAACATCTCGGCTTCGGCTTCGCGGACGTCGGCCAACGCAGGGGCACTGGCCAGCGCCAGCAGCAAGACAAAAACTCTCATGGAAGCAGACCCTCGGTAGCGAGCCGGCATTCTAGCGGATTTGACTGGCTCGTCCGGGATCAAATTGGTCAGGGCAATTTGGCACCGTCTCGCCAAAGGTCAGCTCGACTTCCTGTTTCTCGCCGATATCGGGTGCGGCGAGATGACTGAGAAACTGCTCTGTCGCACGCCGCCAGCTGTGTCGCTCGGCAAACTGTCGGCAGTCATGGCGATTGATATCGAGCGCCCGGCTGCAGGCCGCAGACAAGTCCTCGTCGAGTATGCCCGTGATTCCTGACCTGACCACATCGATCGGGCCGGTGACCGGGAAAGCAGCGACTGGCAGGCCACAGGCCATGGCCTCGAGCATGACCAGTCCAAACGTGTCGGTTCTGCTTGGGAATACGAAAACATCGCCACCGGCGAGACAGCGGGCCAGATCCTCACCCACCCGGTAGCCCAGAAAGTGGGCATCCGGGTACCGCAGTGCGAGCCGTCGCCGATCCGGCCCGTCGCCGATGACGACCTTGCTGCCGGGCAAATTGAGCGACAGGAAGGACTCGATATTTTTCTCGACAGCCACACGCCCCGCGTACACCCATACGGGCCCCGGCAGGTCATACCGAACCGGATTGTCCGGTGTAAAGACGTCGGTCAGCACCCCTCGAGACCACAGGACTACGTTGTCGAAACCACGATCCTCCAGTGTGCGCCGCATGCTCAGTGTTGGCACCATCGTTCGGGTGGATGCGGCATGAAACCAACGCAACACACTGGAGGTTACAGACATCGGCATCGGAAACCGCTTCCGGACGTATTCCGGGAACTGCGTATGATAGGCCGTGGTGAAAGGCAGACCGCGCCGCACACAGTAGTTTCGGACTGCGAGGCCCAGGGGTCCCTCCGTCGCGACGTGCACAGCGTCGGGCTGATAGCCATCCAGCTCCCGGCGAATTCGCCGGCCAGCGAACAGCGACAGTCGGACTTCAGGATACGTGGGCATCGGCAGGCTGATTCGCTCGTCCGGCGTCAACAACAAGACGTCATGGCCTAGATCTTCCAGCTGGTCCCGGGTTCGCTCCAGGGTTGTGACAACGCCGTTGATCTGTGGCTTCCAGGCGTCCGTGGCAATGGCGATTCGCATGGCCTGATGGTCGTAAATCCAGATCAACATTCGGTTACGAAAGCGTGACAGTTTGTTTATCGGCGACTATAGTTTTTCAAAATTCCGTCACCATTTAGTCACCGAGCTGACCTTTTCATGCCAGACAATGACGCCGCTCAGTAACAGACGGAGCCTCGTGCCCATGTCGAATATGATTGCTTACATCAATTACCTGGAAGGCGAGATTTGCCTTAAGTTCAACCGGTTGAGCCACCGCGTCTGGCTGCGCCAGTTTTTCTCTGTGGTCAGCAGGCTGGGTGACGGATACGTTTATGCAATACCGGCGGCGATGATTTTCGGCGCTCAGGGCCCGTCGTCACTACCGGCGCTACTGACGGTCGGCATCACGGCGCTGGTCGGTGTGTTTGTGTATAAGTCGATGAAGAAGCGCCTGGTGCGTGAGCGACCCTACATCAACCACGGGGATATCCTCTGTGGCGCCGCCCCACTCGACCGATACAGCTTCCCGTCCGGGCATACGCTACACGCCGCGTGTTTTACGAC
>JBCCNM010000175.1:0-5274 GCA_039025835.1 Pseudomonadota bacterium | reverse complement strand
CAGCCCCAGCGCGTTCGCGTCCAGGTCGTACTGCATGATGGCGCCGCAAAGCTCATCGTTGATGCGCTCAACAAAGCGACAGATTGCTCGCATCGTGCGCTTGTTCGGCGAGCTAGACGCGATCATTTCGAGGATCTTGTTCTGTGCGAAGGCGATCGACTCTTCGCGCTTGCGCTCGCCGATGTCGGTGATGCCAACACGGATCAGTTTCCGGTCCGACGACGGCATCCGGCTGAAGCGCACCTCACACGGAAATTCACGGCCGGTCGAATCTTTGTGCAGCCATTCAAAGGTGGGATGCTCACCCGCAAGCGCTCGATCGATGTGTCCTCGACGGACACCAAAGGACGGCGTGCCGTCGGGCTGTGTCTCCGGACTGATCGCTTCCGGTCCGACAGACAACAACTCGGCTCTCGGCATGCGGAACAGCAACGCCGCGTTTTCATTTGCGTCGACAAGACGGTTCTGGTCGATGTCGAAGACCAGAATCGCCTCCGGTGCGTTCTCGACGAGGACGCGATAGCGCTCCTCGTTTTCCTTCAGCGACTCCTCGGCCTGCTTACGACCGGTGACATCGCGCAGACTGATGACAAAGACGTGGCCCTCTACCGTGCTGATCCGGTTGGCGTTTAGCTCGGCGTCGAAGGTTTCGCCGTCGATTCGTCGCGCCGTCACATCGTCGGCGAATCGCACCGGGTGCGTCGCGTCCGGATCCGCAAGATACGGTTCGAGAAACTCCTCGAGTGCGACATCCTGCGCTGCCGGCAGCAGATGGTCGATACGCGAGCCGATCAGCTGGTCCTTGGTCAGGCCAAAATACGCAGCGCAGACCCGGTTGCAGACGCGGATGGTGCCGTTGGGGTCCACAGACAGCAGCGCCTCGGTCACGCTGTCGAAAATCGTCTCAATTGGTGTTGTCGTGGCGATCGATTGGGTGATGGTCTGTTCCATTCGATCGTAGTGCGCGTCGATCAGGCGCAGCAATTCGACGAAATTCGTCGACTCGCCGTTCGTGGCTTCCGCCACTTCCTTGATCTTGTCGCGCAGATCGTCGCTCATGCGGCCATCGCCCCGGTCGGTACCCTTGGTGTTGCGCGGCATTAGGTAAAATGCGCGGCGCCGGTTTACCTCAGCACCGTATTAAGTTTCCCGAGCTAAATCTGTGACTTGGCGCCCGGTTTTCACGGGGCTCTCAGTAACGAGGCGGAACTGCGTCACGTTTTGGCGGTGGCTGGCTCAAGTTCCAGACGAAAAAGCCGCCCCGCCGAAAATCCGGCGAGGCGGCCTTAAGCTGTGCGGTGTTGAGGCCGCTTACTGCGTCGCTGGCAGCGAGCGAATCAGCTCGCCGGAATCGGTTTCGATGACCGTACCGTTTTCCTGCAGTGATCGTGGCCCCTGGCCGACCTGCAACGGAATCGCCATGACGGTCGACATGCGTCCCTCAGGGGTATCAACTTCAGCCGAGACGTTCAGGTAGATTCGGCCTTCGCGCATCGGGATGACCGTGACCTGATGATTCGCCGTGTCTCGGCCTTCTTCATCCAATCCCGCGGGTGCGATGGACACCTCACGAAGCTGATCCTGTGCCATCTCAATAGCCGTGGTGTCCGGAATGCGATAGCTGACAGCGATCGGAACCGAGCCGACCTCCGAAATGAAGTCAATGTCCACGGTCAGCGGCTGCCCGACAGCCGGCGTGCCCACCAGCCGATGCTGTATGGCAATCGGAGCAAAGTGCTTACCGGAGACGCTCTGTGACTTATCCAATGAGCCGTGCGTGTGCGTTGAACCGCCGTGGGAATGCGTAACAACACCCTGCGAATGCGCTTCGTCATGGCTGTGCGATTCGTGGCTATGTCCGTGATCGCCGTCGTGGCTGTGCGTCGTTTCTTGCGATGTGCCGGCGTCCGTCGACGTCTCGCCGCCACAGGCGGTAAACATGAGCAGGCAAACTGACGACAGCAGGAGTGATCCGATCTTCATTTAACAATCCTCTTTTGTTCGGGCCTACTGCGGGGCCATGGTGATGTCCCAGCACACTCGGTCGGGGAAATCCGTCGCGGTCTCTGTATCCGCATAGCGAAACTCGGTGACGTCCATCACGTGAACGCCGGGCACCAGGGAAGTCTGCGTCTCAAATATCTCATCGTTGGCGACGCCGGAGGTACCGATGGCCACGAGAACCCCTTCGTTGTACAGACGGACGTCCGGGTCGCTCTGATCCCTCGCGTCAGCCGGATCATCAGGAGGTAGCGGCGTTGATGTGTTCGTCAGAGTAACACTGATGTCGTACACGCCTGCCGTCGTAACATTCGCCCTCAGGTAACGCCAGCTCGCCAGCTTGTTGCGGGTGCGCCCGGAGTCGTAAATGGAATTCGCGCAGACATTGACCGCCGTGCCGTCCGTTGGCAGGTCCGTGTAAAGCGGCAGCACATCAGCCGAGCCCTCGGCCGCATTCGGAAGCCCCTGAATCACCGAGGCATCGTTTGTTTCATTGCTGCCCCAGACATCCAGCCCAACCGGGTTCATGTCGAATTTACGCAACTGATCATCCAGCTGGACCTGTTCGGACGGGGACAGATTTGCGCGCAACAAGGTCGCGAACGCGAATACGGTCGCGAACGCGTCGGTGGTGTCCAGATCAGAGGCCATGGTCTCGTAGATGGGCTCGAAACCCAGAGCAACCGGATCACCGATCGATGTTGGATCCTTGGCCGGATAGACGTCATTCGGGTCGGCCGGATCGAACAGGTCGAAAATGAAACGCGTCGTGGACACTTCGTCATACCAGCCCTGCGCGTCGTAGCTGCCGTCTTCCAGACCGATGCCGAATCCACCCGTGTTGTTGCTGCTGAAGTTTGTGTCGCAGTAAACATCGTTGCCAAGCACCATGCCGGACAGCGATGTCGCCCATCCCTCGCTCCAGGCCAGACGAGCATCGAGTTGTTCACGGATGACACGACCGCCGCCGATCGAATCGGAGCGCGCGAGATTGTCTTCGAAGTAGTGACCCCACTCGTGAACGATGACATTGATGTCAAATTCCTCGGTGTCGAATCCGTTTACGGGATCGCCGGTGAGGAAGATCGAGTCCAGATCGGGGCGATAGAAAGACGAACCCAGCTCGCCCTCATCGATGTTGGTTGCGTCAACCAAGGCGTTGTTAGCGCTCCAGAATGTGTCCAGCGGCGCAAATTGGGCATTAGGATCTACCGTCAGTACGAGCTGAATACCGCTGTAAATGGTGTCCAAAACTGAGAACGGTGCGGCGGCTCGCGGACCCGTGTAGGCGCTGCCGTCCCACCCAGTGGAGGCCACGAGATCCTGCGTGGCAGTTCCGGCACTCAGTGTAAACAGCGAGCCATCCAGCGCGTATTTCGGGCGGTTTTCCAACGCTGGCGGACTGGCCTGGCCGGAAACCACGTTGTCGCGGATCTCAACGTCCCAGCGAGACGCGCCCGTCGTACGCTTAAGCTCAGCGAGCACGCGTACCTGCGCAGATGTACCGTCACTGATCGGTGAAAAAACGTAGTCGCCACTGTCGTTGGTCGTTGTGGACTCGATAACGCCACCACTGCCGTCAAGCAGTTGAACCGTTGCCTGCCGCACCGGCCGCAATTCAGTGGCAGCGAAGTTTAAACCGAAGCACGAGTTATTGGCGGGCACGAACTCGAATTGCACCTTGCCGGACACGGCGGTGTTGCCGGCAACCGCCTGGTCTCGCACCGTCACCGATACGTCGTCGGTGTCGGAGGCAGTCCCGTCGGAAACCGTAAGCTCAAAGGTCAAAACCTGGTTGCTGTTCACCTGCGGTGCGACAAAAGTCGCGGTTGGCTGGTCGGCGTCGCTGATCGTGCCGGCGTCTGGACCGGCGGTCTGAGCCCAGGAATAGGTCAGCGTGTCGCCAGCGTTGGCATCCGTACCGGTGCCCGACAAACTGACGGTGTCGCCTTCGGTCACGGTCTGGTCAGTTCCGGCACCCGCGGACGGGGCCGAGTTTGGGGGAGGTGGAGGTGGCGTCGGTGTTGGGGTCGAGGAGCCGCCTCCTCCGCCACCACCGCCGCAGCCAGCGAGTGCGACCAGCGTAGCGGCCAGGATACCCAAGTGGCGCAGTCCGGCGCCGTGCTTCGAGACTTTTACCATTCGCTCGTATTCCTTTCCGTTCTGTTCATTCCGACGGTCACGACGTCTACGGTGACCATGATACCCTTTGAACCTGAACTCCAACACAACGAAAGTTGTGTGCAGAACCCGACAAATTGCCGTTTTTTCAACTGCTTAATGTGCGAAGCAGGTCCGGTTCACCCGACATAGTATTGCTAGTCTTCACACAAATGACCCGACGCGGGTTCACAAAATTACGCTTTGTTACCTAACACGATAATTTAACCTAATGACAAACGAAACTATTCTGGTGACCGGCGGCGCCGGCTATATCGGCAGTCATGTCGTGCGCCAGTTGGGTGCGCGCGGTGAGACCGTCGTCACGCTGGACAACCTGACCACCGGATTCGAGGCGGCCGTGACCCACGGCGACTTCGTCAGCGGCGACACCGGCGACGAGGCCCTGCTGGAGCGACTGTTCACCGATTACGACATCGATACGGTGATGCATTTCGCCGCGCACACGATCGTGCCGGAATCGGTGTCCGACCCGCTGAAGTACTACCGCAACAACACGGCCTCCAGCCGCACGCTGCTTGAGGCCGCACAGCGGCACGGCGTGAAGCACATCGTGTTTTCATCGACAGCGGCCGTCTACGGCATCCCCGAGGGCGGCAAAGCCTCGGAAGACTCACCCACGCAGCCCATCAATCCTTACGGTACGTCGAAGCTGATGACCGAGTGGATGCTGCGCGATCTCGCCTTCGCCGGCGGTCCGAGTTACGTCGCGCTGCGCTATTTCAATGTCGCCGGTTGCGACCCGTCCGGCGCAATCGGCCAGTCGACGCCGAAAGCGACCCTGCTGGTCAAAGCCGCGGTCGAAGCGGCGGTCGGCAAGCGCGACGTGATCAAGATTTTTGGTACCGACTACCCGACCCCGGACGGCACCGGGCTGCGCGACTATATCCATGTCGAGGACCTGGCCACGGCGCATCTGGACGCGCTCGACTATTTGCGCCGCGGCGGTGATTCCGAGGTACTGAACTGCGGCTACGGCCACGGTTACTCGGTGCGCGAGGTGCTGAAGATGGTCGAACAGGTCAACGAATCGCCGTTGAACATCGTCGAGGAAGACCGCCGTGCCGGCGATCCGCCGGAGCTCATCGCCGT
>JBCCNM010000174.1:0-5385 GCA_039025835.1 Pseudomonadota bacterium | reverse complement strand
CCCGTTTATCCCGCCGGCCGACCCTGTCAGGGCTATGGAAACCGAGCCCACCGTCGTGCGCGAAGTCACCGCCGCCGGTGGCGTTGTCGACGTGGCGCCGGCTGACGCCCCGGTTATGACCGCCAGTGAGTCCACAGGACGTCCATCGCTCTCTGAGTTATTGCTTCTGACCTGGAGTGTCGGTGCGGGACTGACTCTGTTGGTGCTGGTTGCCCGTCAGCGACGGTTCGACACGGCGTTGGCACCACTGGTTGCCGCTCCGGAGCTGGGCCAGGATGTTTACCGAACCCGATTCGACCGTGCGGGACCGCTGCTGGTCGGCGCGTTGCGACCAAGAATCGTCGTGCCGCACGACTTCGAGGCGCGGTTCAATGCGGTCGAGCGGGAGCTGGTGCTCGATCACGAACGGCAGCATCGTCGAGCCGGACATGCACAGTTCAATGCTCTCGTCGCGCTTGCACAGGTGCTGTGCTGGTTCAATCCGCTGATCTACCTAGCGCAGTCGCGCTTCCGACTCGACCAGGAGCTGGCCTGCGACGCCGCCGTGATGAAGCGGCGACCGGACGCGCGCGCCTACGGTCACGCTCTGCTGCGTGCGCAGACCCATCTCAGCGGGCCGCTGCTCTGTTCGTGGACGAATCTTCGCAGTCTGCAGACCCGCGTGGTCGCACTCGGGGCCGCCGCGCCCGGCGTCGGCCGACGCGCTGTCGGCCGACTTGCGCTCGTCGGTCTGTGTCTGAGCGTGGCGACCGCCGCATGGTCGGCGCGCCCCGAGGTTCGAGCGCCGCAGGCTGGAGTCGGCCCGTTAACGTCAACCCCGACGGGTGACGTCTTCGATGCGTCCCGCCTGGTCATCGACGGACTGACCGCGCACGTGAATCTTGTGGTGGAAGACCGGGGCACCGTGCAGATCGACGGGCACCGCGCCGACAACATCCGTGTTGAAGTCCGCAACGACACGCTGTTCGTCGAAGCACTGGATGACCGGACCCGTTGCAGTGCGTCGGATGCACCAAGCACCGAGCTGACACTTCGTGTGCCCAGAGATATGCGCGTGAATGCAGCCGGCCAGGTCGATGTCACTGTTACCACTTTCGTTGGCGCCGACCTCGATCTCGAGGGCTGTGGTGAAATCCATTTCGGGGAGCTGCAGGAGGCCGTCACGCTGCGTCTCTACGGCGACTTCGATGTGCATGGCGAACACGTCACCGGCGCATTCACCGCTGTGACCAGCGGCTCACCAAGCATACGCATCGAGCACGTCGCCGGCGGTCTGCAGCTGAACGGCTCGGGCGGCAGTGACTTCGTGTTCGAGGATGTCAGCGTCGGTGGGACGGTCCAGCTCTCGGGCGGCTCGACCGTGCAGGCAGATGCCTGGCTTGGCGACCTCGACGCCAGCGTGAGCGGCGGCAGCCGTCTCGCTGTGGACAGGGTGCGGGCCGGCAACGCGGTCCTCATCGCCGGCGGTGCGAGTGAGATCGGCATCGAAGGTGGCCAAATCAACAGCCTGCACATCGACCAGGCCGCCAATGCCGAGATTCGTTTCCTCGGCGAAGCGGTAAATACCGTGGTGCGAAACCGCGGCGCGTTGCCGGTGTCGCTGGCCGATGCCGGCGCGATTGATGCGCGAGGTCGGGTTTCTGTGAAAACACCGACCGGCGGGACCGACTAACGCGCACTGTCACGGCGGAACGTCATCCGCCGGTCTTGTTTTTCTTTTTTTACTACGGGAGGCGTAGGCCTATGAGCACCCAGGTTTTGTGTGTTTTTCGACTCGGTATTGCCATTGCAGTGTTGGCGGTGATGACCAGCACGGTCCGCGCGGAGAACGGCGCGATCGCCTACGCACAGCCGCTTGCCGATCTGCAGATCGACGGTGATCTTGGCGACTGGCCCAACAGCGCAGAGCGATACCCGATTGCGCGTCCGCTGGAGTCATTCGACTGGCGTGATGATGCTTACTTCCAGGTTGCGTATGCGCCGGACGGTAATGCTCTGTACGTGGCTGTGGTCACGACCGACGCGGTGCCGACTGGCGGTGACGGCGACAGGTACGACTGGCAGCAGTTCGATGCGCATCTGCTGTATGTCGATACCGTCCACAGTCCGCGTGGTTCGGCCGGCTGGTTCTTCGCAGCAACAACCAACAGCGTCGCTAACCTGTCCGACACCGAGGGCTGGGATCCGGCCGCTGTCCGCGCCAGCGAATCACGAGTCGAGGTCGCGGTCAGCCACAGCGACGGTCAGACCGTCTACGAATGGCGGATTGACGCCGACCGGCCGCTCACGCCTGGCATGAGCATTGGGCTCGATCACGTGCTGATTGACACCGACGGCGAGGATAACGACCGCGGTATTGGGAGCTGGGGGCGGTTCAGCGGCAAGTCACAGCGTGCCGGACGACTTGGCGATGTCGTGTTACTCGGTGAGCAGTCCACCATGGGCACACTGACCGGTCGGCTACGCTGGGACTCGACGGTGACCGACGATGACATCGCCGGTGAGCGAGTCCGTATTACGGCACTCGGTCATCCCGAGTTGTGGCTGAATGTCGAGAGCGACGACGCCGGTGAGTACCGAATCGATTTACCGGAAGGTCGCTATTGCGTGACACCCGCGTTCCCGCTGCAAGGTCAGGGAGCCAGGTACCGCGTGGCCGATGAGGTCGAGGTCTGTCAGACCGTCGTTGCCGATGCTGTGGCTGAAGCGCCCGAACTGGTCTGGACACCAACACCTCGTCCGGTCGAACGCGTACCGGAGCCTGGCCTGTTGTTTCGCTTTGACGATGCGGCGGCACGGCGGCTGGATGCCTTCATGCAGGAAAATCTCGAGCACTTTTTTGTGCCCGGCGCATCGGTCGCGATCATCAACGACGGCCGTGTGGTCTATCGCCGGGAATACGGCGTTGCGAACTGGTTAACGAATACGCCCGTCCGTCACGATCACCTGTTCGATGTGGGCTCGATTACCAAGCCCGTGTTCGCGTTTGCGGTGCATCGACTCGCTGACCGGGGACTGATCGACCTCGACCGGCCGCTGCACGAGTACCAGCCATTCGACGACATTGCCGACGATCCGCGCTCGAAGCTGTTTACGGCGCGACAGGTGCTTTCGCATCGCACCGGCCTGCCAAACTGGCGCTGGAAAAACGACTCGGGTGAACTCGACATCGCATTCACGCCCGGCGACGGCTTTCGGTACTCGGGCGAGGGTTACGACTATCTCGGTCGCGTCGTGGAACAACTCACCGGTGAGACGCTGGCGCAGGTCCTGCGCCGGGAAGCGGCCGAGCCTCTGGGTATCGGTCAGTCCGCGCGGTTTACACAGAGCGGAAACTGGCACGACCTGTTTGTTACCGGGCACAGTGAACGGCGTGCGTTCGCGAATCAGGCGCCAACAGAGGCTCACGCAGCCTACAGCCTGAACGCGACGGCGCGCGACCTGGCGAATGTGCTGATCACCTGGATGAATCGCGGAGGCGGTTTGTCCGAGGCGGGATACGCCGCGATGTTTGAACAGCTGGTAAGCACCGGCGATACGGCCGGCGGCACTGACTGGGAGCAGCACTACGGTGCGGGTCCGAGCCTGTACGACACACCGTACGGACGCGCGATCGGTCACGGCGGTTTGAACTGGGGACAGGTGGCGCAGATGGAGTTTTACGAAGATCACGACGACGGCTTTGTCGTTGTGACCAAGGGCGAGGAAGGTTGGCGACTGCGCGACGCGCTGCGGCAATTCCTGGTCGCCGGCTTACAGCCGGACGATTGACGACGGCGGCACTGCCGCGACGACAGAGTCGACAAGGCGATGCCTTTCGGGGAAGCTCACGCAGCAGCGGCGTCCAATGTGCCGCTGCCATCCATCGTCGATCATCCCCGGAGATTCAGGCAGCCATGACAATCTGGAAGAAACCCCCCGACCTCGAGGCGATCAACGCGGCGTGCAGCCAAGGTGTGGACGGGGTGCTCGGTATCGAGATCACCGAGATCGGCGACGACTACGTCCGCGCCGAGCTGGAGGTGGGCCCGCGCGTGCACCAGCCGTTCGGACTGTTGCACGGCGGCGTGTCCTGTGTGCTCGCCGAATCACTCGGCTCGGTGTGCGCCATGCTGGCCTGCGATGAGGGCTACACGATTGTCGGAGTCGACATCAACGCGACGCACATGAACGCCGTCCGCGACGGCCGGATTGTCGCCACGGCGCGACCGCTGAAGATCGGACGCCGCATGCAATTCTGGTCGATCGACATCGCTACCGCGGACGGCCAGCCGGTGTGCGCTGCGCGATTGAGCACGGCGGTTGTTCCCCTGCCGAAGGGCTGACAGACGGCACTCCCATCTGGCGCGAATGGTCGGCTCTTTGTCGTGGTGCCTCACACGCCCAGTCGCTACGATCGTCGCCATGAAGACCCGCAGCGTGTGAGTGTCGAAGACGCAGCGTCACTCCAGCTTGCGGGGTCCGGTGTCAGTGTTCGAGACCACCAACAGTTTGGTGTTTGGCGACTGTGAATTCCGCACCGCAAAACCGACCGATCCAGGGAGAGTGCCTGTATGAACATTGCGATTTACATCTATGACGATGCGGAGGTGCTGGATTTCTCCGGACCGTATGAAGTGTTTTCAACGGCCGCTCGAATCGCCAACCAGCCCGACGTGTTTACCCCGTTTCTGGTCGCCGAGACCTTGCAGCCGGTGACGGCGAGGGCGGGCTATCGCGTGTTGCCGCACTACGATGTGGCTAAGCACCCGCCGATCGATGTGTTGCTGGTTGTTGGCGGTGTTCACGATGCGGAAATGCACAAACCGGCGGTGATTGACTGGATTCGGACGCAGTCCGTCACAGCACAGCACGTCGCATCTGTGTGCACCGGCGCCTTCCTGTTGGCTAAGGCTGGTGTCATCCGCGACCACACGGTGACCACGCACTGGGAAGACATTGCGGACCTGCGCGAGATGTTCCCGGCATTGACCGTGCTCGAGAATCAACGCTGGGCGGATGCAGGTTCGGTGACGACGTCAGCCGGCATTTCAGCCGGCATCGACATGAGCCTGAGCCTCGTCAGGCGATTTGCCGGCGACGCGCTGGCAACTGCGACGGCGCGGAAAATGGAGTACGACTGGCGCGACACGGCAGCGTAAACCCCGAGTCGCCCGACTCAAGCTGATCGTCAAAAAAAGCGGCAACAACAGTCATCGGGCTGGTTGACTTGACGCATTCCCTAATTCCGGATAAATTTTATCCATTATTGATGATTGCGAAGAAAACGTTGCGATCCACGGGCTTTGACACGTGAAGATCGGCAAGGGCGTTGAGTGGGCCGCGCACACCTGCGCACTGTTGGCTGCGCTGCCGCCGGACTCGTCACTGTCGGGCGAGGCGCTG
>JBCCNM010000173.1:0-5499 GCA_039025835.1 Pseudomonadota bacterium | reverse complement strand
TGCGGGCGTGACGCTGAAGGCCCGCCTGACGGTCCGCATCGGTGGTCGCTTCAACGGCCTCAAGATAGGCATCGAGCGGCGTTTTCACGTCGACGACCAGCTCGCGATCATCCGGCATTCGCACGATCATGTCCGGACGAATGATCTGCGAGTCCGATTCCGTGTGCACCTGTTCCTGGAAATCGCAGTGTTCGACCATGCCGGCCAGCTCGACCAGTCGGCGCAGCGTGATTTCTCCCCAGCGACCGCGCACTTCCGGGCGTCTTAGCGCTTTGACGAGATTCTGCGTTTCCTGCGTCAGGCTTTGCTGGCTGAGTTTCATCGCGTCGAGCTGTTCGCGAATTCCACCGTAGGCCTCACGTCGGGCGTTCTCGAGCTCGTTGATTTGCTTTTGGGAGGCCTTCAGCGCCTCCTCAATCGGTTTGACGAGCCCTTCGACGGCTTTTTCACGCTCACCCAGCTCGCGCTTGGCGCGTTCGTTGTGCGCCGACAGATTCTGTTCAGCGAGTTTAAGGAAGGCGTCGCTGTTGGATTTCAGCGACTGGCTGGACAATTCGGAGAAGGAGCGGGCGAGGCGCGCGTTGGCCGCTTCGAAGGCAGCCTCGCGTTCCTGTCGGAGCAGCTCGTCGTTTTTCAGGGTCTGCTCGAGGGAATCGATGTTCGCGAGCAGCCGCTTTTGCCGGTGGCGCGCGATCAGCCAGCCGATCAGGCCGCCGAGCACCAGGCCCACGGCAGCAGCGGGCAGTGCCACGTCGACGAGCACCGGGTTGGCGGTAACAGACAGCATGCCGCTACAGCTTAAACACTTTCGTCAGGATTTGGGACAGTTCGGCAGTTGTGTCGACAAGTTGGTCCGCATTCCAGAGTCTCGGATCGTCGTCGGCGGTGATGTAGCCATAGCCAACGCCGATCGTCAGCATGCCGGCACGGCGTCCGGCTTCAATGTCTCTGGCGGCGTCACCGACGTAGACGGTCCGCTCAGGCGACAGGCCGGCGAGTTCGCAGGCATGCAACAGCGGTGCCGGATCCGGCTTGCGCACGGGCAGGGTGTCACCGGAGACTGTTGCGGCGCTGCGTTTGGCCAGGTTCAGAGCGTTCATCAGCGGCTCGGTCAGAAAGCCAGGCTTGTTGGTAACAACGCCCCATTTGCGACCTACAGCGTCGAGAGTATCGAGCAGGCTGTCCAGTCCGGGAAACACACGGGAACCGCCCGCCACTTGCTTCGAGTAACGCTCGAGGTAGTCCTGCTGAAGCGCTTTCTCACGACCGACCTCGAGCTCGCCAAATCCAAGCCGGATCAGCCCAAGCGAGCCGTTGGAAACGTACGAGCGGCCCGTGTCGTAGTCGACGGGCTCAACGCCTTCATCGCGTTGCAGCTCCTGCAGTACGGCCACCATGTCCGGCGCCGTGTCGATCAGCGTTCCGTCAAGGTCAAACAACACCGCGTTCGGGGTGTCGTTCATCAGGCGCTCTCGTCGGGACGCTGATAGTGCATCATGTAGTTCACCGACATGCCGGGTGCCAGCCAGTACTTGTCGGTTATCGGGTTGTAGTGCAGGCCTGTCGTCGTGACCACATCGAGACCGGCGTCGCGAGCCCAGCTATCGAGTTCGGACGGCTTGATAAACTTGCGGTACTCATGCGTGCCGGCAGGCAGCAGTCGCAGCACATATTCGGCGCCGACGATCGCAAACAGGAACGATTTCGGGTTGCGGTTAATCGTCGAAAAAAAGACATGACCGCCGGGCTTGACGAGGTCGCGGCAGGCCTTGATCACTGCGGACGGGTCCGGGACGTGTTCCAGCATTTCGAGGCAGGTCACGACGTCATAGGTGCCGGGCTGATCGGCCGCGATTTCCTCGGCGGTCGACTCGATGTAGTCGACATTGGCGCCGGACTCAGCCTGGTGAAGCCGCGCCACGGACAGAGCAGCGCCTGCCTTGTCGATGCCGGTAACCGTCGCGCCGGCATTGGCCATCGACTCGGCAAGGATACCGCCGCCGCAACCGACGTCGATGACCCGCTTGCCATCGAGACTGACCTTCTCCCGAATCCAGTCCAGTCGCAGCGGGTTGATCTGGTGCAGTGGCTTGAATTCGCCGCTCTTGTCCCACCACCGACTGGCCAGGGCGTTGAATTTGGCAAGTTCTGCGGGATCGGCATTATTCGCCGGGAGATCGGTAGAGGTTGTCATGTCGTTATCCTTGTGCGATTCGTCGCTGCCATTCATCGCAGCGCTTGAGCATGGCGTCTTCATCGACGCCGATCAGTTGATGGTCTTCCAGCAGATGGCGGCCGGCCACCCAGGTGTCCGACACCTGATCGGCGCGTGCCGTATACACAATCTGCGATACGGGGTCGTACACCGGCTGGCTGTTGCGCCGGTTCAGGTCGATGCACACCAAGTCGGCCCACTTGCCGGGTTCGACGGAGCCGATATCCGCATCCAGCCCGAGACAGCGGGCGCCATCGATGGTGGCCATCTCCAGTGCTTTGCGGGCGGACACGGCCCTCGCATCGCCGGTGAGCCCCTTGGCAACGAGAGCGGCTGTCCGGGTCTCTGACAGCATGTCCAGCACGTTGTTGCTCGCCGCACCGTCGGTGCCTACAGACACCGTTATGCCGGCGTCCAGGAACCGGGCGATCGGCGCGAAGCCGCTGGCCAGTTTCATGTTCGAGCGCGGGCAGTGGGCCACCGATACGCCGGACTCGACCATCAGCTCGATGTCGTCGGCATTCATGTGAACGGCGTGCACGGCGAGCAGCGAGCCGTTGACGAGGCCGAGCCGCTTTAGCCGGGACAGTGGCCGTTCGCCGTACTGCTCGAGCGAGTTGCTGACCTCGGTTGCCGTCTCGTGCAGGTGCATTTGCACGCGCAAGTCGAGCTGGTCGGCGATGACACGGAGTTCGGACAGCGAATCGTCTTTCAGTGCGTAGGTCGAGTGCGGCGCATAGGCGGTCGCTACCAGCGGGTGGTCCACGTACGGATCGTGCACCAGATCCGCAGCTTTCTGCATGTGCTCGGCTGCGTCCTTCGCCCAGCTCGTCGTGAAGTCGACAACCGGCGTCGCGATGTAGGCCCGCATGTGCATTGATGCCGCCGTCTCAGCCGCAATTTCGGGAAAGAAGTACTGATCGCTGAAGCAGGTCGTGCCACCGGCGATCATTTCGGCAATCGCCAGTTCGGTGCCGTCACGGACCATTTCAGCGCTGACCCAGCGCTTCTCGGTTGGCCAGATTGCGTCGTACAGCCAACGCTCGAGCGGCAGGTCATCGGCGATGCCCCTGAGCATCGTCATGGCGGCGTGGGTGTGGGCGTTGACAAAGCCGGGCAACAGCGCGTGTCCGGGGCGCTCGATCGTCGCGCTCGGCTGAAATTTTTCGGCCGCGTCAGCGACCGGCAGAAGCGCCTGGATGCGCCCGTCGTTAACGATGACCGCGGTGTCCTCCAGTACGCGAAACTCGGTGTCGGCGGTGATCACCCATCGCGGCCGGATCAGTAAATCACAGTGCTGCATAAGGTCCTGAAAAGACTGGAAGTTATCGCACGCGGAGTGCGATGAAGAGGGCGCAGTATACCTGTCATGCCGGGCAGTGCCAGCTGTGCGTGTAAACGTGTGTTTCGGTGTCGATTTTCGTGTGTTTTTGGTATCATATGAGCTTCATAAAAAGCACCCGCACGACGTCGTCGGCAGCGGTTCGAAATCACCAGTCCTTGACCTGACCTGAACGAGAAAAACACGCGATTCCTTACCTGGGGGTGAGGCCTCGCAACATGGAACTGTATGTCTGATGTAGCCCAGGAATTATTGTCCGTCAGTCTCGAAGACGAGATGCAGCAGTCGTATCTCGATTACGCGATGAGTGTAATCGTTGGACGTGCGCTTCCCGATGTCCGAGACGGCCTGAAACCGGTTCACCGACGTGTTTTGCACGCGATGCGGGAGCTTGGTAACGACTACAACAAGCCCTACAAGAAGTCCGCGAGAGTCGTTGGTGACGTTATTGGTAAATACCATCCGCACGGCGATTCGGCGGTCTACGACACGATAGTTCGTATGGCGCAGCCGTTTTCGATGCGTTACCTGTTGGTCGATGGCCAGGGAAACTTCGGCTCGGTCGACGGCGATGCACCGGCCGCCATGCGATACACCGAAGTCCGCATGTCAAAGATCGCGCACGAGCTGCTGGCGGACATCGAGAAAGAGACGGTCGACTTCGTAGAGAACTACGACGGCTCCGAAAGTGAGCCTAGCGTCATGCCGACGCGCGTGCCGAACCTGCTCGTTAACGGCTCGTCCGGCATCGCCGTGGGTATGGCGACCAATATCCCGCCGCATAACCTGACTGAGGTCATCAACGCGTCACTGGCGCTGATCGAGGATCCGGCCATCGACGTGCCGGCCCTGATGGAGCACATGCCGGGCCCGGATTTCCCGACCGCGGGCATCATCAACGGCGCTGGCGGCATCTACGCGGCCTACAAGACCGGCCGCGGGCGTGTCTACATTCGCGCCCGGGCGACGATCGAAGAGATCAACAAAAACGGCAAGGAGGCGATCATCGTCACTGAGTTGCCGTACCAGGTGAACAAGGCGCGACTGATCGAAAAGATCGCGGACCTGGTTCGCGAAAAGCGGATCGAGGGCATCAGCGAGCTGCGCGACGAGTCCGACAAGGACGGCATGCGGATCGTCATCGAGATCAAACGTGGCGAAGTTGCCGACGTCATTCTCAACAACCTCTACAAGCAAACGCCGATGCAAAGCGTGTTCGGCATCAATATGGTTGCCCTGCACGAAGGTCAGCCTAAGCTTTTGAACCTGAAGCAGGTTCTGGAGGCGTTTCTCGCGCACCGTCGCGAAGTTGTCACGCGGCGAACCATCTTTGACCTGCGTAAAGCGCGCGATCGGGCTCATGTGCTCGAGGGACAGACCGTCGCGCTCGCAAACATCGACGAAGTCATCGAGCTCATTAAATCGTCGCCGTCACCAGCCGAGGCAAAAGCTGGCCTTGTTGGTCGTGTCTGGGAGCCAGGGCAGGTGACCGGCATGCTCGAACGGGCCGGTGATACCGACACACGGCCGGATGCGATGACCGAAGGCGTTGGTCTGGTCGACGGTGGCTACCGCCTGTCAGAGGTCCAGGCGCAGGCGATTCTCGAACTGCGTCTGCACCGCTTAACGGGCCTCGAGCAAGACAAGATAGTAAAGGAATACAAAGAGATATTGGAAAAAATTAAAGTTTTTTCTGATATTTTGGCTGACCCTGACAAATTGCTCGATGTGATTCGCAGCGAGCTTAAGGATATCCGCGACGCTTACGGCGATGAGCGCCGCACGGACATTGTGCAGACACAGACGGACCTCGACGTCGAGGACCTGATTCCGCAGGAGGACGTGGTTGTTACGCTGTCGCACGGCGGCTACGCGAAGTCGCAGCCCATCGATGTGTACCAGGCGCAGAAACGCGGTGGTCGCGGCCGGTCCGCTACCAAGG
>JBCCNM010000172.1:0-5539 GCA_039025835.1 Pseudomonadota bacterium | reverse complement strand
GCCGGCCGGCAAGTACCGCCTGTTTGCGTACGCAAAAGACGGCGAGCAACAAGTCGCGCACGCCAATCTGCCCTTCCTGGTGGTTGACGACGCCGCAGCATCGGAGTAGCTATCGATACGGAGGACCTCCGTGCCGTCCTCTGATCAGACAACCGAGCGCGATGCGCGCTCAAATCCGATGAGAACCGCCGCTTGACGACCGAGACCGACAAGCCAGTGATGTCCAACCGCGCCTGGGCCGAGCGGCCGAAACGGTTGCTCGTCAGTATGCTCGGCATTCGGCCGCATCGCGGTCTGTTGATTGTGATCCTCTATTCGATCAAGGCAGCACCGCTGCTGATGCTGCCGATGTTTATCGAGCATACGATCGCAACCCTGTCCGATCCGGGCGACCCGCCGCTGACTGTCATTTTGTGGCCGGCGCTGGCGCTGCTCGCGTTCCAGCTCGGCAACATTCCATCGCACACGCTGTTTATGCACATGGTGTCGAAGCACATTCGCGACATCGAGCAACGCTTGCGTACGGCGCTGATACGACAGTTGCAGTACCTGACGATGACCTATCACCACCGCCGCCAGTCCGGTGAACTGCAGGCACAGGTATTGCGCGATGTTGAGCAGGTCGAAAACCTGGTGCGGCTCGTACTGGTGCGCGGTTTCGATATCGTGCTGATGATCGGCTTTGCCGTCGTGGTGACACTGATCCGTGAGCCGATGGTGCTCGGCTTTTACCTCGTCGCTGCGCCGTTGTCGCTGGCGATGATCGGCTTCTTTCGCAACCGCTTGAGCGAGCGTAACCAGCGCTTCCGCCAGGAGGTCGAAGATATGTCGTCCTCGGTCAGCGAGATGATCGACATGATCCCGGTCACAAAGGCACATGGACTCGAGCAGCAGGAAATTTCGCGGGTTGAAAAAAACCTGCAGCAGATTCACCGCAAGGGACATCGCCTGGACCGGTTGAACGCTGTGTTCGAGTCCTCAACATGGGTCACGCTGCAGATCACGCAGGTCATCTGCCTGGTGTTCACCAGCATTCTGGCCACGCGCGGTGTTATCACGGTTGCCGAGGTTGTGCTCTACCAGTTCTTGTTCGGCCTGATCGTGACCAGCATTACGGATATCCTGCTGATGGTGCCGTATGTCTCCAAGGGGCTGGCGTCGCTGAACGGCCTGTCGGTCATACTTTCTGAGGAGGATCTCGAATCGCGTGCTGAGAAAACCCGCCTCGAGACAGTGGAAGGTCACGTGGAGTTCGACCAGGTCAGCTACAGCTACGGCGAGGACTGGGCTGTGCGAAACCTGTCGTTTGTGGCCGAACCCGGCGACTGCATCGCGTTTGTTGGTGAGTCCGGCTCCGGCAAGTCGACCATCATGAACATGGTCACCGGCTTTTTTCATGCACAGCAAGGCCGGGTCCTGCTCGATGGTGTCGACCAGCGCGAACTGGACCTGCAGGCCTGGCGCCAGCACCTGGCGGTGGTGACCCAGAGCGTTCTGCTGTTCTCGGGTTCGCTGCGCGACAACATTTGCTATGGGATCACTGATCCGAACGAGCAGCGCCTTTTGGACGTTGTCCGAGCGTCACGCCTGGAAGAGGTGGTGACTGACCTGCCCCAGGGTCTCGATACGCCGATCGGCGAAAACGGCGTACGCCTGTCCGGCGGACAGCGCCAGCGCATCGCCATCGCCCGAGCGCTGATGCGCGATCCCAAGATCATCATCCTCGACGAGGCGACGTCGTCTCTGGATATGATCACTGAAAAGAAGGTGCAGGAAGCGATCGACTCATTGGTCAAAGGACGCACGACGTTCATCGTGGCACACCGCCTGTCGACGATCCGTAATGCCGACCGCATTATCGTCATGAAAGCCGGCGAGGCGGTCGAGCGTGGTTCGTTGCAGTCCCTGGTTGATGCCGACGGCGAGTTCGCGGCGCTTAACGCGCTGCAATAGAGGTCGGATTCACCGATGGTTGATCAATCGATATAGCCAAACTCGCTGTCCCCCTGGACGAACGCCGCGAGGTCCTCTTTGAGCCGGATCAGGAAGCCGTCAAAATCACGCGCGATCAAATTCGCTCTGCCATCGCTGTTGTTGTACACATTGTTGATGATTTCGCCGGGTGGCAGCGACAGGATGTCGCCGCTGGTTCGTCGCGCTGCGAACAGTGTGCCTCCACCGTTTGAGCCCAGCATCAGCACGCTGCCGGAGGATTCACCAATGATTGATGTAGGCGTCGCGTCATCCTTGACCCGGCCAAGTTCATCGCCCTTTACCAGGAAGTAGCCGCTGCGGATATCTGGCCAGCTGATGCCGTCGCAGACTGCGTAGAACTGGCCAATCTGAGCGGTGACCGCCGGATTGGCCGTCAACGGGGCGTGAACGCCGGCGCTGGTTTTGCGGACGACCACGTTGCTACCGAGCGGGTAGGGTATGTCGAGCGTGTCCAGGCGTCCCAGCAGCTCGCTGACGTCTTCTATCCACTGTTGATAATTCATCACTTCGCTCTCCGCCGCCCTGCCAGGATCAAAACCCGCTTGCCGGCACGCCGGTCACCAGGTATAGCTCAGGCGCCGATGTCTCACGCCCTTCGTTGCTCGGTCAGCAACTAAAACGAATCAAGTCGCGAGAGGTAGTCTTCAAGCCGTCGCTTTTCGTCGACCTTGAGCGGACTCAGAATCTCACCTATGACCAGTGCCAGGGCATCCTGGATACGATGCACCGTTAATCGCCCTTTGTCGGTCAGGTGCAGCAGGCTGATCCTTGCGTCCGATGCCTCATTCGAACGACGAATCAGCCCCTTTTTCTCCAGTGACTTGATGGAGCGGGTCATCTGCGACTTGTCCCGCGACATGAGCCGTGCAATGACTCGCGCCGGGGCCGGTTCGACGTCGGCGAGGGTCAACAGGATCATGCCGCCGCCCGGGCCGATAGTCTCCGTATCAAAATCATGAGCGCGGGCGTTCAGGCCGCCGTGGATGCGACGCATAAAGCGGTCGACAAGTATGGCGATGTTCGAGTCGTGCATGGCTCTTCCGGATAGTTGATTTTATCCACTAACTTGAAGATAGTGGACTTCGTCAACCTATCGGATCGATGCGACTGCTTCAAACGGCAGGTGACACAACCCACACAAGGCCGGCGAAAGCCGGCGTCATGCCAGGAGCTCTTGCTATGTCTACCGCCAAACTATCCGCGCTTCGACTCTCTGCCGTTCTCTGGGTGATCTGGGGCCTGGTGCATGCGCTGGCCGGATTCATCGTGTTGAGTAGCGATGCCTCGGGCGGCTTCCAGGCCATCGCTGATGCGGTTGATCCCGAGCTGCTGGCCGCCGACTACCACGAGGCGGTGGGCGGCATTCTCAACCAGCACGGCTGGAACCTTGGCTGGTTTGGACTGGCCACCATTGTTGGCGGTGTCTATATCTGGCTTGCGAACCGAACTGCCATCTGGGTGACCGCCCTGATCGGCGGCATGGCCGACCTGGGCTACCTGCTGTTTGTCGACCTGCCCGGCTACGTCAACTTCTTCCCGGGTACGGTGATGACGCTGGTGTCAGGCAGTGCGATTGCGCTAAGTTTTTGGGTGTTGCTGACAACTTCCAATAAACGCGCGCTCTGAAACGCCATAACGAGGACACATCATGATTCCATCCACAAAGCTGATTGAGACGATCCGTCGAATTGCCACTGCCGTCTGTCTGTCGGTCGTTCTGAGTGCGCACGGGCACGCGGACGACGATCCGGCGGACCTGCCTTTCGAGCAGGGCAGCGTGCTTGTCATCTGCGGAAAGCCTGTGACGGGTGAGACGCTGTCATCCGAGGAGTTTTTCGCCGGATTCGGTGACTGGATTACCTACCTGCAGGCGCAGGCCGACGCCGGTGTCGTGAGCAGTGCCCACTACCTGACCAATCTGAAGGACGGTGTGTTTATCGTGTTCAAGGGTCCCGATCGGGCCGAAGCGCAACAGCGTGCGGACGCGGTAATCGCGGAACTGACGAGAGTCTATGCCGAGATCGACGATGCTCCGGATATCGCCATTTGTCGTTCGCACGAAATCGGCCCGGTGGCTGCGTATCCGAGAGGCAGCAACTGAGGTCGAGCTTTTCGTCGCGTTAAGCTCTTCGTAGGGGCTTGAGCGACATACGGACGACTGCCGGCGCTTAAGGTCGTCACCGGAGTCGCGAAGGTCTCGGCTCGCCTGCAAGGGTTCTCGGATCCACCATTCTGCCCATCAGCGAATGTCGAAGGCGCGCTTCCGGGAGCAGGTCCCACAAGCCATAAACACAGGCCTCTTCGTGTTGTTCGCTCAGGCAGCGGATGAAATCCGACGTGCCACCGCGTTCAAACAGATGTCTGAGCATCGATTCTGACGAGTCAAAGTCCATTGTGGTGGTTGTCGATAACAGGTCCGCGATGCGTCCGATGTCCCGACCCTCGACCGGACTATCCAGGAACACTCTGAGCCACTTCCGCCCGCTGTTCACCGAAAATCCCAGTCGACCGTAAACCGTGAAGTGTCTGAGCTCCTCCTCATGCGGACACTGAAGCCACATCCAGTAAGGTGGACAGACCGAATACATGCGTTGGTTAAATCGATTGATGGCCAGACAGACCCATGGTGTGGATCCGGGCTTCAGCATACCGTCGCTCTCCCGCCAACGCTTGTGGCCAAAAAATACCCAGCCGTGTTCACAGTCAACTCTGCGATCGTGCAGGCAGGCGTCGACCTGAGCGAAATACGCAGACGCCTGAAGCGAAGCGTCGTCGAGGGTCATCTCGCTGTTGTTGTCGATCGTAGCGGACACAGTCATTCCCTCGAGGGGAGCAAAGCAGCGAGCATAGCAGACCGCAAAGTCGTACAAGCGTCGGCGGTTGCTAGCGGTTTTTTCCGTTCACAAAGTCTTCCAGGCCGCGCAGCCTCGTGTTCGGAGACCCCTTACACGTGACTTTGGCGGGCAGGGCCTTCGCAAAGCTTGACTGGTCAAACGGCGAAGAGTGCATCTGCATGACGCAGTCTTCGCGGATCTTCACTTCGACATCGCCAAACGCGTTTCGGTACACCGTCCGATAGGCCGGCGCGGCGCTTTCTTCGTCCGCCATTGGGGTTGGCGTTGTCGACTGTGGCATCGAACCCTGCATCACGGATGTCCACGGCCGACCGTTCGTCTGACCGCTGCTTTGTCCGAAGCCTTCATCACCCAAGTCTCGTGCTACCGATCTCGCCACCGCTTGCCAGTCGGTGAACCGCCGCACCTCCTCCTCATCGTCGTCCGGGTCGTCGGTGCTCTGCGACAGGTCTGTCGGAGCGCCAACTGATTGTGGCACCTCCGGTAATTGTTCCGGCCGCGGGGGCAGTTCAAATATCTCCACCTCGCGCGGCACAACCGGCGGCAGGGTTCTGGGCAGGCTGAGTTCGATCCTTTGGTCTTGGCATATTTGGCGTTGAAGTCGTCCTCGATGGTCGCAGGCGGCGTCTCTGGCGTCTCGATGAGGCCAAGGAGTGGCAGGATCACGAGGAAGTACGCGAACCAGTAGG
>JBCCNM010000171.1:0-5636 GCA_039025835.1 Pseudomonadota bacterium | reverse complement strand
GGCCTGAGCAGCGTGAAGCCATACTGCACGAGCCCGATCGCCAGCAGCGCGCCGATCAGGCCAAACCAGAACCCGCTCCAGAGAAACGGACGACGAACGAACGCGTCGCTGGCACCGATCAGCTTCACGACTTCGATCTCGTCTCGACGGTTCTGGATGTCGAGACGAATCGTGTTGCCGATGATCACAACGATGGCGAGTCCGAGCAGCACCGCGCCAATCAGGATGGACTGTTCGACGATCTCGAGTATCGCCTTGAAGCGCTGCACCCACTGCGTGTCGATCTGCACCAGGTCCGTTTCCGGGATGTTCTGCAGTTCTTCGCGAAGCAGTTCGATCGTCTCGCTGGTATTCACGGCACTCGGTCGAACTACCAGCGTGTGCGGCAGAGGGTTCTCCGACAGCTTGTCCAGCGCCGCACCGAAGCCGGACTGATCGCGAAACTCGGCGAGCGCGTCTTCCGAGGAGACCAGCGTGACCGATTCAATGTCGGCCCGTTGTTCGATCAGTCGTGCGAGCCCTTCGGCCTCGCTGAGTGTCAACGACCGATCGAGGAACACCGAGAAATCCAGCGCCTCTTCCCAGCCGCCGCTGATCGCCGCGATGTTGCGCACGACGAGATTCAGCGAAGCCGGCAATGCCAGCGTGATCGCTATTACCAGCGCGATCATCAGGCTCGCAAACGGCTGGCGGATGAACTTCATAAAGGCACCCGAGCAGCAGCTCGCATGCCGACCGAGCCAGATACGGAATGGCCCGGAGGAGCGTACCGGTGCGACGGCGTCCGTGTTGCGGGTTACTGCCACGGCTGCGGGTCCTCGATGACCAGCGTGTCACTTTCCACACCAATGTCATTTTCGAGCTGACCATCGGCCAGCGCCACGCGACGGCAGCCCAGCTTGTCGATCAGCGAGATGTCGTGGCTGGCGATCAGTAGCGTAACGCCCACCTCGTTGAAACGGCGGAAGATGCGCATGACCTCCAGCGACAGCTCAGGATCGAGGTTGCCGGTCGGCTCGTCGGCGATCAGCAGTTTGGGTCGCGTCACGATGGCGCGGGCAATGCCGACGCGCTGCTGCTCGCCGGCGGACAGCGTCTCGGGGTTTTGCTTTTCCTTTTTCAGCAGGCCGACCTGGTCGAGTGCGGCGCGCACGCGCCGTCCCGCCTCGCGTGGACCGACACCGGCGATCACCAGCGGCAGGCCCACGTTGTCGGCCACGCTGCGGTCGTACAGCAGTCGATGGTCCTGAAATACCATGCCGAGTTCGCGTCGGTAGGCCGGAATACGCCGGCGGCGGATCTTCTTGGTGTTGCGACCGTCGACGATAACCTGACCGCCGGTTGGCCGCTCGATCAGCGCAATGAGTCGCAGCAGGGTGCTTTTCCCGGCGCCCGAGTGGCCGGTTAAAAAGACCATTTCGCCCTTGTCGATGTCGAGGCTCAGGCCCGATAAGGCTTCCTGCCCACCCGGGAAGCGCTTGGTGACGTTCTCAAACTTGATCATGCGTCGTTCGAACCGCTCTCCAGCAAGGCGGTCGCAAATTCCCCCGCATCAAATGCCTGCATGTCTTCAGCCGACTCGCCGATCCCGATAAAGCGCACCGGGACTTTCATCTTGTCGGCGATCGCCAGCAGAATGCCACCCTTTGCGCTGCCGTCCAACTTGGTCACCGTGATGCCGGTGAGTCCCAGTGCGTCGTGAAACTTCTCCGCTTGCGACAGGCCGTTCTGCCCCTGGCTCGCATCCAGCACGAGCATCGTCTCGTGCGGAGCCGTCTCGTCGTGGCGCGCCACCACGCGCTTGATCTTTGCGAGCTCGTCCATCAGGCCCTGCTGGTTTTGCAGACGCCCGGCCGTATCGGCAAGCAATACGTCGACGCCGCGCGATTTGGCGGACTGCCAGGCGTCGAACAACACGGCCGCCGGATCGGCACCGCTTTGCTGTGCAACCACCGGAACACTGTTGCGCTCGCCCCAGACTTGCAGCTGCTCAACCGCCGCCGCGCGGAAGGTGTCGCCCGCGGCGAGCATGACCGACAGCCCCTGATCCTGAAACCGCTTCGCCAGCTTGCCGATCGTGGTCGTCTTGCCGGCGCCGTTTACCCCGACCATGAGAATCACATACGGCTGCTTTGACCTGTCGATTTGCAGCGGCACGGCCACCGGATCAAGAATCTGCTGCAGTGCGTGCTGCAGGCCCTCGCGCAATGCGGCCACGTCCTTCAGGGCGCTGCGATTGAGCTGTTTCTCGACGTCTTCGATGATGCGCTGCGTGGTGGTGATGCCGACGTCGGCCATGACCAGCAGCGTTTCCAGCTCCTCCAGCGTGTCTTCATCAACCTTGCCGCCCGGCACGAGGTTGGCGAGATCGTAGGTGAGCCAGCTGTCGCCCTTGTTGATGCGCGCACGCAGACGGGTGAAAAAGCCGCCTTTGCCCGCGTCGTCCTTTTTGCCAAACACTTGCACTTCCTTCATGGCTCATCGTGAAATACCCGGATGAGCCGGCGGGACAAAAATCATGGGCGCTAACAGGCCCGGTCGCCTGCGGATTGTAGCCGGAAACTGGCGCAGCCGGGTGTTGCCCGTGGCGGATGTCGACGGTCTGCGCCCGACCAGCGAGCGCGTCCGTGAAACGCTGTTCAACTGGCTGGGACCGCGCATCGCTGGGCAACGCGCACTGGACCTGTTTGCCGGCACCGGTGCGCTGGGTTTTGAGGCGCTGTCACGTGGCGCCAATGAGGTCGTGTTTGTCGAGCGATCCGCGAAAGCGGCCAGGGCCTTGCGCGAAGCCGCCGAGCTGCTGAAGGCCGACGCCGCCGATATTCGCCAACAGGACGCCTTTGACTACCTGCGCTCGACCAAGGCGCCGCCGTTTGACCTGGTGTTTCTCGATCCGCCGTTCGCGGATGATTCGCTAGCCGATTTGTGTAGACTGATCGACGAGCAGGGAACGGTGCGACGCGGTGGTCGCGTCTACATCGAACAGGATCGACACGCGGAAGAGATTGCGCTGCCGCCGGACTGGACACTCGACAAGAGCAAGACGGCCGGCAACGTGCGCTACTCACTGATCCGCACGCAGGGGGAACCATGCCAGTAGCGGCCATGTATCCGGGGACGTTTGATCCCATCACTCTGGGCCACGAGGATCTCGTGCGCCGCGCCGTGTCGATTTTCGACCGGGTTGTTGTCGCGGTGGCGGCGGATTCGGGCAGCAAGGCACCGATGTTCAGCCAGGGCGAACGCCTCGCGATGGCCAAACTGGCGCTGGCCGACGTGCCGAATGTTGAGGTCCGCCGCTACGAGGGGCTGACCGTCGACTTCGCCAAAAAGAATGGCTTGCAGGCCATCGTTCGCGGTTTGCGCGCGGTGTCGGACTTCGAGTACGAGTTTCAGCTCGCCGCGATGAACCGCAACCTGGTGCCGGAAGTCGAGACGATGTTCCTGACGCCGAAAGAGACCTATAACTTCATCTCGTCGAGCCTGGTGCGCGAGGTGGCGAGTCTCGGCGGTGACGTCAGTCAGTTCGTCTCAGCGGCGGTCGAGAAGGCGTTGCTGGAGCGTGTCGGCCGCTAACGCTGGCAGCTCGGGCAGTAGAACGTGTTCCTCTGACCGAGGACCATCGAGCGAACCGTGTCACCACAGGTCTTGCAAGGCTCACCGTCCCGGCCGTAGACATCCAGCTCCTGCTGAAAATAGCCGCTTGAGCCGTCGCTGCCGTAAAAATCCCGCAGTGTCGTGCCGCCGGCCTCGATTGCCCGTGCCAGCACGTCCTTGATCGCATCGGCGAGCGCGTCATAACGCGCCCTCGAGATACGACCCGCTGCACGCTTGGGATGAATACCGGCACGAAACAGCGCTTCGCTCGCATAGATGTTGCCAACCCCGACGACAACGGGCGCGGTCATGATGAACGGTTTCACAGCGACCTTTCGCCCGCGTGATGCCTCGTACAGATGAGCACCGTTGAAGTCGTCGCCGAGCGGTTCCGGCCCCAGGTCGCGGATCAGCTTGTGGGCGTGCGGCTTCTTACTCCAGTGCAGCGAGCCGAAGCGGCGCGGATCACGCAGCCGCAGCATCTCGCCGGAGGACAACAGGATATCGACGTGGTCGTGGACCCCGGCCGGTGTGCCCTGCGGCAGGATGCTGACATGTCCGGACATACCGAGATGCAGGATGGCCGACCCGGCATCGGTGTTGATCAGCAAGTATTTGGCGCGGCGGTCGACGGAGCGAATCTGCTGGCCCGGCAGGCTGGCATCGAGGCTTCTCGGCACCGGCCAGCGCAATTGCCGCTGCCGAATCACCACGTCGGTGACGGTTTGCCCGGCGAGGTAGGGCTCGATACCGCGGCGGCTGGTTTCGACTTCGGGCAGTTCTGGCATCGGGTATCGGATCTCAAACAAAAAAGCCCGCGGTGAGCGGGCTTTTCAAAGACGGTGTCAGCGACGAGCTATTTGATCTTCGCTTCCTTGTACGTGACGTGCTTGCGCACGACCGGATCGTACTTCTTCGTTTCCATCTTTTCGGGATGGAGCTTCTTGTTCTTCGCCGTCGTGTAGAAGTGGCCGGTGCCGGCACTCGAGACGAGACGAATTTTTTCGCGATTCGTTTTAGCCATTGTCAGCTACCTCTGATTAGACGCGCTGGCCCTGCTCACGCAGGTCGGCAACCACCTTGTCGATGCCGTGCTTGTCGATGATGCGCATACCCTTGTGCGAGACACGCAGGCGGACGTAGCGCTTTTCGGATTCCAGCCAGAAACGCTTCGACTGCAGGTTGGGCAGGAAGCGACGGCGAGTCTTGTTGTGGGCGTGAGAAACGTTATTGCCGCTCTGCGGGCGCTTCCCAGTCACCTGGCAAACCTTGGACATCGTACTTAAGTCTCTGATTTATAATAAAACTGCCCGCGATCCGCGGGCGAAGAGCGCGATATTAAACCAGCACAGCCCTGCATTTACAAGCACTTGCGTCGTGTCTGTCGCGTTACCCTGAAGACCTGCTCAGACCAGCCCGCGGCTCGCCAGTGACACTGTCACGCCGTGGCCCACCACGAGGTGATCCAGCAGCCGGATATCGACCAGCTCCAGGGCCGCTTTCAGGCGCTGGGTGATGCGTTCATCCGCCCCGCTGGGCTCGGCGACCCCGCTGGGGTGGTTATGCGCCACGATCACGGCCGCTGCATTGATCGCCAGCGCCTCCTTGACCACCTCGCGGGGATACACCGACGTGCCGTCAATGGTGCCGCGAAACAGCTCGTCGAAGCGCAGCACCCGGTGACGATTGTCGAGATACAGACAGCAAAACACCTCGTGGCCGAGGTGCGACAGCCGTGCGGCGAGAAACGACTCGGTATCGGACGGGCAGCGAATGGTCTCGCCGCTGCGGATCGAGGTCTCGAAGTAGCGCTGTGCGATGACGGGCAGGGCGAGCAGAGTGCTGGCCCGTACCGAACCGATGTGCGGCACCTCCAGCAGGTCGTTTCGGCTGGCGTCCAGCACGCCGCGCAGACTGTCGAATCGCTCAAGAAGGTCACGGCAGAGGTCGTAAGAGCGCTGCTCGTCACGGCCTGTCCGAATCACACGGGACAGCAGTCGCGCATCGTCCATGATGGTGCCTGCAAAAGCCTGATGATG
>JBCCNM010000170.1:0-5757 GCA_039025835.1 Pseudomonadota bacterium | reverse complement strand
GGCATGGCGGAAATGAGCCTGACCGGAAGCTGCCTGTGCGGCGATGTCGAATACCGGATCGGCGGCACGCAGATCGCCTTATGGCACTGTCACTGCCGGCGCTGCCGCAAGGCCAGCGGCACCGGCCACGCAAGCAATCTCATTGTCACACCAGTTGACCTGGCGTTCACCCCCGGCGAAGAACACATCGCTCGCTACAAGTTGCTCGCCGACAGTCTCGACTCCGATCCGGGGGTTGAGGCCGGTGGACGACTCTTCAAAGGCTCGGCAGTGAGCTGGTCGTGCAGTGACGGAAACACGCCAGAATACGAGGAATACGCGCCAAGAGCCTGATTTATAACGCTCTGGTGCTGGGAATCCCGGATCGCTCGCGTATTATGTGAACTGGTTCCGGGATCAAAACGCCACGAAGCTTCAAGGTTTCAGCATGTTGGGAAGCCCTCGCAAAAATTCGCTGAATCGCATCGTTGTCCTCAATCCGAAAGGAGGCTGCGGCAAATCGACGCTGGTGACGAATATTGCCGCCGCTTACGCGGCGCGTGGTGCCACCCCGACTATCATGGATTTCGATCCGCAGGGCTCCAGCGTGGGCTGGCTGGATCGTCGTTCGGACACATTGCCGACCGTCAACGGCATCGCAGCCTACAAGAACAGCATGCAAGCCACGCGAAGCTGGCAGCTCCGGCTGCCGAGCGACACGCTGAACCTCATTGTCGATTCACCGGCGGCGGTGTCGCACGACGACCTGCGTGAACTGACCCGCGATGCATCGAGCATCCTGGTGCCTGTGCTGCCTTCGCCGATGGATATCCACGCGGTGTCTCGCTGCATCGCCGATCTGCTGTTGGTCGCAAAGATCAATCGCAACGAACGCAAGCTGGCCGTGATTGCGAATCGCACCCGCAAGAACACCAAGAGTTTTTCGAAGCTGATGCGCTTTCTGGACTCACTGGGCATTCCGATTATCGCGGTCATGCGCGACAGCCAGAACTTTGTCTACGCGGCGGAAAACGGCATGGGCATTTGCGAAATGCCGCCGTCACGGGTGAAGCCGGACCTCGAGCAGATCGAGCGGGTCGTCAACTGGCTCGACAACTGGCAGCAGCGTCGCCAGCTTGCCGTTCGGCTCGCCAGCGTCGACGGTCGCAAACCCGGCATTCTCAACCGGACTCAGCCGCGCTCCGCCTGAATCGCATCAAAAAGCGCCAGATCCACATTACCCCCGCTGAGTGTCAGCACGGTGAGCCGATCGTTCGTTGAGACCTTACCCGACAGCACAGCCGCAAGCGCCACCGCGCCACCTGGCTCCACCACCAGCTTCAAGTGCCGAAACGCAAATCGCATAGCCGCGCGCACCTCGTCATCCGAGACCACGAGCCCGTGAGCGTCGACGCGACACAGGATGTCGAATGTCAGGTCTCCCGGTGAGTCTGTGAGTATGGCATCGCAAATGGAGCGTGCCGACTTGTCGTTGCTTTCACGCTGACCGCTTTCAAGCGATCGCGCCGTGTCGTCGAAGTTCGCAGGCTCTACCGGGTGAATGGCGACTCCGGGAAACGCGGAGCGCAGCGCCAGCGCGGAGCCGGCTGACAAGCCTCCGCCACCACAACAGATCAGAAACTGGTCCGGGACAAGGCCGGCTTCAAGCAGGTCATCGCGAATCTCCAGACCCGCAGTGCCCTGACCGGCGATGATGTCCGGGTGATTAAACGACGGCGCAATCGTGCTGCCGGTCTCTGCCGCGATCCGTTCAGCGATGGCCTCGCGGCTGTCGGTGTAGCGGTCGTAGGTAATCACCTTACCGCCCAGCCGTTCGGTATTGGCGAGCTTTGTCGCTGGTGCGTCAGACGGCATGACGATGGTTGTCGCCACGCCGAGCATACGGCCGGCCGCGGCTATGCCCTGGGCATGATTGCCCGATGAAAACGCGACGACACCCTTGTGCCGCTCTGCCGCATCGAGTTGGCTGATCAGGTTGTATGCACCACGGATCTTGAACGAGCCGGTACGCTGCAGGCACTCCGGTTTGACCAGCACACGACCGCCGGCCACACGGTTGAGTTCGTCGTTTTCGATCAGAGGCGTGTGAATGGCCACGCCAGCGAGTCGCCCAGCGGCTGCCTCGATATCATCGATACCGATCATTCGGCCATGACACTCGACTCGCAGCGATCCATCTTTGCCGCACAGATAAAGTCATTGTCCGACAGGCCTTTGATCGCGTTGGTTGTCCAGCTCACCTCGCAAGTGCCATAGCTCACCCGCATGTCCGGGTGGTGGCCCTCGTTCGTGGCAATCCACGCGACGGTGTTGGCAAATGCGATAGTCCGGCTGTACATCTTGAAACGGTAGCTGCGTGACAACGACTTGCCGTCGTCGGAGAGTCGCCAGTCAGCGTGCAAGGCTTCCATCAGTTTTTCCGACTGCGCACGGGTCAGTGGCTCGACGCCGCCCTCGCAGGGCTTGCAGCGTTGCGCGGCGAGATCGTCAGTCATGTTCGGCTCCGGTATTGGGTAAGCGTGGAGTATAGCGACAGCGTCAGGACGACATCACCGACTCGCGCTGAAAGCCGATGGTATCCGGCACGTGGCGATTAAATCGCTTGCGCCACGGCAACACCATTACGAACTCTTCAGCAAAGGACAGCGTGACGCGAGCGACACCGCGGGAGTCCGTCCCGTGTTTTTTATCCCGGTACATCTTTACGAAGTAGATGTTCGACACCTGCTCCCAGCGAATCTCAAAAGTAGGGAACAGTTTCGGGTACGCGGCCTTGCGCACGATCAGGCCGGTCTTTGACGCGAATATGGCCGTGTGCGAGATCGAATACCCATCGCGAAACAGGATATCGCCATACGCTTCCTTCTCGAGATCCACATCGATAAAGGGGTCTGAATCAATGTCGAACGGCTGGCAGAGAATCTTCCATGCCCGGTACTCCCGGTACAGCCCGACCAGCGGCCAACACAGAATAGCGAGAATCGGCGTCGCGATGACCGCAACCACGAGCCAGTCTGTGCGGTACCAGTAGTAGACGACATCGGCCCACTCCCAGTCGAGCTTGAAGAAGACATACCATGCAGCGACCAGCAGGAGCGCCTGCAGGAAATGCAGATAGCCGGGCGTGTCTATGCGCATACCGACAGCCGATACGCAGCTAGACGCTGTGTCGAACGGGATTCAGTGACCGGGTCGGGTCAGCCGCCACAGCGCGCGAGCATCATTAGCACGATGACGGCAATGATTGAGCCGATGTAGGTGCGCATCGACACCGTCTTGCCTTCGGTCGCTTTCCAGGCGTCACCCCCGGCCTTCTTGACGCCGGCAAGCGGGTCGGGTGTCGGCTCAAAATTGGGGCCGCTGCTTTGCGAGGACTCCCCGAATGTGGGTCCGCCGGCAGGCTTGCTGTCTGCGGCGCCGTTTTCGGCGTCGGTCTCGTTCGTTTCGGATTTCTTATCGTCACTCATGGCGTTTTTCTCCTCGAAAAGGCCAAACGTTTACACGTTATGTCGTTACCTCGGTGACTACCCCACTATCCATGACCGGGGGCCGACAAGCAACCGGCGATGCGAGCCACACGGGCACTGCAGGGTCTGGGCTATACTCAGACGGAACAACACTAACGATCTCTGGGGGAGAATCCACATGCGCCATTTGCTCGCGGCTTTCGTCGCCGCGTCGCTGTTCATCGCGGCAGCACCGTCATTCGCGGACACCAAACTGATTCACGCCGGCACACTGCTCGCGGTCCCGGGCGAACGTCCGCAGCGTGACCAGACGATCGTGGTCACCGATAACCGGATCGTTGACGTTATCGATGGCTTCGCGGATCCGGCGGACTACGACGATGCCGCCGTCATCAACCTGCGCAATCACTTCGTGCTGCCGGGCCTGATGGACATGCACGTGCATCTGCAGGGCGAGATGGGACCGCAGCGCGACATCGATCGACTGAAGATGTCGTCGCAGATGATGCAGATGCGCAGCATCATGTACGGCATGCGTACCTTGATGGCCGGATTCACGACGGTGCGCGATGTCGGCAACAGCGGCCAGGAGATGTATGCGCTGCGCGACGGCATCGCCAACGGCTGGATTGACGGACCGCGTATTGTTGCCGCGGGTCGGGTTGCCATCACCGGCGGTCACGCGGACGTCAGCGGCGTTCGTCCGGAATTCATGCGCTATCTGACGGACGAATCCGTGTGTGACGGTCCGTTCGACTGTCGTCGCTCCACACGCAACCAGATCAAGTACGGCGCCGACCTGATCAAGATCACGTCCACTGGCGGAGTGATGACCGACCGCGCCACCGGCACCGGCCAGCAGATGGAAGCTGACGAGATCGCCGAGGTCGTGCGCGCCGCTGCCCGCATGGGTCGCAAGGTGGCATCGCACGCGCATCACGAAGACGGCATTGTCGCAGCACTGCGAGGCGGTGTAGCCAGCGTAGAACACGGCAGCTACGCCGGTGAGCGCGCCATTCCGCTGTTCATTGAGACAGGCGCCTACCTGGTCCCGACGCTGCTTGCCGGTAAAACGGTTGCCACCGCCGCCGTTGAGGCCGACTTCATGAGCCCGGCTATCCGGGAAAAAGCCATCCGCGTGGGCAATGACATGGCCGGTAACTTTGAACGTGCGCACAAAGCCGGGGTGAGAATCGCCTACGGCACCGACAGCGGTATTTCACCGCACGGCACCAACGCCGAAGAAGCGGTGTTGATGGTTAACGCCGGGATGTCTGAGATGGACGTTATTGTCAGCGCTACGATCAATGCGGCCGACCTGATAGGTATGTCCAACAGTCTCGGCACCATCGAAGCTGACAAGCTGGCCGACATCATTGCTGTCAGCGGCTCACCGCTGGAAGACATCGAGGAACTGCTGGACGTCGACTTCGTCATGAAGGACGGCAAAGTCTACAAAAACTAGACGAACACACACGCCTTTGGGGGAGATGAGGCATGAATAAATCCGAGGTACTCGACTACCTGAAAGCCAATCAGGACGAGCGCGGCATCGCGCACTGGGAAAAACTGAAGGAGAGTTCCGGTGGCCTGTCCAGTTACGGAATCGGCCTGACGAAGCTGCGCAAGTTTTCCAAGTCAGTTGGCAAGGATCCGAAACTTGCGAAACAGCTGTGGTCTTCCAAGAACTACGAGATGAAGATCATTTCATTGCTTGTCGACGACCCGAAAACGATCACGATGGAGCAAGCAGAGCGGCAGGTCGAAAACCTGCAAGGCGGTCACCTGGCACATGTATTCTCCTCCTGCGATGCGACTCTCGCCAAGGCACCGTTCGTTGTCGAATTGGTCAACAAGTGGATCGCAAGCAGCGACCCGGTACGCCAGCGCTGCGGCTACGGCTACGGCCTGCTCTATGAGATTTCCAAAGACAAGAAGAAAAGCGCACCGGATGACGCCTTTTTTCTGGATCACATTGCCACTATCAACAAAGCCTCTGCCAATGCTCCAATCGACACCCTATTAGCAATGGGCGGCGCTCTGATGGGCATCGGCAAACGCAATAAGCAGCTCAATACGGCAGCGCTGAAAGTCGCCAGGAAAATCGGTCCGATCGACTTCGACCCGGATGGCAGCTGCGACCCGATGGATATCGAGAAGCACCTGACGAGTGACTACTTAAAAAAGAAGCTCGGGATCAATTGAAGTACTTCGAACTAAATTTCAGCAATCATTGAAAAGCCGACACGCGATGTCAGCTTTCTTTGAATCTTTGGAGTTGTGCTTTCGG
>JBCCNM010000169.1:0-5796 GCA_039025835.1 Pseudomonadota bacterium | reverse complement strand
GGAGAAACATTGAGTATAGTGAGCGCGTCCTGAATCACCAATCGTCTGCCACAAGAATGAGAATCCTCGTCAGCAACGACGACGGCTACCTTGCCACCGGTATCAATGTACTTGCGACGGCGCTCGAGTCGGTGGCCGATATTGTCGTGGCGGCGCCGGACCGCAATCGATCCGCCGCCAGCAATTCATTGTCGCTGACCCAGCCGCTCAGGATTTCCAGGGTCGGCGAAAACCGCTACGCCGTCGATGGCACACCGTCGGACTGCGTGCATATCGCGCTGCAAGGATTCCTCGACGACGAACCGGATCTGGTGGTCTCCGGCATCAACCACGGCGCGAACCTCGGTGACGACGTGATCTACTCCGGCACCGTCGCCGCCGCGATGGAAGGGCGTTTCCTTGGCTTGCCGACCGTTGCGGTGTCACTGGTCGGTGAGCGACTGACACACTTCGACACCGCCGCCGGCGTTGTTGTCGACATCGTCAGGAAACTCGAACACTCACCGCTGCCGTCGGATGTCATTCTGAATATCAATGTCCCGGACGTTCCGGCCAGTGAGCTGCGCGGTGTCGAGTCTGCGCGGCTCGGGTTTCGTCACAAGTCCGAGGCGATACATCGAGAGAAAGACCCGCACGGCCGCACGATTTACTGGATTGGGCCCGCCGGTAGGGAAGCGGATGCCGGACCGGGCACGGATTTTCACGCCATCGATAACTGCTTCGCGTCGGTAACTCCGCTGAAGGTCGACCTGACCCGGCATGAGTCGCTGCAGACACTGACGGAATGGCTGGGCTCATGACACCGGCGAGCCAGGGCACACAGGGTATCGGTATGACGTCGGCGCGCACGCGAGACCGGCTGGTCAAACGTCTGATCGAAAACGGGATTCGCAGTGAAGCCGTGCTGACCCGCATCCAGCAGGTGCCGAGACACCTGTTCGTTGACGAGGCACTGGCCAGTCGGGCCTACGAGGACACGGCACTGCCGATCGGTCACGGACAGACGATCAGTCAGCCGTTCATCGTCGCGCGTATGACCGAAGCGCTGCTTGACGGTTTCAGCGGCGACAAGGTGCTCGAGATCGGTACCGGCTGTGGTTACCAGACCGCCGTCCTGTCGCCGTTGGTCAAACAGATTTATTCGGTGGAACGCATTCCTGAATTGCTGCGCAAGACCCGACAGCGGCTGCGTGAACTCGGCGTGTACAACGTGCAGTTTCGTCCGGGTGACGGCTGGCTGGGTTGGTCGAAGTACGGGCCCTACGACGGCATCATCGTCGCGGCGGCGGCAAGCGAGATGCCCGCGAAACTGCTCGAGCAACTGGCTCCGGGCGGCCGGCTGATCATTCCGGTCGGACCCGAGCGCGCCCAGGAGCTGATGCAGGTTACGCGACTCGACGATCACTACGAGCAGGTGTCGCTGGGCCCGGTGAGTTTTGTGCCGCTGGTACACGGTTCGTGAAGCTGTTTCGGCCTCTGTACGAGCGGGTCCTTGGTTGGTCACGCCACCCACACGCGTCGCGCTATCTTGCGGGTCTGAGTTTCGCGGAGTCGTCGTTTTTCCCGATTCCACCCGACGTCATGCTCGCGCCGATGTGCTTCGCCAACCGCCGACACGCCTGGCGATTCGCCCTGATCACCACGGTGTTTTCGGTGCTCGGCGGTATCGCCGGGTATTGCATCGGCTATCTCACCTTCGAAGCCATCGAGCCATGGCTGCGCGAGTCGGACTACTGGGGCGCATACCAGACCTCTCGGCAGTGGTTCGACACCTACGGCGTCTGGGCCGTGTTTATCGCTGGTTTCTCGCCGGTGCCTTACAAGATCTTCACGATCGCAGCAGGCGTTGTCGTGCTGAATCCGGTCGGCTTTGTGCTCGCATCGATCGTCGGCCGCGGTGCCCGCTTTTTCCTCGTTGCCGGATTCATTGTGCTCGGCGGTGCGAAACTGGAAGCGCAGGTGACCAAATACGTGGAAGGTCTTGGCTGGCTGGCCGTGGCCCTGGTCGCTGCGCTGGTGGCCTACCTGATGCTGGCGCACTGAATCCCGTGCGCGTCGTCCGGCTCTATAGCCTGCTCGCGGTCATGCTGCTGCTCACGGCCTGCGGCAGTCCGCTGCGCGAACCGCCGACGATGCACATCGTGCGTTCCGGCGAAACCCTGTTTTCGATCGCGTTTCGTTACGGCAAGGACCCCGATGACCTGGCGCGCTGGAATCGACTGGGTGACGGCAGCCTGATTTACCCCGGGCAGCGACTGCGCCTGACGCCATCGCGCGCGCAGGCAGCGACACGCCCGGCACCGAAGCCACTGCCGGAGCTGCCCGCAGAGCCACCTCCCGCCTGGTCGTGGCCGACATCCGGCCGAATCAATGTGGAATTTGGCGGAAAACCCGGCCCCGGAACCGGCGTGTTGATCGACGGTTCCTCGCGGCAACCGGTGCGTGCTGCCGCCTCCGGCAAGGTGGTCTACGCCGGCAGTGGACTGATCGGCTACGGCCAGCTTATTATCATCAGGCACAACGACACCTATCTGAGCGCCTACGGTTACACAGCGTCCGTGCTGGTCAAAGAAGGCGAGACCGTTCGCAAGGGCCAGCCGATTGCGAGGATGGGTGAAGGCCCGGAACGCAAGCCGCGACTGCATTTTGAAATCAGGCGCAACGGCAAGCCGGTTAACCCGCGACAGTTCCTGCCAGCGAGATAACTCGATGTCGTCGCCACGCGGCCTGCACAGCAGGAGAGGCGCGTGGTTATCGCGAATTCGCAGAAACCCACGAAACCGCCGGTCGGCGGTCGCCCGCGCACGTCCTCGGATCCCGTCCAGCTCTACCTGAAAGACATCGGCGCTGCACCGTTGCTGACTGCCGACGAGGAAAAAGACCTGTCACGCCGTGCACTGGCCGGCGACGAAGCCTGTCGACAGCGCATGATCGAGAGCAATCTGCGCCTGGTCGTGCGGATCGCGCGTCGCTACATCAACCGTGGCCTGCCGCTGCTGGACCTGATCGAGGAAGGCAATCTTGGGCTGATTCATGCGGTCGAGAAGTTCGACCCCGAGCGCGGTTTTCGATTCTCAACCTACGCCACATGGTGGATCCGGCAGACCATCGAACGTGGCATCATGAACCAGACCGATACCGTGAGACTGCCGATTCATGTCAGCAAGGACATCAATGCGTGTCGGCGTAAATCACGCAGCCTGCGGGCCTCGCTGGATCGCGAGCCGACGGTCGGCGAGCTCGCCGACGCGCTTGAAAAGACCGTCGATGACGTGCGTCGATTGCTTGCCCTGCAAAACCGCTCGATGCTGGCCTCGCTGAGAACCGACGACGATGCGTCCAGCCTCGTGGAGGCACTGCCGGCCAAGTCCGATCTTGAGCCGCAGCGACTGGCGCAGGCAGAGGCGGTGCATGTCGTGGTCGAGGACTGGCTGTCGCACCTGCCGCAAAAGCAGCTCGAGGTGGTTGAAAAACGCTTTGGTCTGCACGGCCAGCGGCGCCAGACGCTCGAGCAGATTGGCTCAGATCTCGGTGTGACTCGCGAGCGAGTTCGCCAGATTCAGGTCGCCGCGCTGAAATCCCTGGAAGAGGGCATGCTCGACGTTGGGCTCACGCCCGAAACGCTGTTGTAACGACTCAGGTCAGCGGGTACATCAGCGCGGCGACACGCCGTCCTTCACTCACCAAAACATTAAACGTCCGCGCGGCTGCGCGCGTTTCCATAACCTCCAGGCCGGTGCCGCGACGCGCGAATCCGAACATCAGTTCGCGCGGAGTAAACAACGCCTCGCTGCCGCTGCCGATGATTACGATCTCGGGTTCGGTGGCCAGCAGCGGATCAAAGTCATCGAGCAAGAGCTCGTCGAGCGCCTTGTCGAGGGCCGCATTGACCAGCCCTTCGCCGGTCACCAGCAGGATGCCGCTCAGCGTGTCGTCGGCGATCAGGAAGCCGGACTCGGACACACCACGGATAGTAGTCAGCCCGGGGATGTCACGTGTGAATTTCAATCGACGTTTCCGTTACCATGCCCGCCGCATCTTACGGTTGCGCACGCACAGGGCAAGGCATTTGGCATCGAGCACGACAAATTACGTTTTCGTTCTCACCGGACCGATCGGACTCGGCCGACTCGACGAGCGCAGCCGGCAGCGATTGCGGCATGCGAGGCTGGCTGCCGGCAGCGGCCTCGTATCACCGGCCGCACGACTGCTCAAAACGCTCGGTGCCGATGCGGATCTGCTGAGTCGGGCGGCAACCCGGTATCGCGAGGATGCAGATAAGCTCGCCGACGTCTGGGTCGCTGCAGCCGATCCGGTGTACCTGGAGCCCAGGCTGGACCATCTCTGCCTGATGGCGCAGGCGGTCGACGCTGATGAGCGTACGGCGTTGGTCGATCACCTGAATGACCATCTGGGTGGAGACGGCTGGTCGTTCGTCGTTGCCGGCAGCGGCATTTACCTGCTCGCGGATGCACCGTTCGCAACCTCCGCGTATCCAACCTCGCTGATCGACGGCTTGCTGCCGAACCAGTACCTGCCGGCGGGCGACGGGGCCGATGACTTTCGACGTCGGCTCGCCGAGATCGAGATGTGTCTGCACGAGCATCCACTCAACGACCGACGACAGCAGCGCGGCGCCCGGGTGGTTAACTCACTTTGGCTTTGGGGCGGTGGTACCGCGTTGATGCCCGAGCCGAAGTCACTGCCGGTGCTGTGCAGCGACGATTCCCTGCTTCGCGGTCTGTGGACACTCTACGGCGCCGAGGCGCGCGGACGTCTGGATTCGCCGCCGGCTGACGGCGCGGCGTGCGTCCTGGATATCGGTGATGAGCTGCAGGCGATATCGCGCCTGCTCGATACCGATCGTCCCGTGATGCTGTTCTCTCGCGACGGGATGACAATCGATGCGTCCGGCGCCGGTCGCTGGCGTTTCTGGTCCCGCCGGCACGTCGAGCTGGAGCCACCGGCTTGAGGCCGGTCGTCGCGCGTCAGTCGCCGGCTACCGGCGTCGCGCGTAGTGCCGACGCTGTGCTCGCCGCGTTGTTTTCGAGCCGCGGTGTGACCGCCGACGTCGAACTCGACTATGCGATGAAGCAGTTACTGCCGATCCGTTCGCTTGAACATGTGGCCGATGCGGTCGAGCTGATACTCGCGCACCGCGACCGACACATCACTGTGATCGGCGATTTCGACGTCGACGGCGCCACGAGTACCGCTCTGCTGCTGCGCTGCTTTCGGCGCTTTGGTTTTGGCAACGTCGACTACCTGGTGCCAAACCGGTTTGATTTTGGCTACGGCTTGTCGCCACCGATCGTCGATATTGCGGCCGCCCGGCAGACCAGTCTGATCGTGACTGTCGACAACGGCATCTCGAGTCTCGACGGAGTCGAGCGCGCGCGCGAGCTGGGCATCGATGTGTTGGTGACCGATCATCACCTGCCGCCCGAGGTGTTGCCGGACGCCAATGTCATCGTCAATCCAAACCTGACCGGCAGCGCGTTTGGCAGTCGCAGCCTGGCCGGTGTCGGCGTGGCTTTTTACGTTGTCGCTGCACTGGGCCGCCGGCTCGAGGAACAGGGTGTAAGGGGTGCAGCGCGCATTCCGCTGGACTACCTGGACCTGGTGGCACTCGGCACAATCGCGGACGTGGTTCCTCTCGACCACAACAATCGCATTTTGGTGTCGCAGGGCTTAAAGCGCATGCGCGCCGGTTTTGTCGTGCCCGGCATTCGAGCGCTGATGGCGGTCGCGGATCGAGACGTCGTGCGTCTCGTCAGCCAGGATCTGGGCTTTGCT
>JBCCNM010000168.1:0-5912 GCA_039025835.1 Pseudomonadota bacterium | reverse complement strand
GCACCGTTTCCACGTTCACCGACGCGTAGTCCGCCAGGCCGATGTACGGCCGCACCGGATCGAGCAGACGCCGCACATCGCTCTCCAGCGTGTCAGCCTGCACAAGCGTGAGTTCATCGGCCGGCGGCTCAAAGAAGCGGCGAGTAAGCATCGCATCGCCGGTGAACAACAGCAGTCGCCGCCCGGGCTTTTTCTCTACCAGAGTGATTGTCCCGAACAGGCCGTCCCTTAAGTCGGACGCCCCGATCGTGTGCACGAAGGCATAGTGTCCGTCGGCCATCACGCGCAGACGCCGGGGACGATCACTGTCACGCGGCAGGCGAAACCGGCCGTCGGCGTTCACGGCGAGATCGACACCGTCCAGGGTCACGCTGACCGACTCGAGAGAGCGTCCGGTATCACTGACAAGCCGAGCGGCAAAGTCATCGCCCGACACCTGGGCCAGCGCCGCGTTCGGCAGGAGGAAAAGCATCAGGAGAAGTCGGGTAGTCACGCGCAGCCTCTGTTAGTGTGGCGGTCAGACGTTGTCGGCCGTTTGTCGGTCTGTCTTGAGTGTCCGGGGGAAGCGGTAAACATGCACGTCAGTATTGTAGGCGCAGGCGTCATCGGCGTTACAACCGCGTACTACCTGTCGCGGCAGGGGCATCAGGTCTCGGTGTTCGACAGCAAGTCGACAACCGGCGCGGGCACCAGCTTCGCTAACGGCGGACAGCTTTCCTACACCTTCTCTGACGCGCTCGCGAGCCCGGGCTTTGTGAAGGCGATACCCGGGCTGCTTGCGCATCGCGACATCGGCGCTCGCATCCGCTTCAGTCCGCGCTTTCTTCGCTGGGGCCTCCTGTTTCTTGCCCAGTGCACCCGGCAGCGCAGTGACGCCAACACACTGGCCACGTTTCGGGCCGCGCTGCGCTCGGCGGAGCTCATGCATGCGCTGCGTGACCACACCGGCATCGAATTCGACCACAAGTGCGCCGGCAAGTTGGTCCTGCTGTTCAGCGAGCAACAGGTCCGCAATGCGCGCCGCGGAATTGCACTGAAATCCGGACTGGGCTCAGACAACGCTTTGCTGAGCTACGAGGAAACCGTCGATATCGAACCGGCAATCCGGGAGTTTGTACACAAGCCGCTTGCGGCCGTGTATTCACCCGGTGATGAAGTCGGCGATGCGCATCGCTTTTGCGAAGCGATGCGACAGTGGCTGGAAGCGAACACGGACACGCAATTTCACCTCGGTCGACCGGTCGACCGGATCGACGACGACAAGGGCCGGGTGCGTGGCGTCACGGTCGCCGGGGAACGTCATGCGGCAGACGCGGTGGTTTTGTGTGCCGGTGCGCACAGTCCTGCACTCGCGCCATCGCTAAAACTGCCGATCGAACCGATGCGCGGCTACAGCCTCACGCTGCCGCCAGGTCCGGCACCGCCCTCGGTCAGCGTGACCGTACTCGATCGGCACTTCGTGTTCAGCCGACTCGGCGATCGGATGCGCATCGCCGGTTTCGCGGATTTTCGCGGTTATCACGCCGGCAACATCGCGGATCGCGTTGCGGACCTGAAAACCACGGCGCAGCAGGTTGGCCCCCTCGCAGCGGACTACGATGCCGACACCGGCCCGGGCTGGAGTGACCTCCGGCCGATGACGCCGGACAGCCAGCCATGCATCGGCGCCACAGCGGTGAACGGGCTGTTTACCAACACAGGGCACGGCATGCTTGGCTGGACGCTGGCTTGTGTGTCCGGCGAACGGCTGGCGCAAACGATCACCGCGGACGTTTGATAATATGGCGTAATGCTGAGAGTTGTCGTCCTGGCTTTGCTACTGACCGGCTGCGCTACCGCACCGGCGCCCGGCACGTGCTCGACAGACCGATTCTCGATCGACGAAAGCTTTGTCGGCGCACGCGCCGGAGACTGCATTGGCCGCGGATCGCGCACCCTGCGCATCCTGATCGAACCCGAAGACGACAAGGTCCGAAACCCGAGTCCGTGGTACGCGTTTCGCGTGGTGCCCGCCCAGCCGGGGTCGGTGCGCATCATTCTCGATTACGACGACTGGAAGCATCGCTACGTGCCCAAGCGCAGCCTCGACGGTGAGGTGTTCAAACCCCTGCCGTATGCCGCGTGGCGCACCACGCGAGAAGGCTCACGGCTGGTGCTGAATCTCGAGCTCGGTGATAAGCCGATACTGATCGCAGCGCATGAGTTGCTGACGCCGGAGCTTTACGAAACCTGGTCACGACGAATCGATGCCAGCTCGCCGGCCGCCCTGCAAACCATCGGCCGCTCGCGAGGCGGCCTGCCGATTTACTCGCTGGACACCGGCGGCGCCGGACGCGACACCGTGTTGCTGACCGGTCGCCAGCACCCGCCGGAGGTCTCCGGCGCCGTCGCGATGTTTGCGTTTGCCGAAGCGGTATTCGGTGACTCGGACCTGGCAACGCAGTTCCGTGAACGATTCAGGGTGATTGCCGTGCCGCTGATGAACCCGGACGGCGTGATCGACGGCAACTGGCGGCACAACAACGGTGAAATCGACCTGAATCGCGACTGGGGTCCGTTCAGCCAGCCCGAAACGCAGGCAATTCAATCGCTGCTTGATGCGCTCGACGCCGAGACCAGCGCGGTGGTCTCCTTCCTCGATTTTCATTCGACCCGCGAAAACAAGTTTTTCACGCAGACCGCAGCAACCCGGCCGGAGGATTTTACCCGTACCTGGCTGGCCCGCTCGGCCGAGCGCATCGAAAACTACCCGTTCGAGAATGACCCGCGCCCGGTATCCGCGACCGCGAACGGCAAGAACTACATGTACAAGCGCTACGGCATCCCGTCGGTGACCTACGAAGTCGGTGACGAAACCGACCGCGACGCGGTGCGGGCATCCGCCAACGTGTTCGCAGAAGAATTCATGAGGTTGTGGCTCGAGCAGTAAGCCCGCAGGCGCCCTGTCTGATAGCGAGTCGCTGAGACCGTCGATATAATTTGCGGTCAGGAGCAAACCGCCGTGGGAGCAGAACCTTGGCATCGGACCAGAAGTTTTTTGATATTTACTCGCTTGTTGTCGGCGCACTCGCCCTGTTCGCCGTCTTCATTCTGATTTTTGCGCTGTGGCTGGGGGACGTCACACAGGGCCAGTTCGTCAAGGAATCGCCGGAGTACAGGCAAGCCATCGTCGATCGCATTGCGCCGGTCGGAAAGGCCTTCCTGCCGGGCGAGGAGCGCGTTGTGCAGGCACCGGTCGTCGAGACCGTCGCCGAGCCGGAGCCGGTCATGGCCGCGCTGTCCGGACCCCAGGTTTACAACCAGGCCTGCCTGGCCTGCCACGGGGCCGGTATCGGCGGCGCACCAATCCCGGGTGACGCCGACGTCTGGACGGCGCGCATCGCTCAGGGCATCGACGTGCTGTATGACCACGCCATCAACGGCTATCAAGGAGAGGTGGGTTACATGCCGGCCAAGGGCGGTCGCGTCGACCTGTCCGACGATGAAGTGGCCGCTGCCGTGGACTACATGGTCGCCGAATCCTCGTAGTCTGTTTTTAGCGCTTTTTTTCCAGCCACGCCCCCGCCCTGCGGGGGCGTGGTCGTTCTGGCGTCGGAAAACAGCGTTCGGCGCCACGGCTCTGGTTGCCGGACAGCGCGGCAACCGGACCTCCGCTAACCCTGTGCGCCCCCCCCCCGGCTGCCCTCTCGGACCCACGACCTGCCTGAACGACACATCGCCCCAGGCAACGAGCCGTAAGTTAACCGTAAGGTACCGGCAACACGTGTTACGTAAGCTGGCCCTGTGGTTAATGACAAAAAGGACAAGACCATGGGGCGTTTTTTGAACAAGGCGGTGAGTGCCGCACTGCTGGTCGTGCTGTGGACACCGGCCCTGGCGAGCAACAATGGCCGGGTCATCGCGGTGATCCCGGACATCGACCCGGACGGACCGGATCGGCTGTTTATCGTTGGTGACCAACTGCCGCGCGGTGCCTCGCTCAGCGTTTTTTTGGGCCAGCAGGAGCTCTCCGTACGCCGCAGCAGCAAGGACCTGATCGTCACGAACCTGCCGCAAGCCATCCCGGACGGCACTTACCGACTGGTCGCCGCCAACCGATACCGCAGCGTTGGCTTCATCGCGACGATTTCCCGCGATGGCGGCGCAGGCAGCGACGGACCCCCGGGCGAACCCGGACCGGCGGGGCCCGAAGGCGAACCAGGGCCCGCAGGGCCGCAAGGACCGGCAGGCCCGAGCGGCCCAATCGGTGAACCCGGACCCGCGGGTCCGATGGGCGCCAGCGGTGACACCGGGCCCCAGGGACCGGCGGGGCCTGAGGGGCCTCGAGGCGAACCTGGACCGGCCGGTGCGACCGGCGTACCGGGACCCGCAGGTCCGCCCGGCATCGCAGGACTCCCCGGTGCACGGGGCCCGGCGGGTGCGACAGGTCCCCAAGGCCCGGCAGGCCCTCAAGGACCTGCTGGACCTGCTGGACCTGCTGGACCTGCTGGACCTGCTGGACCTGCGGTAAGCTTCGCAACGTTTAGCTGCGATGCCGGCGAGGCGATCACCGGCTTCGACGACGCGGGCCAGCCCGTCTGCGCGGACCCGGACGCACCGCCGCCGGTATCGGATCTTGCGGTGCAGCTCAGTGTCGAGCGAGTCGATCAGTCGAACATCGCCCCGGTCTCAGTCATAGCGCGATGCACTGCGTCGCTCGGCACGCCGCCGTACGTTATTGATGTCAATTTCGGTGACGGTATCGTCGTCAACAATGTGGTGTCGGGTGAGGACGTGCCGCATACCTACAACCGGGAGGGAACCTTCAGTCCTCGCTGCACGGTGGTCGACGCCGCAGGCGATCAGGTATCCAGAGTCGGACTGACGCAACGCGTCGAAGTCGACGAAAGCGTGAGGGTCGCTGTTCGTGCAAACCGAACCGGGCCAAAGGAATTCGACTTTATTGCAACGGTCACCTCGGGCAACGCCCCTTTCCAATACAGCTGGGTGTTCGGTGATGGATCTGGTAGAACGTCGAACGATCCGTCAGTGCCCCACCAGTATCGAACTCGCGGAACTTACACGGCCTCCGTTCAGGTCACCGATGTCAACGGGGATTCAGCCTCGGCGTCGACCGTCGTCGAAGCGTTGTGTAGCCAGGGGGAGATCGTCGGCGAGCAGTCGTGCACAGCAACGGCACCGCCGGGACTTTTCTATTGCGACGGTGGTATCGGAACGCGTCTGCTTGTCTGCAACGCAAGCGGCACCGCAGTAGCTGGTGCGTGTACGACAGACGAAGTCCCTGCCGCGTTTTGTTTCTAGTGACACGACGACCAACGGGCGACGCCGGCTCATCGCACTCGACGAGCCCACTCCCGATACGACAACGCCCCCGCCACGTGCGGGGGCGTTATCGTTTCCGCGTTCGCCAGATCGGCGATCGTCCGGCTGACCCGTAACACGCGATACGCCGAGCGCGCGGACAGCGACAAGCGTTCGCTGGCCGCGTCGAGCAGGGCCCAACCGTCCGGTTCGACCATACCCTCGAGGGTGTCCTTGCGATACTGAGCGGTCGAAATCAAGGTTGTTTTTGAGTACTGGAATCTGAACGACTGAGAAGTCCATTCAGCTCTTTTTTCCACGGGAACACGATATCGAATGTCCGCCCGAAGTTGCCAACGCGAAAATCCGCTCGAAGCCCCAGACTACCAGTCTTTGTCGTAACTAGAGAAAGGCCGCGCAGCCTGCTCCACTCAAAAAACGCCGAATCTTCTGTCCGTCTAGAAAGGAGTATTCCGTTTCGATTCGCATCAACTACGAACGGGCCCAGCAGTCTGTCGTCCATTTCAATTGCGCCAACGTTGCTTAGCTCTGAATCGAACTCTCCATGCTCGGTGCGCTTATAAGGCACGCCAAGCTGAAACAAACTAGAT
>JBCCNM010000167.1:0-5914 GCA_039025835.1 Pseudomonadota bacterium | reverse complement strand
TGGCGTCAGACACACAGATAGACGCTGGCGACTTAGAAGCCATCATTGATATCAGCGATGCGGTGCGCGCTGATTGATGACTGAGCGTCTGCTTCTGGCCGAAAGCAGAACTTCGTTAACCGTAGAAAAGCAGACACCAACAGTCTGCTAGCAAGGCAAAGCGGTCATATTCAGGCATCTCAATGCCAATCACCGAACACAAACACCCCGTAAACCCTTCACCGGTCACCATCGTCTAAACTATGTGACACAAGCAAAGTCCAGAATGAACACCACACCATGAGTCTCCTTGGCAACATCGTATTTTTCGTCTTTGGTGGATTCCTGATCTTCATCGGTTACGTGCTGGGCGGAATCCTGCTATGCCTGACGATCATCGGGATCCCGTTTGGCTTCCAGTGTTTCAAGCTTGCCGGTGGAGTGCTCGCGCCATTCGGGCGTGAGGTCCGGGCCATTCGGCAGCCGGACTCGGCGCTGTCGATCGTGCTGAATATTCTGTGGATCATCTTGCCGGGACTCGAGCTCGCCATCCTGCATTTCCTGCTGGCGATTTTCTTTGCCCTGACGATTGTCGGCATTCCAATCGCACTGCAGCACCTGAAGCTGATACCGATGGCGCTGCTGCCGTTTGGTCGGGAGATGGTCGACGCCGACCTGCGGCGCGTCTACGCCTGAACGAACAGCGGGCCCGAAGGCCCGCCGTGAATCAATTTCTTCGTGTGCTTCAGCCGCCGGCGACGTTTGCCTGCATACCGCTGTCCGGCTTCTGGTAGATCCGTACCCAGTCGACCAGCAGCTTCGCGGGCAAAGCGCTGTCGTCAGTCGGACCGCCGGCACTGCCCCACGCACCACCCATTGCGATGTTGATGATCAGGTTATAAGCGTGATCGTACGGCCAGGCGCGCCAGCCGGTGCCTTCATTGACGTAGGTGAAATACAGCACGTCGTCGACGTACATATCGATGCGGTCCTCGTACCACTCCACCGAGTAGACGTGAAACTCATCAGCGACGTCGTTGTCGATCAGTCGACCCTTGCGCTGTTCCCAGTTCATCCAGAAATAGGCGCGGTTGTGCACCGTGCCGTGCACGTGGCCCATCTGGTAGCCAACATGCTCAAGAATGTCGATCTCGCCGGAATTCGGCCAGGCGTCGCAGGTCGGGCTGCCCTGCCAGTCTTCGCCGGTCTCACAGCTGGTCGCATAGAGGAACGGATCGGTGGGCAGCATCCAGACTGCTGGCCACGTGCCCTGCCCGCGCGGCACCTTGGCGCGAATATCGAAGCGGCCGTACAGGAAGTCCGCCTTTCCTTCCGTGTGGATGCGCCCGGAGGTATAGCGCGCACCTTCGTAGTCTTCGACGTGCGCCTCAATAACCAGCAGGCCGTCCTCAATGCGGACGTTCTTCAGGCGGTCCGTGTAGTACTGCTCTTCTAGATTAACCTTGCCGGGTGGCCAGATGTTGTAGCTCCACTTGGCTGGGTCGGGTGCGCCATCGACGTCGAATTCGTCGTTCCAGACCAGCTCCCAGTCGTCAGAGCGGGGGCGATTTTCACGAACGACCACCGCGCTCAAGACCGGTTCGCCGGCGCTGGCGTCAAAGCTGGCCGTCAGCCGGCCATCGGTCACCTCGACCGCGGCCGTGGCAACAGTGAGTCCGGAGATGACCTTGCCGTCACGCCAGGCCATCACATCGAGGTCCTTGATGCGTCTCTCGCCGTTGACGATCACGTCGAACACCCGCTCGCCGCCACCGATATCCGCGTGCTCGGCGAAATGGAACGTCACATCGTAGGTCCCATTGGGCAGGGACTTGTCGAGCGTGATGTCGCCCTCGCGAAAGCTGCGGTACAGCGTCGGGTCTTGTGAACCCTTGACCTCGCTCATCGTGCCGACGGTGCCGCCAGTCACTGACGATTCGGCCTCAAACTCAACACCGTCGATGCCGGTGTAAGCGTCGCCGCCAACATTGGTGGCCCAGATGAATGGAGCGGGTGCCGGCGTTGCGGCGGTGGCCGTCTCAGCCGGTGCAGGTGTGTCCCCGCAAGCGGTAAGCCACAGGGCCGTAATTAGAATCGATACGGTTGTCCGTTTTGCCATTGATTAGTCTCCGTCGACGAATCCGGGCCGGACAACACAGCGCCCCGCCCTCCCGGATGCCAGCGGGCCTTAGCCCCCCACGTTTGGACGCGAAACAGCGAATCGCGACCGGTTTCCCATGGTATCGAAAACGACGCTTCCAGGCAGGGCTTTTCTTGCTGAATCCACATACGAGTCAATCACTTGCAGTCATGTTCACGCATCGTACCCGGGTAAAAAAAGCGGGCCTGACGGCCCGCAGAGTCAGGGGTATTGCCAGGGTGTTGAGTCAGTCAGCGTCGGGGGAGGTCGCTGCCTGACGATGAATCGAGTCCACCAGGTTTCGGGGAAGTTCCAAGGCCAGTGCCAGCGAGCCGAGATAGGCCTGCGCTTCGCTGCGCGACTCATCGATCGCTAGCAGTGATGCCGCGTAAACTTCGATGGCCACTTCCGGCTCACTGACCTGGGCCACGATGTCACTCATGCTCAACGGCGAGCGCAGCTCGTCAAACAGCATGGCCTTCTCGTCACCGCTGAGCTCCAGGTTTTCGACTTCGCCAAACACGCGTTGCTGCTCTTCAGCGTCGAGGTGACCGTCAGAGGCTGCAGCGGCAATCATCGCGCGAACGATAAGCAGGCCGCCGCTGTCCTTGGTATGGGTGACCGCGTCAAAACGCTCAAGGCTGATCTCGGGTGCTGCCGGGCCGGCCGTTGTGTCGGCCGATTGGTCGCCGGCCGCTGCCGAAATGTTGTTTTGGCGGTACTTCTGATAGGCGTTGTACGCCAGGCCGCCCACGGCGGCGAGGGCGCCCACTTTCAGCGCACTCTTGGCCATCTTGCGACCCTTCTTGCCGCTCATGGCACCCACAAGAGCACTGCCTGCGAGGCCGCCGGCGAAACCGGAGACAGCACCGCTTTTGCTGAGGCCTTGTACGATGTTGTTCAGATTCACAGACACACGTCCTGTCGTCGGGAGGCCTGAGAATTTAGGCAACCGGCCACCTCGGGTAAATCTGATTAAATCGTAGATGAAGACAGGAAAACCCGAACTTGAAAACCAGGTCCGCGGTTTGGCGTCGGACAGGGTGAGGTAGCCGTTGAGGTCCGGGCTTCCCGAGGAGACGCTCCTCCAAGGAATCGTCGATCTAATCGGCGTCGTCTCGCTGGTAGACGCGCACCCAGTCGATCAGCATCTTCTGCGGCAGCGCCGCGTCGTCGGTCGGTCCGCCGGATCGACCCCAGACACCGCCCATCGCGATATTGATAATCAGGTGAAACGGGTGGTCGTACGGCCAGGCTTCCCAACCGGTGCCCTCGTTCATGTAGGTGAAGTACAGCGTGTCATCGACAAACATGTCGATGCGGTCGTGTGACCATTCCGCCGAATAGACATGAAACTCGTCGTCGACGTCGTGGTCGAGGATGCGACCTTTGCGCTGCTCCCAGTTGACCCAGTAGTACGCGCGATTGTGAACCGTGCCGTGCACGTGACCCATCTGGTAACCGACATGTTCAAGAATGTCGATTTCGCCGGAGTTTGGCCAGGCATCGCAAGTCTCGCTGCCCTGCCAGTCTTCACCGGGTTCGCAGGACGTTGCGTAGCGAAACGCATCGGACGGCAACATCCAGACGGCCGGCCACGTACCCTGTCCCTTCGGCACCTTGGCGCGGATATCGAAGCGGCCGTAGAGAAAGTCGGCCTTGCCGGCGGTGTGGATACGACCAGAGGTGTAGTGTGCGCCTTCGTAGTCTTCACGATGCGCTTCGATCACGAGCATGCCGTCTTCAACGCGGACATTTTTCTCACGATCGGTGTAATGCTGGTCTTCCTCGTTGACCTTGCCGGGTTCCCAGATGTCGTGGGTCCACTTTGCCGGGTCCGGTCGGCCTTCGTAGTCGAACTCATCGCTCCAGACCAGATTCCAGTGCTCAGCCATGGGTTGCCGCTTGCGAACGACAACCGCGCTGACCACGGGCTCGCCGGCCTTGGTGTCAAAGTGAATGTTGAGTGTGCCGTCGGTGACTTCGACATCGGCGGTCGCGACTGTCAACGCCGAGACCGGCTGGCCGTCACGCCAGCCCATGATATCGAGATCGTGCACACGGTGCTCGCCATTGACGACCACATCAAACACCCGACCGCCGCCCTCTGGCTCGGCAAAGTGCAGCAGGACGTCGTAGTGACCGTTCGGCAGAGTCTTTTGAATGCGGACATCACCGCTGCGATAGCGCAGGTAGAGCTCCGCATCCTGCGAGCCCTTGATGTGATCGAGCGTGCGGACGACACCGCCCTGCACGGTCTCCGGCGACTCGGCCTCATACTCAATGCCGTCCATACCGGAAAAGGGCTGTTCCCCACCGATGTTGACGGCCCAGGCAACACCCATAGGCTCGAGGTCGTGGTTGATAGTCATGCTGTGATCCCCTGACAGAAAGCGTGTGCCCGAAAGCCTCTCCCCATAAGGTCCGGCGGGCGATGCCGTCAAAATGACAGCGCTGTCATCGCGAAGAGTACCGAAAAAGACCGTGGCCGTCACCCGCCCTTGTGGCAGACAAACAACACGCCCGGACCGGTTACACTGCCGCAATGAATGCCGCCGAACTGAGAGCACTGTGCCTGGCTCTGCCGGGCACCTCGGAGACCATCCAGTGGGGGGACAACCGCGTGTTCAAGGTGGGTGAAAAGATGTTTTTCATCTCCGGCTACGCCGATGACAGCCTGTACTCCTTCAAGGTGGATGACGATCGCTTTGTCGATCTCAGCGGGCTACCCGGCGTGCGACCGGCGCCTTATCTGGCGCGCGCACGCTGGGTACAAATCAACCCCGACGACTGTGTCCTGTCCCCGACGGAGATCGGCGCGCTGGTGAAACGCAGCTATGCGCTGGTATTCGCTCGCCTGGCAAAAAAGAAACAGCGAGAGATCAATGCCTTATAGACCAATGCGACGGGTATAATCGTGATCGGTCTGTTCCGGACATCCGCATGAAACACGTCGCTATAACAATCGCCAGTATCGCCCTGTTACTGCCCTCACCGCTGCTTGCGATGCAGGAGAGTAATCCGGCCGCAGAGCGAGCGCGCATTGCCAACCAGCGTATCGCCGCCGAGGCGGAACGGCGAGCGGAAGAACAGCGGCTCGCCGCAGAAGCCGAAGCGCGACAGCTCGCGGAAGCCGAAGCGGCCCGCGCACGTGAAGCGCAGGCAACTGTGGCCGAAGCGGAGCGGTTCGCAGCTGAGCGGCAAGCAGAACGTGAGGCGGCGCAAGCGGAGGCCCGAATCCGGGCCGAGGCGGAGGCTCAGCGTATCGCGGAGGAACAGCGTGCCGAACAAGCCGCCGAAGCTGAACGACAGCGCGCTGAGCGGGAGGCCGCGGAGGCCGAAGCCCGCGTGCGTGCCGAAGCGGATGCTCTGAGAGCACGGGAAGCGCGGGCGACCGCCACACAGGCAGCACAACCCCCACCGGATCGTCCGTCGATCCCTTCACCGGAAGAACAGGCGCGGATCGACAAGTCACTGCAGCAGCTCCGCTCCCTCGGCGAGTTGCGCGAAGCGGGTGTCGTGTCGGACGAAGAATTCGAGCGGATCAAGCGGCGCATCCTTGACGACACGCGCTAGCGGAGACTCAATTGATGAAGCGAATGTCGTCCAGGTATACGGTGACCGACGACTGACGGCCGGTTAACGCGATAAAGAAACCTGTTTTCAGACTCGACAGGTCTTTGTTGCGCAGTGGCACCGTGTAGCGTGTCCATTCGGGCGTCAGCGCAATGTTGTCGACTTTCGTGATGCTCGAATCCGGGGTCCGGTTCCCAGTGTCAATGCTAAAGCGGCGGC
>JBCCNM010000166.1:0-5973 GCA_039025835.1 Pseudomonadota bacterium | reverse complement strand
GGGTTGTAGAGACAATCCACAATGTCGACGAGCCGGTCATCCGGGTCGTACGACAAGCGACGCATCGACAACAGCGCCTCACCGTGATCGACACCCAGTTCGTCGGCCACCTGCGGTGCCGCATTCACAGCACCAAGAATCTGTTCAACACGTGACAGCTTCAGCCCGGCATCGCGCAACAAATGCAAGCGTGATGTCGTCTTCAGCCGCTCCTGGTCCAGCTCACCGACATCGGCCGCAGTCCAGCTCTGGTAATACGCATAGGTGTCGCCGGCTTCCGTACCGCTGACCCGCGTGACGGCCAGTACGAGATCCGTATCGCCAAGGCCAAACAATTGGCGAATCTCAGCAGGTGGAAGGATGTTGCCGATCTCGATGACGCGCACCTGGCTGTTGTTGCCGAGCTGGATAAAGTTTTCGAGCACGCCGCGCATGGGTGCGCGGGTCGACTGCGGCCGAAACTGGTAGATGACGTGCGAGCCCCTGCCGCGCTTGCGACGGATCAGCTTTTCCGCCGCCAGCTCGTCCATGGCGCGGCGGCTGGTGATGCGCGAAACATCAAAGTTGTCAGACAACTGCTGCTCAGTCGGCATTTTCGCCCCGTGCGGGATCGTGCCATCCAGGATCGCGCGCTTTAACACCCGAAATAACTGGTGATACAACGGCGCGCGCGACACCGCTTCGGTCTGCTCTACGTTCCAGTTCATCGAGAGCGTCTCGAGGAACCGACCCGCGCCGTCGGCGCGGGCTGAGGACACGTTGTCAGACGATTCAGGCATTCGGCGACACCGGTGCCGGAAGGTGCGTCTCTTCAAGCGCACGCGCCTTGATTTCGTCGATACTGCCGCCGAAGTTGAACAGACCCTGCTCGTCGCGGCCGGCGCGCATCTCGTCACGCAGGGCGACAGTAGCGGCTTCGTCGATCCCGGCGCCTCTGATCACGACGCCGTAACGTCGCGCACCGTCCACGCTCACCAGGCCTCGCTCAACGTCCACCAATACGAGGGCGGGATCTCGCTCCAGCGGGTCGCCCCAGCCACCGCCGCCCCAGGTATTGAAGTAGAGAACATCGCCCTCCTTCACGTGCACCCCGTCGCACTTCGCCGGCAACCACGCTTCAGAACCGTCGGTGCGAACCAGACGCTTGGTGGAGCGCATGCCCGGATCACCACCGCGGACGCCCCACGGGTAAGTCAGCCAGCGCTCGTCGTGCAGCGCGATCTCACCGTCGGCGAGGAACTCGTACGCCACGGACAGACCATTGCCACCGCGATGCAGACCGGCGCCGCCGGAGTCTGCGATCGGTTCGTACTTGACGATGCGCAGCGGGAAGTACGCCTCGATGAATTCGTTCGGTACATTCGTGAAGCCCGGCCACAGCGAATGGCCGTCCGGCCCGTCACCGACCGGCCGACCCGGCACGCCGCCGAAGCCGATCTGGAACAGCTGGAACCACTCGCCGTTTTTGTCATAGCCCGAGTAGAACAGGTGCGGCGAGTCAGAAAAGCCAGCCGCGTTCATCGCGTCCGGCGCGCCCTGGCCGAGCACGCCACCCATGACATCGAAGATGCGGCCCAGCGCGTGCGTACGTCCCGACAAGGCGGCCGGGAATTTCGGTTTCAGCAGGCTGCCGTCCGGAATGCGCACGTCGACCAATTCGTAGAAGCCGTCGTTAAACAGGATGCCGGGATCAAACAGGTTGATCGTAAACGAGCCGAAAAACATCTTGAACATCTCTTCGTTCAGGTAGAAGTTGATCGAACTCTTCGCCTGCGGGTCCGTGCCCTCGAAGTCGAAGATCGCCACATCGCCTTCGCGCCACAGCTTGCAGGCGATCTTGTACGGCCCTTTACCGACACCGTCGTCACACACATAGTCTTCGAAGTACTGCGGCTGCTCGGGCACGATCATGTTGATGATGGCGCGCATGGCCTCAAGGTTGCGGTCGAGCATGATCTGCATCGTCGAGTAGAAGATGTCATCGCCAAAGCGCTCGGCAATCTCGACGCAGCGTTTGCCGGCGGTACGACACGCAGCGACCAGCGCATTCAGGTCAAAGCGGTTCCACTCCGAGGTGCGCACGTTGTGCAGAATGAGCTCGAGCACGTCCTCCTGCAGCTCGCCCTTCTTGTACAGCCGGGTCGGCGGAATGCGGATACCTTCCTGGTAGATCGTCTCGGCCTTGATCGGGATAGAACCCGGCACCATGCCGCCGTTGTCCGACATGTGCCCGAACATCGCCGACCAGGCCATGTGGCGCCCATCCTTGAAGATCGGTACCAGCACGATCCAGTCGGGCAGATGGGACACGGCCGCGTTGGTCATGTACGGGTCGTTGGTCAGGATAATGTCGCCTTCCTCGATATCGCCGTCGTAGGCCTCGAGGAAACCGTGGATGAAGGAGCCGAACTGGCCGACCACCATTTTACCGTCGCGGTTCGCGACCATCGGGAAGCAGTCACCCTGCTCGCGAATGCCGGGGCTCATGGCCGTGCGGAACAGGACAGCGTCCATCTCGACACGGACGTTACGCAGCGCGTTCTCAATGATGTCGACCGTGACGGTATCGACATCGATCAACTTGAACGGCGTGTTGTTGGTCTCAAGAATCTGTGCAGTCATGGTTCTGCCCTTGTCAAGCCGGGTTGATCAGCAGGTTGCCGACCTTGTCGACAGTCGCGACATAGCCCGGCAGTACCAGCGTGGTGGAGTCCATTTCCTGGACGATGGCGGGACCGGCGACTTCGGTGCCGACGCCCAGCTTGTGGCGATCGAGGATGCTCGCTTCGTGCCATTCGCCTTCGAAATAGAACCTGGTGTCGTGAATCGTCGCGTCCGCGAGCGAGGTCTGCTCCGAGCTGACTTCATCGAGTTCCGCTGACAGGCTGCTGGCCGCCTTGACGACGGCGCGTATCATGACGATTTCGTGATCTTTACCGTGCGCGAAGGTGAACAACTGCTCGTGCTGGCGATCAAATTCGTCAGTCAGTATCGCGAGTCCGGATTTCCGAATCTGATCCTCGGTCACTGACAGCGACAGCTGGAAAGCCTGGCCGGCGTAGCGAATATCCGCCTGGTAGGTCACCTGCTGCTGATCCTCGTCGATACCGTCCGCGGCAAAGGACTCGCCGGCCCGCGCTCTGAGCTCGTGCAGCGCCTTGACGAAGTCGTCAGCGGAAATCTCATCGACACGTTTAACGTAGGTGCGAGAAGCCTCGTCCTGCACCTGCGTGGTCGCATCGCCATACGCACACAGGACACCCGGACCCGGCGGCACGATAACCGGCCAGGCGCCCGTCAAGATGCCGAGCGCGTTGGCGTGCAGCGGACCGGCACCGCCGAATCCAACCAGCGCAAAGTCGCGAGGGTCGTAGCCCTGCTCCACCGACACGAGGCGCAGCGCACCCAGCATCGATTCGTTGACGATCTTGATGATGCCCTCGGCGGCAGCCATCAAGTCGATGCCCATTGCATCCGCGACGGTCTGAACGGCTTTCTCGGCCGCGTCGCGGTCGATGGTCATGGCGCCACCGAGCTTCACATCCGAAGGAAGGTAGCCGAGCACGACGTTGGCGTCGCAGACGGTCGGCTTGTCACCGCCTTTCATATACGCCGCCGGACCGGGACTGGCACCGGCCGACTCCGGACCGACACGCAGCGCCTTGGTCAGCTCGGGCACGAACGCGATCGAACCACCGCCGGCACCGACGGTTCGAACGTCGACCGACGGTGCACGCACGGTCACGTCGCTGACGCGCGTTTCGCGGCGGATGCGAGCCTGGCCGTCCTGAATCAGTGCGACATCGGTGGACGTGCCGCCCATGTCAAAGGTCAGGATGTTGTCGAAGCCGCCGCGCTGGCAGAAATAAATCGCTCCGGCAACGCCACCGGCCGGGCCGGACATCAACAGGTTTACCGGTGACTCGGCCGACGCGCGCGCGGAAGCGAGACCGCCGTCCGAGCGCAGAATGGCGAGACCGACGTCGTCACCCATGCGCTCTTCGAGCGAGCTCTGCAGGTTCTCAACGTACTTGGAGACTTCCGGGCGAACGTAGGAATTCACGACCGTCGTCTCGGTGCGCTCGTACTCCTGCATCTCCGGTACAACATCCGAACTGATCGAGATCGGGATGTCGCCGAAAACGCCGGCAGCGATGTCACGGACCTCGGCCTCGTGCGTACCGTTCACGTAGGAGTTCAGCAGGCAAACCGTCAGTGCTTCGATCTGACCGGTCGCCTTCAGTGCGTCGAGATCGCGCTTCAGTGTTTCACCATCCAGCGGTGACACGACCTCACCGTCCGCACCGATACGTTCGTCGGCTTCAATAGTCAGCTCAAGAGGTGCCATCAGCGGGGCTTTCATATAGGTGACCCAGCCACCGAGACCGCCCGGGCAAAAGGACCGCGCTACCTGAAGTACCTGGCGATAGCCTTTTGTCGTGATCAGACCGACTTTAGCGCCCTTGCGCGTCAGCACCGCATTGGTGGCAACGGTCGTGCCGTGCATCACGCTGCTGATGTCTTTGGCGTCGATGCCGGATTCGCTGCAGATGCGGTCAATGCCGTTGAGCACGCCGATCGAGGAGTCCTCCGGCGTGGACGGCACCTTGGCCATGTGGGTTTTGCCGGAGTCCTCATCGACCAGCAACAGGTCGGTGAACGTACCACCGACATCAACCCCGAGACGAAACGTCATAAATGTCCCCTTTACCTATACTTCAGGCCGCGCGCTGGCGACCGATAAAAAAAGCGACGGACTCATATGATGGACTTCGCTTTGAGTTCCTCGAGCTCCGACTCACTCAGTCCCAGCAGCTCGCCGTAGACCTCGTGATTGTGCTGGCCGAGCGCCTCAGGCCCGGTCCAGCGAATTTCGCCTTGCGTTTTCGACATTTTCGGGAAGACGTTTTGCATCTTCAGGTCGGGCCACTCGTCGGTCGGTGTGTCGACGATGGCGTTGCGGGCCTGAAAGTGCGGATCGGCCAGCATGTCGGGCGCGCGAAAAATGCGACCGGCCGGCACGCCGGCCTCCTGCATCAGCATGTCGACTTCGTCGACGGTCAGTGTCTGCGTCCACGCGTTAATGATGTCGTCAAGTTCCGCCATGTTCGCGCCGCGCGCGGTATGACTCGAGAAGCGCTCATCGTCGGCAAGCTGCGGCTGACCCATGGCGGCAACCAGCCGTTTGAAGACCGTGTCCTGGTTTGCAGCGATCAGGAAGATGCCGTCGCTGCAGTCATAGATGTTGGACGGTGAGACACCCGGCAGGGTCGCGCCGGAGCGCTCGCGGATGTGACGGCTGACCGTGTACTCCGGAATCGTCGCTTCCATGACGTTGAGCACCGACTCGTAGATCGATGCGTCGATCACCTGGCCCTCGCCGGTGCGGTCGCGATGGTGCAGTGCCGCCAACGCCGCATTGCAGGCGTAGGTCGCGGCCAGCGTATCGCCGATCGAGAGTCCGGCCCGGCTCGGCTGCCGGTCGGGCTCACCGCAGAGGTAGCGCATGCCGCCCATGGCCTCGCCGATGGCTGCATAACCGGCGCGTTTGGCATACGGCCCGGTCTGGCCGTATCCGGACACGCGGATCATGATCAGCCCGGGATTGATCCTGGCGAGTTCCTCGTAGCCGAGTCCCCAGCGTTCCATCGTGCCGGGGCGAAAATTCTCGAGCAGGAAATCGGCGGTTTCGATGAGTCGACGGACCAGGTCCTGACCTTCGGGTTCGCGGAGATTGGCGGTCACGACCCGCTTGTTGCGGGCACAGACCTGCCACCAGAGCGGGTAATCGCCGCGACCCCAGACCCGCATCGGGTCGCCCTGGTTTGGTGGTTCAACCTTGATAACGTCGGCACCCATATCAGCCATCAGCTGGCCGCAGAACGGTCCGGCGATAAGCTGCCCCAGTTCGATGAGGCGAATATCGGTGAGCGGCCCTGTCCGGCCGGTCGAATCGGTCACTGCATGTCCCCC
>JBCCNM010000165.1:0-6166 GCA_039025835.1 Pseudomonadota bacterium | reverse complement strand
GTGCTGATGTCGATCATGGGCGAAGGCGAAACCTCGCTGTTCTACAAGAACATGGTGAAAGAGGGCCTCGCCGTACAGGCCAGCGCGGGCCACGGGTGCCGCGAACAGTCCTGCAGCTTCTCGGTGATTGCACTGCCGAACCCGGCCAGCGGCAAGACACTTGCGGATCTCGAGAAAATCGCAATGGATTCCTTCAAGGAGTTCGAAGAACGCGGCGTGCTTGACGACGACCTCGCACGCGTGAAGATGGGTATCCGCTCAAGCGCCATCTTCGGCCTCGAAAGCGTCGCCGGCAAAGTCCGACGCCTGGCTCAGTTCGCCACGCTCGCAGAAACACCGAACTACATCGGCATTGATATCGCTCGCTACGACGCTGTCACCAAGGAAGACGTCATGCGTGTCTACGAGCAGTACATCAAGGACAAGCCCGCCGTCATCATGAGCATCGTGCCAAAAGGCCAGCCGGACGCCGTGGTTCGCGAAGACAACTTCCCGCGTCCTGTGCGCACGCTGCCGGAATACGAGGCAGTGGCTGAATCCGATCTCGCATTCCGTCGCGCGAGCGATGATTTTGACCGCAGCGTCCAGCCGGGCGAAGGCGAAAACCCGGCCGCTACGCTGCCGGAAATCTGGCGTGGCGAGTTGGACAACGGTATCCCGGTGCTGGGTGCCATGAACAAGGAAACGCCGACTGTTGCGATGCGCCTGCGCATCAAAGCTGGCCAGCGTGACGAGTCGCTCGACAAGCTGGGCCTCGCCTCGCTGACGGCCTCGATGTTGAACGAATCGACCACGGAGTCGAGCAACGAGGAGCTCAGCAACCGTTTGCAGAAGCTCGGTGGCTTTGTGTCCATCGGTGCTGGTAACAACAGCATGACGGTCTCCATTCGTGCGTTGAGTGAAAACTTCGACGAAGTGCTGGCAATCGCGCGCGAGCGACTGATGATGCCGGCCTTCGACGAGGCAGACTTCGAACGCGTCAAGGCACAGACGATTGAGGGCATTCGCCAGTCGAAGACGCAGCCGTCGGCCACCGCGGACACGGTGTACCAGAAGCTGCTGTTCGGTGAAGACAATGCGTTTGCGCACATGAACAGCGGAAGCGAGGCATCTGTGGCGGCCCTGACGCTGGACGATGTTCGTGAGTTCTACGCAAGCTACGTGGCGCCGAGCATTGCGGACATCGTTATCGTCAGTAATCTCGACGAAGCGACCGTACGTGAAAAGCTGGCCGTTCTTGAAGACTGGGAAGGCGAAGCCAAAGCGCGTCCGGCGCTCGAGGAGTTCCCGGAGCTGGGTGAAACCAGGATTTACCTGGTCGACAAGCCGGGCGCCGCGCAGTCTGAAATCCGTATCGGCAAGCGTTCGCTGACCTACGATGCGGCCGGGGAGTACTACCGGGCGAGCCTCGCTAACTTTACGCTGGGTGGTGCGTTCAACAGCCGCATCAACCTGAACCTGCGTGAAGACAAGGGGTACACCTACGGTGCGCGCTCCGGTTTCTCCGGTAACAAGGAGTATGGCACCTTCACCGCGCGTGCCGGTGTCCGCACGGACGCTACGGCCGACAGCATTGTGCAGTTCGAAAACGAAATCCGCGGTGTCGTCGATGACGGCCTCACCGAGGAAGAAATGTCGTTTACACGCCGTGCACTCGGTCAACGTGATGCCCGTCGTTACGAAACACCGTCACAAAAGATCAACATCCTGTCGCAGATCATCGAGTACGACCTCGACGACAACTTCATCGAAGTCCAGAACGAGATTCTGGCATCGGTGGGCAAAGAGGAGCTCGATGCGCTGGCTAAGCAGCACATGGGTATCGACAATGCGGTGATTGTTGTAGTCGGTGACAAGGAGACGATTTACGACAGCCTGAAAGAACTGGGCTACGAGATTGTGGAACTTGACACCGAGGCGCAGCCGATCAGCAGCTGATCGCGTTGCGATATCAACAGAGAAGGGCGGCCGAGTGCCGCCCTTCTTGTTGTTGTGGCTCGAGTCACCGCGACTTTAGGCCGACAGCGAACCTTTCCGCACTTTTCTGTTCATAGTCCCCGGGGCTTGCATTGAATACTGCTGTGCATCGAATTCTGTTATTCGTCGTTTGTGCCGTGTTGCTGACGGCCCAACCGGCGTGGTCAGCCGTGGTCAGTCTGCCGCGAACGACGGAATCGGTCCGCATTGACGGCGTTATCGACGAGGCCGCGTGGCGATCCGCGACGCGCGTGGTGATCGATGTCGAGACCCGACCGGGTGAAAACCTGCCGGCCCGGGTCGAGACGACAGCGCTTTTGATCGAAGACGGCAAAAGCCTGTATGTCGCTTTCGATGCGCGCGATCCGGACCCGTCAGCCATCCGCGCCTTCCTGCGCGACCGGGACCGCCCGTTTAACGACGATCTGGTTGGCATCGTTTTGGATACCTACAACGACGGGCGTCGGGCGTTTGAGTTCTTTTCCAATCCGCTGGGCGTACAGCTCGACCTGACCAACGACGACGTCAACCGCAATGAAGATACGGCCTGGGACGCTATCTGGGATTCTGCGGGTACGATCACTGATGACGGCTACATCGTCGAAATGCGCATTCCGTTCAGCCAGTTGCCGTTTCCGGCCAGTGATGAGGCGCAGACCTGGGGCTTTAACGTGCTGCGCTTCTATCCGCGCGAGGATCAGCTTCGGCTCGCCAGCAACCCGGTGGATCGCGAACTGGGTTGCAGTCTCTGCCAGATCGGCAAGATTCGCGGATTCGAAGGTGTGCGCCCGTCCCGCAATCTTGAAATCGTGCCCACCCTGACGGCGTTCAACAGCGAATCCACGGACGACCCGGGTGTTGTCCCGCTCGACGGCAGCGGTACCGATGCCGAAGTGGGCGTCAGCATTCGCTGGGGCATCACGCCGGACACGACGGCCAATTTCGCGATTAACCCGGATTTTTCGCAGGTTGAGGCGGATTCGGCACAGCTCGACGTGAACAATACCTTTGCGCTGTTTTTTCGCGAGCGTCGACCGTTCTTTCTGGAGAACGCCGATTATTTCAGTACGCCTTTGCGGGCCGTTTTCACGCGCACGGTGGCAGACCCCAGTGTCGGTGCGAAACTGACCGGAAAGCGCGGTGACCACACTTACGGTGTGATTGCAGCAGAAGACGAGGTGACGAATCTGCTGTTCCCGGGCCCGACCGGCTCGTCCTCTGATCGGCTCGACCAGTCCAACCAGGCATTGATCGGCCGCTACAGCTATGGCTTTGGTAATGCGTCTTCGATCGGGGCCCTGTGGACCAGTCGCGAAGGCAGCGATTACCACAACCGGGTTGCCGGACTGGATTTCAACTGGCGTATCAACGAACAGCACGAGGTCTTCGGCCAGGTGCTGCTGTCCGACACCGAGTATCCGGAACCCTTCGCCGTGGACAACGATCAACCGATCGGCGACTTCAGCGACACGGCGCTTGAATCCGGCTACACGTATCGCTCACGGGAGTGGACGGTGTTCGCCAGGCACCGGGATTTTGGCAAGGACTTTCGCGCAGACTCGGGCTTTATCAGTCGCGCTGACGCCGCAACGCAGATTTTCGGCGGCAGCCGACGTTGGATCGGTGACGAGGACGACTGGTACAACGAGCTCGAAATATCCGGGGACTGGGACATCACGCGCGACGAATCCGGCCAGGTATTGGAGCGCGAAGTTGAGATGGAATTCGAGATCAACGCCGCCTTGCAGTCTGAGCTCGAGTTCTTCGTGATCACTCGAGATCGATTGTTCGACGGTGTCCTGTTTCAGGAGGGCGGATTTAATCTGTACGGTGAATTCACGCCGATGCGAGGCCTGCAGATGGGGCTGAGTGTCGGCTGGTTTGACCAGATCGACTTCGCGAATTCACGCTTGGGTGAACAGACCCGGGTCCGACCGTTCGTGCAGTGGAACGTTAACCGCCATCTGTTGTTGGATATCAACGCCAACTTTGTCAGCCTCGATACGCAAGACGGTGAGCCGATTTTCGACGCAGAGGTCTACGATGTGCGAGCGACGTGGCAGTTCAACCGACTGAGTTTCCTGAGACTCATTGCGCAGGTGCAGGATGTCGAACGAAACCCGACGAGTTACATCGATCCGGTGGACCAGCGCAGCAAGGATGTCGGAGCACAACTGCTGTATTCCTACGAGCTGAATCCGCAGACGGTGTTTTTTCTGGGGTACTCCGATAATCGGGTGAACAGCGATGATCTGGAGCGACTGACGCCGACGGATCAGACTTGGTTCATGAAGATCGGCTACGCGTGGATTCCGTAGAGGGACGCCGTTCATTGATTCCTGTCGGGCGACCGGTATACTGCGTCGCTCTCTGGCTAGGTGGCAGAGTGGTTATGCAGCGGCCTGCAAAGCCGTGGACGCCGGTTCGATTCCGACCCTAGCCTCCAAACACAAAGGGCCCCCAATTCGGGGGCCCTTCGTGTTTGAGCCAGGGGCTAAATTGCGGTTTAAGTGCTGTCCACTTCTGCAATGGCATCCCCGATCCACCTGCGGTGTTCTTCGCTGTTGGGGTACCTCCTCAATCCGAGTTGTAGCCTGACTCTGGTACTGCACAACTCCGCTAGACTGTCCCGGGTGGCTACTCTTTTTGGGCTGCCTGGAGTATTTTCCACTTAACCGAGCGAACTAATACGCTCTATCTGTGGAGTCTCTTATGAACAGACGCAAAGCGATTTGGAACAGTGCTCCGGCGCTGATGGTTCTCCTGTTTTTTGGGTGCCTCTCGGGGTGCGTAACCTATAAGCCAGTCTCGACTGAGGGCGACACGCCTGAGAGTGCTGATCTCAGTGAGTTAGTAGCGCCGGGACACAAGGTACGCGTTGTCCTGCGCGACGGTACATCCGTAAAACTGCAAGTGGTATCAATCGACAACACCCGAATCGTCGGTAAGGACACCTCTATCAACGTGTCGGACATCGCCACCATCGAACGACGTAGAGTAAACGTTCTAGGGACCTCGCTGATCGTTGTCGGAGTGATAGCGCTAATCGGGTACGAATTAGCGGATGGCTTTGAGGACGGTTTTAGGGATGTGTTCCGGGGTAACTAGTAAGACCAAGCTTCTTTTTTTTTGCGGTGATTTAGCAGACCAACTTCTCAGGACATGTTTGTTGAGTCTGATGATTACTGACGGTCGCTACTGAGCCACTTCCTGACGAGTGTGCGAATTTTGCTAGCCCGGCTGCTCCTGTTCCTTTGCGGTCATTCGTGGACACCGTCTATTCCTAAAGATGCTTGAGATTATTTGATGCACTTTCACTACCTCGTAAGAGGAATCTGTGTCTTGAATAGCTGCACAACGTACGAACAGCTCATACTCGGCGGCATTTGTCGTTGCGGGCTCCCAGTCAATACTGATCCTCGACTTGGCGGCGCGAGGTGAACGTGGATTTCTAACGGCATTCGCCGGAATCGGCCTGGTCGCTGTAACCTGGGTCGCGGTAGCTTTCGTTCATTCCAGGCTTACTGTTAAGTCTTAGAGTCGCATAGTTCGCTTCCGGCTGTTGCCAGGCGTTCAGCGAGCGACTGCTATAGTTTCTGCTTCTGATCCGAAGCAGCCGTTCGTATCACTTAGGACACTGAGAAAAAAGGAGCAAAAAAGATGAACCGTCTTCTGCCACTCTGTGTTGTCTTGTTTGCCATTACAGGGTGCACCGCATCCACCAAGTAGTTGAAGATAAAGAGCCGGTATCAATGCAAACCCTGGCGGATGATCTTCTCGACTTTCGCGGAGAATCGCCACACGCGGAGCTTGAAAGCGGCGAATGGGAGATTGTTGATGGTTCGAGAATCTGTCATGGATATCTAACTCGAATTGAGAGCGAGGAGTTCTGTGCGAAGTCGATACCAAAAGACTGGAAGGCGTACACCTACGACGGGCAGACTTACTACATACAGCCGCTTTCTGGTTCGTAACCGTTTTATCGGCTGCTGACTGCGTAGTTTGGCGCCAAAACATCGAACCGTGTCGCTGGAACCTCAGCGGCAGCTCCTGACAGTAGCCTACCTTCAGCCAAGCGTTTGCTATGCTTTCAGATTCTGACCCATTGCGGACTCTCTTTTCAGCTGTTTAATACGAGATTTTTCCCCGCTACACATGTCGAGGGTAAGCAACTTGTGAAGTCAGCCGG
>JBCCNM010000164.1:0-6178 GCA_039025835.1 Pseudomonadota bacterium | reverse complement strand
GTGGCCTGGGCTGGCCGCGCTTGCAAGCTAAAGCCAAGCCAAGCCAAGCCAAGGCGCGGAAATTGTCACCGGTTCGCTGGATGACAGCATTGTGGTGCCCGCGCAGTCGGTCTACGGCGATGCCGACAATGCGCACGTGTTTGTCGTCAGCGGCGGAACCCCGGAAAAGCGCAGTGTCACAACCGGCAAGCGCAGCCCGGATTTGGTCGAGCTGGTCAGCGGTGTCGAAAGCGGCGAACGCATCAGCCTGGTGGCACCGTCGTTGACGGAAAGCGGCTGATGGACCCACGCGTCCATCACGTGTTGATTGACGTGCGCCAGGCCCTCGGGCAGCTGGCGCACCATCGTCTGCGGACCGCGCTGACCCTGCTCGGCATGGTGTTCGGCGTCGGCGCCGTGATCGCCATGCTGGCTGTCAGCGAAGGCGGCAAAAAGCAGGCGCTCGAATTGATCGAAGGTATGGGCCTGCGCAACCTGATCATCGAATCCCGCGAGCTCGACAATCAGACGCTGAAACAGGTTCGCCTGTACTCCGCCGGTGTCAGCGTGCGCGACGCGGAGGCGATTTCCAACACCCTGCCGTTTGTCGAAGGCTGGGCCGGTAGCCGCTGCTTTCGCACCTGGTCACTGTTCAGTCGCGAGGGCGAAAGCCGCGCGGACGTCTGCGCCGTCAGTCCGGAATATTTCGAGCTGTCCAGCCTTGAACCGGCACGCGGTGGCGTTTTCACCGAGGTGGACAACCGGGCATTCGCACAGGTGGCCGTGCTCGGCAACACCGCGGCGCAAGAACTCTTCCCGAACGGCGATGCGGTCGGCAAGTTCGTCAAGGTCAACCACCTCTGGCTCGAGGTCGTCGGCGTGCTGCGCGACCGCCAGCTGCCCAACAGCGAGTTTCAGGGCCGCCAGGTTGGCGGTGAAGGCAGCCGCGTTTACCTGCCGCTGCAGTCCGGCCTGACACGGCTCAAGCTCGAAGAACTCAGCGCCGAACTCGACACGATTAAGGTTCGCGTCGACGGTACGGTGTCACCGGGCGCGGCGGCGTCAGCGATCGATCACCTGGTCAACAGCCGGCACAGCGAGCAGAACGATTACCAGCTGGTCGTGCCGGCGCGCCTGCTCGCCCAGCATCAGCAGACGCAGCGTATTTTCACGATTGTCATGTCCGCCGTTGCGGGCATTTCGCTGTTGGTCGGCGGCATCGGCATCATGAATATCATGCTGGCGAGTGTCATGGAGCGTAAGTCGGAGATCGGCCTGCTGCGCGCGATCGGCGCACGCGAAGTCGACATTGTCCGCCAGTTTCTCGTCGAGGCCTCGGTTATTGCACTGATCGGCGCCGGTATTGGCGTGTTGCTGGGTGTGATTCTCGCCTACGTCATTGCCGCTTTCGCCGGCTGGGCCGTCGCCTGGTCGCTGCTGGTGATCGTTGTTGCGGTGGTTGTCTGCGTGGGAATCGCGGTCGGCTTCGGCGTATACCCGGCGATGTCTGCCGCACGCCTCGACCCGGTGACCGCTCTGCAGTCCGACTGACACGTCCGCCATTCAGGCAGCTGAAAACCCGTAAGGGTGTGTATTTGTCGTGACGAGGGACGGCAGGCTCGCTGTGTTTCGACGAATCGAAGGAACTGCAGGCTAGATGTCGGGGCCAAGCTCCGTCGCTACCTTGCGAATCTCCTCGAGCAGCGCTTCAGCCGCAGGCGGTATGCTGCCCTGCGCCCGTCGAATGATGCCGATCGGCCGGCTGTCGTCGAGAATCGGCAGGTCAATAGTGGTCAACAGGTCAAGCTCCTGCTCATAGGAAATCTGGTGTGCCGACAGCACCGTGACCATGTCTGTGTCCTTGAGAATGCCGCGCGTAATCAGCAAAGAGCCGGTCTGTACGGCGTAACGCGGGAGCTCGTGACCGTGCTCGTTCAAGGCGTCTTCGAGCATGTGCCTGGTGGGCGACTCCTTATGCTGGAGGACGAATTCGTAATCTGACACATCGTCCCAGGTAACTGCCTTGAGCTTGGTCAGGGGATGGCCGCTGCGTACGACTATCGACGGTCGGTTGTAGATCAAGGACTCGCGCGACAGGCTGCTGTCGTCGGGTTCACTGCGATCGAGCGCAGAGACAAGAAAATCGATATCGCCACAGCGCAGCGCCGACAGGAGCTCCGCATACGGTGCTTCCATAGTCACAACATCGATATCCGGATACGCCGCGCGCAGCCGGGTGATCGCCTTGGGTAACAGGTAGGTTCGCGAAAACGGCAGACTGCCAAAGGTCACTAGACCGGCCTTGATGCCCTGCATGGCCTTGATCTCGTCGCAGGCGTGACGCAGGTGCATGCGCGCCAGTTTCACTTCCTTGACTAGCGTTTTGGAGAAGGACGTCGGCACCGTCGCGTTGGGCAGGCGCTCGAACAGCGGCTGGCGCAGCATGTCCTCGAGTTTGCGAATGTTGACGAGAATGGCGGCAACGGTAATGCCGAGTTCATCGGCGGCCGCCTGCGTGTCCTGGTGCTCGGCGACAGCGAGGAAAGCGTCCAGCCAGCGGTCGGAGACGTCCATCTCGAAGAAGCGGCTGATGCTCGGCGAGGCCTGCATCGTGTTCGGCGCGACGGAACCTCGAGCGCGCTGGAAGGAATCAGCGGCGAGCAAAGCACCCTTCTCCAGAGCCTTACCGAAACCGGTCAGCGTAATGCCCTTGGCCGAACGATCGAACAGCTCAACGCCAACGTCGCGTTCAAGATCGTGCAGTGACTTCGTAACCGAGGTCTGCGATCGGTTGATAGCAGCGGCGGCGCCAGTGACGCTGGAGTGCTTGGCTGCTGCGAGCAGCAAGCGGGCGTGTTTCAGTGAAATTCCGTGCATAGGACCCCGGCCGGTACTTTCCTGCATTCGCCGGGTAAAAACCAGCGCTTCTCCCGGCGCATTACAAAAAGAAACAATGTTGAAACCATGGGCCCGGAGCCCGATCATAAACAGTGTCAGAGATAAGGATTGCACGGCAATGATCAAGCGTTTGTTAGACCAGGTACGCGATGCACTGGCCACCGAGACCACCGAAGAGAACCGCGAACCTGCCATTCGGCTGGCCACCGCCGTACTGCTGGCCGATGTCGCACAGGCCGACGATGTGTTTGACGAAACCGAATTTGATCGCGTGCTGCGGCTGATGGAATCGCACTTCGACCTGGCACCCGATGACGCGGCCGAACTGGTCAATCAGGCCACTGAGGAAGCCGAGAGCCTCGTTTCACTGCATGCCTTTACCGATGTGCTGCATCAGAACCTCGACGAGACCGAGAAGGCACGCGTCGTCCGCCTGCTGTGGAATGTCGCCTACGCCGACGGCAACCTGGACAAGTATGAGGACTCGCTGGTGCTTAAGATCAGCGACCTGCTGCACGTCAGTCGTGGGCAATGCATGCGACTGAAGCACGACGCCATGCCGGGATAGCCGTCAGCCCTTGCCGCGAGTCCGGGTGCGTCCCTGGCGCGCGTTCTTCTCGATAAACTTGATGATCATGCCGGCCACATCCTTGCCGGTGGCGTTCTCGATCCCCTGCAGACCCGGGCTGGAGTTAACCTCCATGACCACCGGTCCCCGGTTTGAGCGCAGCAGATCCACCCCGGCCACATTCAGGCCCATAACCTTGGCGGAGCGAACCGCGGTGCGACGCTCTTCCGGTGAGATCTTGACCAGCGAGGCGGTCCCGCCGCGATGCAGGTTGGAACGAAACTCGCCCTCCTTGCCCTGGCGTTTCATCGCCGCAACCACCTTGTCACCGATGACGAAGCAACGAATGTCCGCACCGTCAGCCTCCTTGATGAACTCCTGCACCATGAAATTGGCTTTCAGGCCTCGAAACGCCTCGATCACGCTCGATGCGGCCTTACGGGTTTCCGCCAGCACGACGCCAACGCCCTGCGTGCCCTCGAGCAGCTTGATCACCACCGGCGCACCGCCAACCAGATTCAGCAGATCGTCTGTGTCATCCGGCGAGTTGGCAAACCCGGTCACCGGCAGCCCCAGGCCCTTGCGCGACAGGAGCTGCGAGGCGCGCAATTTATCCCGCGAGCGATTGATCGCGACGGACTCGTTAACCGAGTAAACACCCATGACCTCGAACTGGCGAACGACCGCTGTGCCGTAGAAGGACACCGAGGCACCGATGCGCGGGATGATCGCGTCGAACTGGCCCAGCGATTCGCCTTTGTAATGGATCTCCGGCGACGCACTGACGATATTCATGTAGCAGCGCCGGTGATCGATCACCTGCACGTCGTGTCCAAGCTGCTCGGCGGCTTCGCGAAGCCGGCGTGTCGAATACAGCTGAGGGTTGGTTGAGAGTATGGCTATACGCATGGTGTATTCCGTCAGGAGTGCGTCTGGGTGAACGCCTCCACCTTGTCTTCAGCACGGGAAACGCTTTTGAAGGCAGCGAGATTGAACAGGGCGTCACCCTCGTGGGCAACAGGAAGGTTGTTCTTGCCGATAATAATGCCGTCGAATGGCGCGGTCACAAACTCCGCTTCGTCGCCCAGCGGGTCCGCGATGGTCGCGAGACGCTGACTCTCTTTGACGCGTGCCCCGAGCTGCACGCGCGGGGTGATAATGCCGCTCACCGGCGCGCGAACCCAGCTCGTGTAGTCGGCGATCAGCGGCTCGATATCCCGGGTCTGTCGCGTCTTCCGCAGCATGCCGATGTGCCGCATGACCTTGATGATGCCGACCACACCGGCCTTGATGCTGATCTCGTCGAAGCGCAGCGCTTCACCGGCCTCATACACCAGCATCGGTAAACCCCGATCCGCCGCGCAGTCGCGCAGCGAGCCGTCGCGAATGTCGGAGTTGACCACGACCGGTACGCCGAATGCCCGCGCCAGATCGCGGGTTTCGTTGTTTTCGAGGAAAGCCCGGATCTGCGGCAGATTGGATCGATTCACGGCCCCGGTGTGCAGATCGATGCCAATGTCGGCTTTGGAGAGAATCTCGGTGACGAAGGTGTGCGCGGTACGGGCAGCGATTGAGCCCCGGGCGCTGCCCGGAAATGAGCGATTCAGATCACGTCGATCGGGCAGGTAGCGCGACAGATCAAGAAAACCGTGGACATTGACGATCGGCACCGCAATCAGTGTGCCCTTCATGGACTGCAGAGCCTTGCGCTTCAGCAGGCGTTTAATGATCTCAATTCCGTTCAGCTCGTCGCCGTGAATCGCGGCACAAACGACCATCGTCGGCCCCGTCGAGCGACCGTTGACCACGTGCACCGGCATAGACAGCGACGTCCCGGTGTACAGATCCGCAACCGGCAGGTTGATCGATGCCCGGGTACCCGCAGGGACTTCCGTTTCGCCAATGTGCATGGCCGGCTTACGCTTTGCCACGTACCCACCGTTTGCCGCTGGCGACGTAGGATCGGGACGGATCGACGGTGGCCACACCGTGCATCGCGGTTCGGCCAATCAGCATGCGGAACTTCATGTCGTCCCTCGCGGCGAGCGTGATTTCCGTAGTCCACTGCAGATCACCGACGCGGATCGGCGTCTCGATCACCCAACGCCGGGTTTGTTGACCGCCGGAGTTTTTCACCCGGCGCATGTCGACCACTTCAGCCGTGCAGCGAACGACCTGCTCAGCATCGTTTTGCACCGGATGGATATCAAAGACGACCCGCTGCCGACCGTTTTCTTCGACCGACTCAATATTGAAGGCATGCAACGACGACGTGCGGGCACCGGTGTCGACCTTGGCCTTGATGTGGCGCAGGCCGAGCTCGGGCAGCTCCACCCATTCGCGCCAGCCGAACACGGCGAGCGGTGCTTTCTTAGTAGCCATTCCGGTATGGTAATCAATTCATCCGAGGCTCTGTATACCGGGAGCGGAAAAACCGGTTAGAGTGTGGAAGCGCCCTATCCGCTGAACACAGTCGTGGGTTGCCCGGAGAATCGCCTGTCCACAATGAGAAGCGAAACATGAAACTGAGAATTCGCGGTAATTCCTTACGCCTGCGTCTCACGCGCGCGGAGGTGGAAAAAATCGGCCGCGGAGAGACAGTCTTCGAAACGACGCAATTGGCGGGCGGGGTTGAGTTCGGCTACACCCTGGAAGCAACCCAGCGACCTGCGGTGCGCGCAACAATGGCCGGAACACAGCTCACGATCCATGCACCGGCAGCTGCACTGGCAG
>JBCCNM010000163.1:0-6263 GCA_039025835.1 Pseudomonadota bacterium | reverse complement strand
TCGTGCCGCCAGTCAGCTGAGCCTGTTCTGCGGTCGTGTGATACTCGCTCACAACCGCAGCCTATTCCCGTACCACAAGTGGTTGCGCAGGGCCCTTGCCGACGCGCCAGACAAGCCAACTGATTTCATGTCGAATTTTGATAGGCTTTGCGGCGCACCCTCGTCCCAGGCCGCGGAGGACTTGTTTGACTGCGTCAAGGACTTCAAAGACTGGGGAGTGTCTGACCTTGACGCGTATTCGTGGTTCTTAACGGATGTGGAATTGGCCTGGATGGACGGTCGAACCCCGCTTGAGGATCTCTAGAGGAGCATCACTCGCTGGCGCCTTGAGTAAGCAACGTCTTTTACTCCTCCAGATACCGATTTAATTTCAATCGGGATTATCAAGCTTCACTGTTTGTAAGCAGTCGGGTCAGAGGGAGCACCAAAATCCGCGTTGATCGAATCGGACGCAAACCAGGACTTAGCTCTTTGCGCCACACCGACTGCGGTCTTATTCTCGGAGCCGCCGCATTGCAACTACGTGGCGTTGGAGACCAGCAAAGCGACGCCGTCGTCTGGCGTCGAATTTTCGGTTAGAAAATACACCTGTGCAGAAAGGCCGCGCCGGGCTTCAAAAATCAGCGATAAAGCCGGCATTGAATCTACAGCCCAGGGGCTAACCGAGTGGTCGCCACAGTGCTGGCTAGCGCAATCAAGACCTGCAACTCCCGCGCTGAGACTGTAGCCAGCGGAGCGCATCCCCTGTATTCACTATTTGATCATGTTGTGCTTTTCGCTTCTTAAAAGAACATAACTCAGCGTTAAGCCGACCGCGGTACCCGAGAAAATCAGAACACCTGTGACGTCGATCCTGCCGACTAGAATTGTTGCAAATATGGCACCAAGATCGGCCAGTCCGATGACCACTGCGCATACTGTAATTGTGGTTCGATTCGGTCGGAGCCAGATTTGCACAGAGCCAGCAAGAGCGACTAAGCCAAACCACAGCAAGTTGAATCCATGTTGTCCGAACGTCACGAGAATAGCTTTTACTTCAAGAGCGTAGTCGGCAGCCAGCTGACTGGGTCTCGTTTCGGGGAACAAGAAGCCGATAGTGGAGATGTCGCCGGATAGCGCGTAATACATTGCGAACAGACCAGGAAATATGTGTAGCAGGGACCATAAAAGCCACAGAACTGCGACGATTTTTGCTAGTTTGGGATTCAAGACTCTCTCCATTCGGTTCAGTTGACGTTGCCGTCCATGACAAGCGTTGTCTTGTCGCCGGTCAAATCGCAGTTATTTTGACAACCTACGACACAAATTAGACCGCCTCTCAACGAACAGTGAATGCATGATTTCTGCACTGGCAAATCGGATAAATAGGAGCGCGACGACAAGTTCTCTGATTCACGCCTTACCCACCATGCAGCTTTTAGGTGATCGTAAGGGAGACTTATAACGTCGCGATCACCAAAGCGGCCCTCTACTTCGCGACTGACGCAGCGAGAGCCACACTGTCATCGCGTGTCGCAGGTCAAGATGAGAAATACACCAATGCAGACAGGCCGAGCCAGGTTGTGAACATCACGGGATACGGCCAGCGTCGGAGCCAAAATCTGGCGGCGAGCAAGGTTGTCACGGCGGTTCCAGCCAGGGCGATCAATACCGGCGTTGCCGCTGCGCTGCCGGACCCGGAGAGTGCCGTCTGAATGGCCATGCTTGCCCACTGTGCCGGCAGCAACGCCAGAAACCAATTCGGCAGCAAGCCCGGGGCCATAGAGGCTATCAGCAAAACAGAGCCTTCACCGGCGACGACAAACAGGGCCATCCACCACCCTTTGTGAGACAAGGTCCTGGCAAACAATGCGCCTCGTGCCGCAAAGCTGCCACTGGCGATGAGGACCGCGAAAGCGATTGAGAAAGGATCGGCAAGCGCCGGCATGCCCAGCACCCGTGCCAGGACGATCAAGCACACCGTGTTAAGCAGGGCCAGGAGAACGCCGACCCAGAAATGACCCACCGTTGCGGCCACAATAATCCCGACGCCCATCAGGCCCAGAGCGAATACTGGACCGCTTAGCAACGCTTGCGCTGAGGCTGCGGTCGACAGTACGGCCAGGAGGGCAGCCGGGACCGCAACGCCTGTGACAAACGCAGTTGCCCAGGCCGGCACGTTCCGATCAGGCAGCTTGCTCGAGGTTATAGAGGTCATGGCGAGGATGCTGACGGAAGCGTCTGCTATTGTCGACCGCGCCTGGATCGATCCGGGCATGTTCGACAGGTTTTTGTATTCAGGCTGGAGCAACGGCAGGTGACAGAGGATTTTCACGAGCAGGGCGGCGCAGCCACTATGGATCCGTCGGCTGTGCGACGCTGGTTACTGTCAAAGTACGTCATGTTTCAATCCGGCGAGCGCCGGATGCTCAGTCGCAGACGCAAGGCGGAAAAGCGGCGAAACTCCGAGTCTCGCCCCCACGTCGTCGAGTATTTCCACCAGGTTGATGATGCCTACAGTCATCTCGCCGCCCAAATGCTCAAGAGGCTCACCGAGCGCTACGACGTCGAGCTGCAGTGTTATTTGGTACCCGGCCCCAGTGGGAAGAATGTGTACGATGCAGAACTGCTCTTGCAGCTAGCGCGCCATGACTCGAAATTGATCGCTGCACAGTACGGTTTGACCATGCCCGGCACGGACGAACCGCCCACCCCGGAAAACACAGCGACTGCGCTGTCCATCCTCGCATCACTGAATAAACACGATCTTACGCAGCAAATTGCCGATGTCAGCGCGGCCGTCTGGATGGGCGATGTCGCCCGCCTTGACGCGATAGCGGACGACGCAGGGCGTGCCAGCGAAGCCGAGGTTGCCGCACGACTGCGCGAGGGCAAGGACCGACGCGAAGCGCTCAAACACTACTCGGGCGCGATGTTCTTCTACGAAGGGGAGTGGTACTGGGGTGTTGATCGATTGCATTACCTGGAGGCGCGGCTCGCCGAGCTCGGCCTCGACAGATTCGCCGGTGATGAGCCGCTTGCCCCGTGTCCCGCCGTCGACCTCGGCGATTCGACGGATTGCTCTGAGCTGACCCTCGAGTTCTATCCATCCATCCGAAGTCCGTATTCGGCGATCGTCTTCGACGAGACCATTGCGCTGGCCGAGAATGCCGGCGTCGCACTGAAGGTCCGCCCGGTGTTACCGATGGTCATGCGAGGCGTGCCGGCGACGCTGGAAAAGGGCATGTACATCTTTTTTGATACCGCACGCGAAGCGAGGCGTCGCGGCGTGCCTTACGGTCGATTTTTCGATCCGATTGGTGACCCGGTGCGGCGTTGTTACTCGCTGTATCCGTGGGCGGAATCGCTTGGCAGGGGTAACGCATTGCTGTCCAGCTTCCTGCGGCATGCGTTTGTGTTGGGGGTCAATACCAATACGGACAGTGGTCTGCAGCGTGTGGTCGAATCCGCCGGTCTGGACTGGGGCGAGGCGAAAACGCACATCGGCAATCCCGACTGGCAGGGCCTGATCGAAGACAACCGGCTGGCCATGCGCGAACGTGGTCTGTGGGGGGTTCCCAGTTACCGACTGCTTGTCGCATCGGGTGAGCCGCTGCTCGAGGTGTGGGGTCAGGATCGGCTCTGGCTGGTTGCTCAGGAGATCCGACGGTTCAAGGGGCGCAGCTCGTCCTGACTGGGCCACAAGACGGTTTTCAACGCGCCATGACGATGGCAACTCAGCGTATGAACCCCGAATCTGGCCGAATTTCCCGCAAAAAACCGCGTCAACGGCTTGACATAAACAGCCTCCGATCCGCTGAAAGCCAGGAAAAAGGGAACCGTTTGACGGCTGTTTACGTTCTCTATACAAGACCAACAAGCTAATAACGACGCCGTTTTGAAGCGGCTACGGCCGCGCACGTCGATCGACGACGATGCGGACGCAACTTTAAGGGGAGGCAACGGGGTGCATTTCTCAATGCCCAGGCCGGGTAGGCAACCACGCGCGTTAGCGCTTGTGGTGCTCGCCACCGTGCTCGGCGCCTGTGCAAGCTCGCCGGATCCGACTGAAGTGACGGGAGATTCAGCACCGGCGGATTCGTCCGTTTCGACCACCCTTTCGGACATTATCGTCGTCAAGCCGACGGACCCGACGCCAACATCACCCTCCTTACCTCAAAAGCCTCCGCAGGTTGCCGTCGTCCTGACCAGTCGCACCCCGGCGTTCGAGGATGTGGCAACCGCACTGTCCGACCAGTTTGACGATTTGTCGATTTATGACCTCGGCGACAAAAGCCAGCCCCCGATCAACGCCTTCAAACTGATCAACGACAGCCCAACCGATGTGGTGGTCGCCATCGGACTGCGAGCAGCGCGCTCATCGGCCGCGCTGTCCGCCGTACCGGTCGTTTTCAGCCAGGTGTTCAACTACCACGACCACGGGCTGTTGAAGCAAGACAGTCGAGGCGTCGCGGCGATTGCACCGATGCAGGCCCAACTGGCTGCCTGGAAAACGGCGGAGCCGGGGCTTACGACCATCGGTCTCGTTGTTGGGCCGGGTCACGACGAGCTGCTGGACGAGGCAGAACTCGCCGCAGTACAGCACAACGTGACCTTACTGACCGCTGTGGTGACGTCCGACCAGCAGGCGCTGTATGACTTCAAGCGAATGGTTCGAAACATCGACGGCTTCTGGTTGTTGCCGGACAACCGAATCCTGAGCGGCCGCGCGCTCAACGAGATCTTCGAACACTCAAAGCGTCGCGGCGTGTCGGTTTTGGTGCCGACACCGGCGATGCTGTCCTCCGGGGCGACCATCAGTGTCTCCACGGTAGCCAGCGACATCGCCGAACGCATTCACGACGTTGTGCAGAGCATTGTCAGCGGCGATAGCAGCGAGCTCCCACCGGTCACGCCATTGCAGGCCGTGCAGGTTGAAGTGGCGGCCCGGCCGGGCGACAACGCGTCCAATGCGAGTTCTGCGCCGAGAGCCAGCTCACAATGACCGTGCTCACATCAGCGATGGATACTCTCCGCGAGGGCGTCGCGACAATTCGCGGCCAGCGCAGCGGCAAGCGCATGCTGGTCCACGAGATCATGTCCATCCAGATTCTCTCAGCAGCGCTCGTTGGTCTGCTGGCGATCGCCGCGTTGTACTGGGGCGGTCAGTGGATTCTGAAGAACAACTACAGCCGCTGGGCACTGCAGTGGACTGAGGAACTCAATGAACTGGGTTCTCCGCTGTACCTGGAGGACGACCAGGAATCTCTGATCCGGCTGGAGCGTTTTGTTGAGAGCTACGCTGAGATTGACCGCGTCGCCTATTACGATCGTAACGGCAACTCGCTGTTCGCGGTATCCAACGACACCAACGACACCAGCGATAAACCGCTGGTGGGTCTTTCGGACGAACAACTCGCGGATGCGACGTCCGTCGTGGGGCAGGTGAAGCCCTACGTGCTGGAAGGTAACGCCATCGACCCTCGTCGCTTTGAGATTCTGGCACCGGTCTGGGTAGAGGCTTTGGACCAGGACGGTTTGTTCGATTTCGATCCCGGTGCTGTAGACGCCGCGACCAGTACTGAGCTGGTGGGCTTCGTTGCGATCCATCTCGACTTCATTCTGTTTCATGATCGCTTACTGGCGAATATTCGAATCGCAATCCTGGCACTACTGGTGCTGCTCATCGGTTTCGCACTGTACGGCCGCCACGTGCTGCAGCGGGCGCTGCGCTCGATCTCCGAGCTTGAGCAACCCATTCGCGAGCTCGCCAAGGGCAACCTGGCCGTCCGCTTCGAGCCGGCACCGCATCGGGAGATCTCCGACATTGTTGATGCGCTGAAAACCACCGCGTCCTCGTTGTCCGAGCGCAATGCCAAACTCGTCAAGCTCGCCAACCACGACAGCCTCACCGGCCTGTACAACCGCCGACGCTTCATCGAGGAGCTTTCTGCCAACCTCGTGGACATCGTTCGCAATGGCGGCAACAGCGCCTTGTTTTTCATTGACCTCGATCAGTTCAAATACGTCAACGACCTCTGCGGTCATCCGGCCGGCGATCGCCTGATACGAAAGGTGGCCGACGAGCTGTCACGCAGCGTCCCCGACCGGGCCACGATCGCGCGGTTTGGCGGTGATGAATTCGTGGTGCTGTTACCGAATGCAGACCACGCCAAGGCGAGAAAAGCGGCGGATGACATCACGCGCCGAATGCGTCGTGTGGCGCATATCGAAAACGAACACGTGTTCCACATCCACTGCAGCATCGGTGTGACGATCGCCAG
>JBCCNM010000162.1:0-6459 GCA_039025835.1 Pseudomonadota bacterium | reverse complement strand
TTCAGGATGGCTACGGTTCTTCGGCGGCGGATATCTGGGGGCCGGACGGCCGTCTGCTTGCAAAGAGTTACCAGACCTTTGTCATATACGGTTGATGACGGCTTGTAGTCGAAGGCTGCCATCACAACGTTAACGCTGCCTCGGTCCGCTTGCCGGTTAATGCAGCGACGTCGCGGCGCGATTTCGACCGGCATTGTAGAACGTTCGGCGGCAAGGTTTGTGTTGATGGCGGAGTGACAATCGAAAGTTCGGAGAAACACCTGCCAACGCCTGTGTTTCTCTATCGAGTTGTGCACCTGTCGTCCATGCCGATCCTGTGATACACCATACGCTCAACCGACCCGGGGAAACGTCATGCCAAACCAGCCTATAGAAGACTGTATCTACGACCTGTACGACGAGTATTGTCACGGTCGCATCGACCGCCGCACATTTTTCCGGCGCGCGGGTGAGGCCACAGTGGCGGGGGTCGCGATGGCCACAGCACTGATTCCGGATTACGCAAGTGCGCAGGAGGTGTTGTTTACCGATGAGCGTATCAAGGCCACCTGGGTGAACTACCCGTCGCCGGGCGGCTCCAGCGGTGAGATGCGCGGCTACCTGGTACAGCCGGCGGGCGAGGGACCGTTTCCCGCCGTGCTGGTGATGCATGAAAATCGCGGGCTCAATCCCTACATTCGGGATGTTGCACGTCGTGCAGCCGTTGCGGGTTTTATCGCGCTGGCCCCGGACGGCCTTTACCCGGTGGGTGGCTACCCGGGTAATGACGATGACGGGCGAGCACTGCAACGCAGTCTTGACCAGTCCAGGCTCGCTGCCGACATGATCAACAGTGCGCGTTTCGTCAAAAATCACGAGCTGTCGACCGGCAAGCTCGGCGCTACCGGCTTCTGCTGGGGCGGTGGCATGACCAACCTGCTGGCCACTGAGATGGGCGCGGAGTTATCTGCTGGCGCGCCGTACTACGGTCGCGCAGCCGACACGGACAAGGTGTCGGCAATCAGGGCCGCGTTGCAGGTGCATTACGCGGAGAACGATCCGCGGGTTAATGCGATGCGCGAGGACTTCGAGGCGGCGTTGAAACAACACGGTGTTCGCTTTGAGATGCACAGCTACCCGGGCACGCGACACGGCTTCCACAACTACTCGACACCGCGTTATTCACCGGATGCGGCAAGCCTTGCATGGGATCGCACGATGGCCTTCTTCAGGGAGCACCTCGCCTGACACCCGACGTGCTGCCCGCCGAACGCTGTGAGCACCATTTGGTCGTGGACGATGCGTCCCGTTCGGCCGTCGACTTGCTCAGCGAGCTCAGTGGCTTGTCACGGTCCTCGATAAAGGACGCGATGCGAAAGGGCGCCGTGTGGCTGGGACGAGGTCGACAAACGCAGCGACTTCGGCGCGCAAAGCGCGCGCTTCGCGCAGGTGATGAGCTGCATCTGTATTTTGACCCGAGTGTTTTATCGGCACCGGTGGCCGAGCCCACGCTCGTCGAGGATGCTGTGTGCTATTCCGTGTGGGACAAGCCCTACGGTCTTCGCTCGCAGGGTTCGAAGTGGGGTGATCACTGCACGCTGGTACGCTGCGCGGAGCGGCGACTCGACCGCACCGCGCTGACGGTGCATCGGTTGGACCGTGCCGCCTCGGGGCTGATGCTGATCGCACACGGCCGACGTGCAGCGGCTGAGCTGTCGCGACAGTTCCGCGAGCGTGAGGTCTTCAAGCAGTATCGCGTTCTGGTGCACGGACAGGTGGCCGATTCTGTCCGTACCGTGGATACACCATTAGACGGTAAGCCCGCCGTGAGTCACGTAAAGCGCCTCGGTATTGCCGGTGATGAGTCCAGTCTTGAGGTGCGTATCGAAACCGGCCGCAAACACCAGGTGCGCCGGCACCTCGCCGGCATTGGCTATCCGGTGGTCGGCGACCGCTTGTACGGCAATGGTGATATGTCGCAAGACCTGCAATTGCGCGCTGTTGAACTTGGCTTTCGGCACCCGCAGACCGATGTCGACGTTCGCTATCGCCTGGAGGATTGACGCGTGGGGCAGCTGACTTCCCTGTTTGTTCACAAGGTCCTGAGCGTCGTCGACGACGCGCAGGATAAGCGCGCCGTGCTTGAGTCCATCGGAATTGATCCCGATGCGCCGGTGGACCCGAAATTAATGGTGTCCGAGGCGGACTACTACGCCTTCTTCGAGCGACTCGCTCACCTGGAATCACCCGCGGTGGATCTGCCGTTGCGCGCCGGCGCGTCGATGCGACTCGACGACTACGGCGCAATTGGCCTTGCGTGGAAGGCCGCGCCAAACCTTCTCGGCTCGTATCAACGTGCAGAACGATACGCACGCGTATTGACCAGTGTCAGCGCCTACGAGGTCCGTCGTTCGGATGACGGCGTACAACTGCACCTCAATCGCGACGGTGAGCGCGTGCTTGGTCGACGCCTGTCCTGCGAGGCGGACCTCGCGAGCCTCGCGACCTTGTCGGTCGAGTCCTGTTCGCAGCCGTTCCGTTTGCGCGAAGTGCACTTCAAGCACGACGGCCCGGGCCGTGCCGATGTGCACGAGGTGTTTTTCGCGTGCCCGGTTATCTTCGCCAGCGACAAGGATGCCCTGCTGATGTCGACCGAGCAGGTCATGGCGCCCAACAAGGTCGGCGACGTGGGGCTGTCGCGCTTCTTCGATGCCCACATGGAAGAGGAAGTCGCCGAGTTCCGCGATTCCGTCTCGCTCGACTATCGCGTGCGTCGCGAAGTGTCCCGGGCATTGAGCCAGGGTGTGCCGAAACTGTCCACGATTGCCGGCCAGCTCGGCATCAGCGAGCGCACGCTGCAGCGCCGTCTGTCGGATGACGGTGTCTCCTTTCAATCTCTGGTCGATGCCGCCCGTCGTGAGCTGGCGCAACGCCTGCTCGCAAACACCGCGTATCCGCTCGCCGAGGTCGCGTTCTTGACCGGCTTCTCCGAGCAGAGCGCATTCAATCGGGCGTTCAAACGCTGGGCCGGGCAAACGCCGCGGTCGTATCGCTTAAGTGAGGCCACCAGCATCGATTAACGCTGATCGCGCTGGCGCGAGCAGTCAAGACTGCGTCGCACCGCGTCAAGATCGCAACGCCGCTTGTCGCAATGATGGCTCCACACACCAGCAACTTGTGAGGAGATCATCATGACCCAGCAGCACGGCGAATCCACCACCCTCGTCATCGGCGGCACCGGCAAGACCGGCAAACGCGTTGTCGACAGGCTCAAGGCGGCGGGCCTCCCGGTTCGCGTCGGTTCCCGGTCGGCGATACCGGCGTTTGACTGGGACCTTGAGCAGACCTGGGATACGGCACTCGACGACGTCGATGCCATCTACGTGACCTATTCACCGGATCTTGCGATGCCGGGCGCGTCCGATGCGATTCAGCGTCTGGTCGATCTTGCGAAAGCTCGCGGTGTGCGCCGGCTGGTTCTGTTATCGGGTCGCGGTGAGGCTGAGGCCGAGGCCTGTGAAGCGATCGTGCAGCGAAGCGGCCTCGAATGGACCGTCGTTCGTGCGAGCTGGTTTCAACAGAATTTCTCCGAGGGTGCCTTCACCGACATGGTGCTGTCCGGAACGATCACGCTGCCCGCTGGCGACGTGCCGGAGCCGTTTGTCGATGTCGACGATATCGCTGACATCGTGTTTGCGGCGCTGACGCAGTCTGAACACCACGGCGAAGTGTACGAGGTGACTGGCCCCCGGTTGATGACCTTTGACGACATCGCCGCCGACCTGTCCGAGGCGACCGGTCGCACAATCACGTTTCAGTCGGTGCCGCACCGGGCCTTCGTCGATGGCGTCGCGGCTTCCGGCGCACCTGAGGATGTCGTCTGGATGCTCGACTACCTGTTCGCCACGGTATTGGACGGCCGCAACGCGACGCTGACAGACGGTGTGCAGCGCGCGCTCGGCCGCGAGCCACGCGACTTTAAAGACTACGCACGCGACGCCGCGGCCCGCGGTGCGTGGAATGAAGCAGCCTGATTCCCGTGGGAGGTCCCCGGACCTCCCGCCCTGTTCCTGAAAGAGGGTATTCCGATGTTGTCACTGCAACACCTGCTCGTCACCGCTGCCTTGTTGGGCGCTGCCGTGATCGGAGGCGGTTTGTTTGTTTTCTCCAGCTTTATTATGCGGTCGCTGGCACAACTGCAGCCTCAAGCCGGCATCGCGGCGATGCAGTCGATCAATGTGGTGGTCATGAACGTGTCGTTTATCGGCACCTTCATGGCAACGACTGCGCTCGCTGTGATTATTCTGTTCATCGATGTCGGCGCAGCGGGTTCGCCGTCCGATCGGCTGAGTGATCTCGGTGCCGTGCTGTATCTCGTGGGCACATTCGCCGTGACCGCGTGGGGTAACGTGCCGCTGAACAACGCGCTGGCGGCAGTCGATGCAGACAGTCCGGAGTCGGAGCCCGTCTGGCGGGATTACCTGGCGCGCTGGACCCGATTGAACACCGCGCGCAGCGCTTGCGCGCTGGCGGCGGTACTCTGTTTTGCACTTGCTCTGACAGCCGCTTGATGCGGCGGGCGAGGGTGGCTCAGGCGATGGCGACCAGTTCGATATCGAAGGTCAGTGCCTGGCCGGCCAGTGGGTGGTTGGCGTCAACCGTGATCGACGCCTCCGAGACCTCGGTGACGGTGAGGTTCATTACCTGGCCGTCAGGCGCCTGGCTTTGCAGCGCCATGCCGACCTCGGGCTGCATGTCTTCCGGCAGTGCGGTGCGAGGAACTTCCTGGATCAACTGCTCGTGGCGTTCGCCGTAGGCGTCGCCGGACTCGATGCGTACCCGTTTGCTGTCGCCGACGGCCATGCCGTCAACGGCGTTGTCAAAGCCCGGGATGACCTGACCGCTGCCAAGCTCGAATTCCAGAGGTTCACGTCCGGCCGACGAATCAAACTCGGTGCCGTCGTCGAGCGTGCCTGTGTAGTGAATCTTTACGTTGTCGCCTTGCTTTGCCTGGCTCATGGTTTGCTTCCTTGATGTCGACACTGCGGCCGGTTGCGGTCGCGAGGACCTGCTCCGGGCCACCGTGCCGGGTCGGGATCGTGTGGTTGTATGACAGTTGCCGTGGAGTCTATCTCAGCTGCGTGCTGAGCTTCGGCTTTTCGTTGCGCTTGTGCCCGATGTTACGCGTGTAACGCCGTCTCTGGGCCCTGAGCTGCAAGCTCGGCGACCGGAACGAAGGTGTCTCGCGTGTCGTCGAAGGCGCGAATCTCGCCGCTTGCAATGTCGAACACCCAGCCGTGCAGCGTGAGTTGCTGTGTGGCGAGGCGGGCGGCAACGACCGGATGTGTGCGCAGGTGCTGCAGCTGCAGCAGGACGTTTTGTTCGATGACCATGTCCAGATCGTCGATGTCAGCGGTACCGTTGCTCGCACGAACAGCATCGACGGCGGCTCGGGCATGGTCTATCCACTGGTGCACGTGCGGAAGATCGTGCAGCGCGTCAGGATTCAGAGCGCCCTTCATCGCGCCGCAGTCCGAGTGTCCGCAGACCACGATGTGCGACACGCCGAGGACCGCGACGGCATACTCCAGAGATGCTGTCTCACCGCAGGCACGGTGGCTGTGCGGCGGGACGATGTTGCCGGCGTTGCGGCATACGAACAAATCCCCGGGTTCGCTCTGCGTCAGCAGCGCCGGGTCAATGCGCGAATCAGCACAAGTGATAAAGAAAACGTCAGGACTCTGGCCGTGGGAGAGTTCGGCGAACAGGGCTTTGCGTTCCTTGAAACCCGCGTTCTGAAACGCGAGTGCGCCTTCGTAGATCTTCTGCATGCTGCAACGCCCCTCAGGCCGGGTCGTCGGCCTGGATTCCTAGCTGAAGTACGAAGTCTAGTGATAAGAATTACATATCTATTAAATACTAGTGATAGTATTTTCCTATAGTTAGGGTTTTTCGCCGCCTACGATGACAGATTGGAATCGAATTACATTGCGCCAGATCAAGTACTTCCTTGCTGTGGCCGACCACGGCAGCTTTCGTCGCGCGGCCGAACGCCTGGGCGTGACCCAGCCGACCCTGACGGCGCAGGTTGCGACGCTGGAAACGACGCTGGAGACGCAGCTGCTCGAGCGTTCACGTCGTGGCACGACGCTGTCGAGCACCGGTCGCGACCTGCTACCGCCGGCTCGGCGCATCCTGGAGGAGGTGCAGGGCTTCAGCGAGCGGGCCACGATGCTGTCCGCTGGCGTAGAGGGCACCTATCGACTCGGCGTCACGCCGACGCTGGGACCTTACTTGCTGCCGCGCATCCTGCCGGCGATTCACGCGCAACACTCCGGACTCAAGCTGTACGTCCGGGAAGCGCCGCCGCGGGACCTGGAGGACGAACTGAAACGGGCCAATCACGACATCATTCTCACGACCGAACCTGTGCATGTCAGCGGTCTCGAAGTCAGTTCGCTGTTTCGCGAACCACTGCTG
>JBCCNM010000161.1:0-6482 GCA_039025835.1 Pseudomonadota bacterium | reverse complement strand
CGCAGCGCTGGTGATCCCGGGTGCGCTGGGTGCATGGCTGCTCGGCACGCAAAGCGGCACGCGGTTTCTCGTTGAGCGGGCAACACCGTACCTGCCTGACTCGCTGACGCTAAGCGGAATATCCGGCACCGTCATCCGCGGCTTGTCACTGGACGCCATCGAGTGGCGTGACGAGACCATCGAGATTATCGCCAACGCCGTGTTTGTCGATGTGCGTGCGCTGCCGCTGGTCAGCCGGAATGTGATCATCGATCAGCTCGACGTTGCTGCGCTGTCGGTGCGTGTCGGCGACACTGGCAGCGAGCCGGCTGAGACGACAGACGGCCTGCCCGAGGTTCGCCTGCCAGTCGACCTGCGCATCCTGGATGCCGGCGTTCGCCGAATCTCGATCGAGACGGTGGACTTCAAACGCGAGATTCAAGAGCTTGCGCTGGCCGGTCGACTCGCCGGGAGTGATCTCACGGTGCAGTCATTCCGACTCGCTTCCGACTGGCTCGACCTCGACATCGCCGGCAGCTCGAGACTGGCGGGTCGATATCGCACCGATGTGGCCGTCGACTGGACCTTCAAAGAAGTACCGGAGCAAATTCTGTCCGGCACGCTGACGATCGACGGCAATCTGCGCGGCTTCGACATTGAGCATCAGCTGCAGACGCCGGTGTTGGTCAGCACTGATGGCGTCATCACCTTTCGCGACGAGACTCTGAGGGTCGATATCCGCAGTCGCTGGGAGACGATCGAATGGCCGGTTGACACAGCGGTCGCCACGCTGCGTGACGGCCAGCTCGACATTGTTGGTGACCTCGCGGCCGTTGAGCTGACACTCGGTACCTTCGCAGGCTGGCCCGGGTATCCGGAGCAGGAGCTCGCGCTGCGGGGTACGGCGACGACCGATGGATTGCGTATTGACTCACTGGCCGCAGAAAGCCCGCTCGGGCAGGCAAAGCTCACGGGCGAGCTGTCCTGGCAACCGACGCTGTCGGCAAGTCTGGACGTTGACCTGTCGTCGGTCGATCTCGCCTATCTGCTGCCGGACATGCAGAGCGCGCTTGCAGCCAGTGCCAGCGTCGACGTCGCGGGTGCCGATAACATCTCGGTTGCGCTGACCACCTTGAGTGGAGAGTTAAATGGCTACGCGGTCGACGGTGAAGCTCTCATGCGAACCGACGGTCGTTCTGCGCAAGTCGACGACAGCCGACTGCGGATTGGCACGAATCGTCTGCAGATTTCAGGATCGGTCGCAGACACGCTCTCGCTGGTCGCGGAGATCGACGCCGGCAATGTTGCTGAGCTGCTGCCGGCCGCGTCCGGCGCCGTCGTCGGCCGGCTGAGTTTGCAGGGCAGTCGCTCTGCACCGTCCGTGCAGTTCGACCTGAGCGGCACAGCGCTTGGCTGGACCGAGACCGCCAGCGTCAAATCGCTCAGCGCCAGCGGCCTGCTCTCCCTGACGGGCGACAGTCAGGCTGAGCTGTCAGCGCTGGGTGTTCGGGCCGGCGACCGTGACCTGGGCAGCCTTACTCTCGGCATTGACGGGACCACCGAACAACACTCGGTGCGCGCTTCGCTCGAAGGTTTCGACAGTCGCGCCGAACTCGAGCTCAGCGGCGCGCTGATCGACCAGCAGTGGAACGGCGAATTGCGAACACTCGGCCTTGAGGTTCCGCAATTGCAACGCTTTGAGACTCGCTCGCCCGCCAGGCTTGCAGCCGCCGCGGACACGTTTTCGGTGAAGCCTGTGTGCCTGTTTCGCGACGACACGTCCGCCTGCGTATCGGCAGCGCGAGACACTGACGGCCGCATCGACTTTCGACTCGAACTCGTCGCGCTGGCGTTGTCGGACCTGCCGCTGCCAGCGGAAGTGACCCCGTCGGGCGAGCTATTCGTCGATCTGTCGGGCTACTGGGACGGTGAGACACTGACAGCCGATTCTCGCCTTGAACTGCGTGAGGGCACTATCAACATCCTGTATGACGAAGATCCGGTCGATGTCGTCGTGTCCAAACTGGCCGCCGATGCGACCGTGCGCCGTAACGCGCTGGCGTTCGACCTGCAGCTCGCGTTGGAGAACACCGCGGAGGCGTCGGTGTCGCTGGGTATCGCCGACCTGTTCGATACGCAATCGTCCATTGACGGACGCACCGTCGTCAGCGTGCCGGATATCTCCGGTGTCGCTACCCTGGTGCCGGGCATTACCGAGCCGGCCGGCACAATGAGCGGCACGCTGGTTTTGGACGGTACGCTGGCGGCCCCGGAGTTCTCAGGTGACGTTCGACTGCATGACGGTCGATTTGACGTTCGCGCCGCCGGCACAACCATCACCGACGTCAATCTGCAGCTCACGCAACTCGGGCCGGGGCAGCTCCGCGTCAGTGGCAGCGCACGCTCTGGCGAGGGGGGTGTGGCGGTGACGGGGCGAACGCTGGTGAGCACCGACTCCGGGATTCGCAGCGAGTTCTCGATCGACGGTGAGAATTTTGAACTCGCCAAGCGGCCGGACCTCAGTGCAACGGCATCACCGGATATTGATATCGTGTTCGATAACGAGGCCATCCTGATCAGTGGTGATCTGTCGATCCCTTCGGCCAGCATTCGGCTGCGCGAAATACCGACAAGCGCAGCGTCGGCATCTCCGGATACCGTTATCCATCGCCAGGATAACGAGCAGACGGCGGTGGCTCGTCGCATCGACATTGACGTCGGTACCTCGTTAGGTGACGACGTCAGCTTCAGCGGGTTCGGACTCACGACACAATTCGACGGCGGAGTCCGCATCCGCGGTGGCAACGCGCAGGCCTACACAGGCCAGGGTCGCGTTTCCCTGCGAGGTGGCGAGTACAAGGCCTACGGCCAGGAGCTGGAGATCGAGGAAGGCGAGCTGATCTTCAGCGGACCGCTGGAAAATCCACGGCTCAATGTCCGCGCGGTTCGGCGGGTCGAAGACATCGTCGCCGGCATCAGCCTGAGTGGCACGCCACTGCAGCTCCAGTCCACGTTATACAGCGACCCGACACTGACCGACGCCGAAACTCTGTCTTATCTGCTGACCGGGCGGCCGCTGTCGGGCTCGTCGGACGGTGACGACAGCGAGTTGCTGAATCAGGCTGCATTTTCCCTCGGGCTCTCAGGCGCCGGAGCGATCGTCTCCCGGGTACGTAGCTCGTTGGGGCTTGAAACACTGGCGATCGAGGGCCGCGGCGACAGCAGCCGGTTGATCGCCGGAAAACGGATTGGCAACCGACTGCTGGTGGAGTACGGCTACGGCGTGGTTGACCAGCTGGGAACCCTGCTGCTGCGCTACCAGCTTTCGGATCGACTGGTGCTCGAGTCCCGCACCGGTTCGGTCAGCAATCTGGACCTGCTTTACTCCGTCAAGAAACAGTAGCGCTCGTGACGATTTGTCGAACGCTGGAGCGACGTCCGCACTGGCGTGGAAGGCAAAAGCCGGGCCGCCTGTTTCCACTGCCGGTGTTGCATCGGGTCCTGGTCGCGAGGTCAACGGGCGGCGAGCGCTTCCGCGCCGTGCAGAATCATCCGGACCTTGATCACAGCAGCATTAATGTGGCGTTCCCGATCGATGACCGATGCATTCAACAGCGCGATCCCGGTGGTGAACATGATCGACAGCATCGCGTTGGCAGCGAGCTTCGGATAGGCGACCGGCACCTGCCGCTCGGCGGCGTCCTGTTCCAGGTAGTTGGAGAGATCACTCGCCATCTCCAGGAACAGACTCTCTGATGCCTCCCGAAACGGCGATTCGAGCGACATGCTCTCCTGCACGATCATCCGGGCGACACCCTGGTTGGCGAAAATAAACTCGTAGATCGCCTCGACGGATGCCCGTATGACCGTCTGGCCGTCGGCAACCTCCCGACGCACCGTTTCCATCAGAGCGAGCAGCGCCTTGCGATGTTCCTCAATCAACGCGAAGCCCAGGGCATCGAGGTCGTGGAAATGACGGTAAAAGGACGTCGGCGGAATACCGGCGAGTTTCGCCACTTCGCGCAGGCTGAGGGTATCAAAGCTGCGTCCGGACGCGAGCGAGTCCGCAGCTACGGACATAAGTCGCTGTCGCGTCTCGTATTTTTTCTTTTTGCGTGGGTCCATACGGCACATCTGGCGGGCCGGATACGCTGGCATCCTAGCAGAGTTATGGTACAGTTGTGCGCACAAGTGTACGCAAACTTTTCCGACTCGGCTCGCATTGGCGAAGCCCCGGCGGAAAGGTATCGAGGGTCGGCCGCTCGCCGACAAACCCAGGGGGAAACAACACGATGTTTTCAGGAAACGCGATTTCGGTAACGGTCGACGGCGGCATCGCTGAGCTTCGCTTCGACCTGGCCGATGAATCGGTCAACAAATTCAACGAACTGACCGTCGGGGAGCTCAAAGCAGCGACCGCTGCGATCGCGGCGGACACCTCGGTCAAGGGCGTCATCGTCACCAGCGGCAAACCGGTGTTCATCGTCGGCGCCGATATCATGGAGTTCGGCCGCCATTTCGCATCCGCCCCGGATGAACTGGCCGCCCGAATCCACGAGATCAACACATCAGTGTTCAACGCGTTTGAAGACCTGCCGGTGCCGACGGTTGCCGCGATTAATGGTATTGCGCTGGGTGGCGGGCTTGAAATGGCCCTCGTGTGCGACTACCGGGTCATGTCGGAGACCGCGAAGATCGGTCTGCCGGAGACCAAACTGGGCCTGATTCCCGGCTACGGCGGCACCACCCGGCTGCCGCGACTGATCGGCGCGGACAATGCGATCGAATGGATTGCCTCCGGCAAGGAGCAACGCGCCGCCGCGGCGTTCAAGGCCGGCGCTGTCGATGCGGTGGTCAAGCCGGAACAGCTGCGCGACGCGGCTCTGTCCGTTCTCCAGCAATGCATTGAGGGCAAGTTTGACTTCCTCGAGAAGCGCCGTGAAAAGCAGGCGCCGCTTCAGCTCAACAAGATTGAGGCAATGATGGTCTTCGAGACCTCCAAGGCCTTCGTAGCCAGCCAGGCAGGACCGCACTACCCTGCCCCGGTGACGGCCATCAAGGTCATGGAAAAAGCCGCCGGCATGGGCCGCGACGACGCGTTGCGCGAAGAGGCCGAGGCATTCGCCGCGATGGCGAAGACATCCGCGGCAAAGCACCTCATCGGCCTGTTCGTCGGAGACCAGGTGTTGTCACACACGGCCAAGGCCGTTGCCAGGCACGGCGGCACCGTCGAACGAGCGGCCGTGCTCGGGGCCGGCATCATGGGCGGTGGCATCGCCTACCAGTCTGCGAGCAAGGGGACACCGATCATCATGAAGGACATTGCGCAGGCCGGTATCGACCTGGGTCTGTCCGAAGCCAGCAAACTGCTGAGCAAGCAGGTGGATCGCGGCCGCATGACGCCGGCCGACATGGCGGCTGTGCTCAGCCGGATTCAGCCCTCGCTCGGATATGACGGCTTCGAGCATGTCGACATCGTCGTCGAAGCCGTTGTCGAAAATCCCAAGGTCAAGCACGCGGTACTGACCGAAACCGAGGGCCGGATCCGCGACGATGCGATCCTGACGTCCAACACGTCGACGATCTCGATCGATCTGCTGGCCGAGCCGCTGGCACGACCGGAGAGCTTCTGCGGTATGCACTTCTTTAATCCGGTGCATCGTATGCCGCTCGTGGAAGTGATCCGCGGTGCAAAAACCAGCGACGCCGCGATCGCCAAAACCGTTGCGTATGCTTTGGCGATGGGCAAGAAACCGGTGGTCGTCAACGACTGCCCGGGCTTTCTCGTCAATCGCATCCTGTCGCCATACATTGGTGCATTCCTGGGTCTGGTAAAACGCGGCGTCGACTTTGTCGCGATCGACAGGGCGATGGAGCGCTTCGGCTGGCCGATGGGACCCGCCTATCTGTGCGACGTCGTCGGCATCGACACCGGTGTGCACGCCGGCAAGGTCATGGCGGCCGGCTTCCCGGACCGTATGGCCTACGACTTTACAACCAGCCACGACGTGTTGTACGACAACGACCGTCTCGGCCAGAAGAACGGTCGCGGCTACTACGCCTACGAGCCGGACAAGAAAGGCAAGCCGAAAAAAATCATCGATGAGAGTGTGGCCGAGCTGCTGGCGCCGGTGGTCGACGGTGCGGAGTCACTGTCACCGGAGGCTATCGTTGACGCCATGATGATTCCGCTGTGCCTGGAAGCGATTCGCTGCCTCGAAGACGGTATCGCCGCATCGGCGTCCGATATCGATCTTGCCCTGATCTACGGCATCGGCTTCCCGCCGTTCCGCGGTGGAGCGCTGCACTACGTGGACGACACGGGACTTGAAGCCTTTGTCCATCGTGCCGATGAGCTGGCTGAGTCCGCCGGGGCTCAGCGCAGCCTGTATGAACCTACCGATAAACTTCGCGAGATGGCGGCCGCTGGCAGCGCCTTCTTCCAGTAAGTCGCGAAGAGGAGACCAACATGAATCTGAATCCAAGAGACGCTGTCATCGTTG
>JBCCNM010000160.1:0-6539 GCA_039025835.1 Pseudomonadota bacterium | reverse complement strand
CCAATCCATTTTTCTAGAGTTTTATTTATTATTTTTCAATTATTTATTGTATTTTATTAAAGTGAAAAAATAACTGACAATGCCACGCATTACTGTCACTTTTTGACTGGGTTGTGGTGTTTTTTGCGACAGGTACTTTGCATAACGTACACAGTGCCCCAACAATGGGAACATGGGAATTCTGATCGTCATCGGCCTGCTGCTTGCTCTGGTTTTCGGGCCGGGCCTGTGGGTTCAATACGTGCTGAGAAAATACAGCCAGCCGGACAATCGATACTCCGGCACGGGGGCTGAGCTCGCACGATATTTGCTGGATCGCCACGGCCTGCAACACGTCAAAGTGGAAGTCACGGAGGCCGGCGATCACTACGACCCGAACGACAAGGCCGTGCGGTTGACACCCGACAAGCACGACGGTCGATCACTCACCGCCATTACTGTCGCCGCGCACGAAGTTGGCCACGCGCTGCAGGATCACGAAGCCTATCCGCCGCTGAAAATGCGCAGCGCACTGGTCCGCTTCGTCGCCCCCATCCAGAAAGTGGGTGCTGGCGTACTGATCGCTGCTCCGATCGTCGTCGCGCTGTTTCGCGTGCCGCAGGCCGGTCTGCTGATGATTCTGGCCGGTTTCCTGACACTGGGTACATCCACGATCGTGCATTTCGTGACACTGCCGACCGAGTTCAACGCGAGTTTCGCCCGGGCCCTGCCCTTGTTGGAGCGCTACCGAATCCTGCACGAGCAGGACGCGCCGCACGCTCGCCGACTGCTCAAGGCTGCGGCCATGACCTACGTTTCTGCCTCGCTGATGAGTCTTTTGAACATAGCCCGCTGGTTCGCGATTCTTCGCTGATCGAATCACGGTCGTGTCAGGGCGTGCCATAAGCCCCATTTTGCTCGATTCGTCAGACACTTAGGAAACCCGGCTTGTTTCACCGACGGAAGCCACCATGTCGATGTTCGAGCGGCACGGAAGTCACTGACATTTCACTGGTTTGGGGGCGCAGGCACTGCTATCATCCGCGCCCGAATGGCACGCCAGACGGGTTCGGAACGCCCCAGAGCCGTACGTTAAAGGCTCCCCGCTCAGGCAATCGCAGGTATCAACACCGATATGAAGCCGCGGCCCTCCCTAAAGAGGTGTTCGTTCTTATCGGCGTTACTTTAATGACATAGCTGAAGAATCGACATGAAAGACTTAAGCATCTATCGCAACATCGGCATTTTCGCGCACGTGGACGCGGGCAAGACCACGACGACTGAGCGCATCCTGAAGCTGACCGGCAAAATCCATAAGACCGGCGAGGTTCATGACGGCGAGGCGACCACCGACTTCATGGAGCAGGAGCAGGAGCGTGGCATCACGATCCAGTCCGCTGCGACCAGCTGCGAGTGGGCCGACCATCGCCTGAACATCATCGACACCCCGGGACACGTCGACTTTACGATTGAAGTCTACCGTTCGCTGAAAGTCCTCGACGGCGGCGTCGGCGTATTCTGCGGCTCCGGTGGCGTTGAGCCGCAGTCAGAAACGAACTGGCGTTACGCGAACGACTCCGAAGTCGCACGCATCATCTTCGTCAACAAGCTCGATCGCCTGGGCGCAGACTTCTACCGTGTCGTCAAACAGGTGGAGGACGTTCTCGCCGCCACACCGCTGGTGATGGTGCTGCCGATCGGTATCGAAGACGACTTCAAAGGCGTCGTTGACCTGCTGACGATGAAAGCGTGGGTCTGGGACGATTCCATGCAGCCGGAAAACTACGAGATCGTCGACATCCCGGAAGACCTGCAGGCGAAAGCCGAGGAATACCGCGAGAAGCTCGTCGAAACGGCGCTGGAGCAGGATGATGACCTGCTCGAGGCGTACCTCGAGGGCAATGAACCGTCGGTCGACGACCTGAAGAAGTGCATCCGCACGGGCACGATCAACCTGTCGTTCTTCCCGACCTTCTGTGGTTCAGCATTCAAGAACAAGGGTATTCAGCTCGTGCTGAATGCCGTCGTCGACTACCTGCCGAATCCGACCGAAGTCGATCCGCAGCCGGAAGTCGATCTCGAAGGTAACGAGACGGGTAACGTCGCCAAGGTCGACCCGGACGCGCCGCTGCGGGCGCTCGCGTTCAAGATCATGGACGACCGCTATGGCGCCCTGACCTTCACGCGCATCTACTCCGGCACCTTGAAAAAGGGCGACAGCGTTCTGAACACGTTCACCGGCAAGAATGAGCGCATTGGTCGCATTGTGGAAATGCACGCCGACTCGCGTGAGGAACTGGATTTCGCGCAGGCTGGCGACATCGTTGCCCTGCTCGGCATGAAAAACACGCAGACCGGTCACACGCTGGCAGACCCGAACAACCCGGCGACGCTGGAACCGATGGTGTTTCCGGATCCGGTGATCTCAGTCGCTATTGCGCCAAAAGACAAGGCGGGTATGGAGAAAATGGGGGTCGCACTGTCGAAGATGATCGCCGAGGATCCGTCCTTCCAGGTGGCTACAGACGAAGAATCCGGCGAGACCATTATCAAGGGCATGGGCGAGCTGCACCTCGACATCAAGGTCGACATTCTGAAGCGCACGCACGGTGTCGAAGTCGAGATGGGCAAGCCGCAGGTGGCCTACCGCGAGACGATCACGCAGCTTGTTGAAGACTCGTACACGCACAAGAAGCAGTCGGGTGGTTCCGGTCAGTTCGGCAAGATTGACTACACGATCGAGCCTGGTGAAACCAACTCCGGTTACGAATTCGAATCCAAGGTCACCGGCGGTAATGTGCCGCGTGAATACTGGGGTGCGATCGAAAAGGCGTTCGCTGGCTGCATGGACGAAGGCACGCTCGCCGGCTACCCGCTGCTCGACGTCAAATTCACGTTGATGGACGGCGCATTCCACGCCGTTGACTCGTCTGCCCTCGCCTTCGAGATAGCGACCCGCGGTGCCTATCGACAGTCGATCCCGAAAGCCGGGGTACAGCTGCTCGAACCGATCATGAAGGTGGACGTTTTCACACCGGACGACAACGTCGGTGAGGTGATCGGCGACCTGAACCGTCGTCGCGGCATGATCAAGTCACAGGATGCAGGTCCGACCGGTGTCCGCGTCAAGGCAGACGCGCCGCTGGCCGAAATGTTCGGCTATATCGGTCACCTGCGTACGCTGACCTCGGGTCGCGGACAGTTTTCGATGGAGTTCTCGCATTACTCGGCATGTCCGCAAAACGTGGCTGACGAAGTCATCAAGGAAGCGGCAGAGCGTAAAGCGGCCAAGTAGCCAAGCTACGGGACAGAAGACAGTAAACGGGCCTTCGGGCCCGTTTTTTTTATGGCACCGTAGCACTATCGATGAGGGCGGCCAGCTTATCCAGGCTCTCAATTTGCTGCTCGAGCATGCTCGTCAGGACCACCACGCGGAGCATGTAATCACCCAACAGATTTTCGACGATCGGATCACTCAGCAGAACCGTGATGTCGGACGGGAACAGGCTCTCGGGCAGCCCGGCCGCTTTCATCCAGTTTGGCAGGTAGCCGAGTACCCGAAGCTCGGGTATCGAAAGCAGGTGCTCGGTCAATGCCGAGTGTTTCTGCCGGAGGATGTCGTACTGGTTGCTGACTCGCTCTGTGCGGTACAACCATTCGGTCAATTGGTCACGAATCACCGCGAACTCCGGGTCGCTCTCGGCAGCCGCCGCAAGGTATTCATCAATAGCTCGGCTCGGCACCGAAAACGTGCCGATCCCCAGGATCTGGTCCCATAGTCTGGCCAGCGCCTCCGCATCGACAGGCTGCGGCGCATCGCCCATTAACGCTTGCTGACTGACGGCACTGTCGAAAGCGCTTTGCAGCGTGTTCAGCTTGTTGATAAATGACTGCTGGTTCAGCCGCAACTCCGCATTGACACGCGCGAGCTGCTGCAGCTCCCGATCCCGCTCCTGTCGGTCATCCCACCAGGCGTCGATCGCGAAAGCGAGCAAAATGCTGAACACGATAACCCCGCCCTCGATCAGCAGTCTTGGCCAGGGCACGGCGCCAACCACGTTACGCAGTTTGTCACTCAAATGTACTCTCCAATTGTCACTTCGCGCCCAGCGGTCGCGTCGAGCATACCAGCAGCCGCATACCGCCTTGCAAGTGCCACAGCATTGCCACTTTTCCGCCCGCGACTTGCCACGCGTCCCGGACATGCTAAACACTCCTGTAGCAGGACGGAGAGACACATGAATTGGGACTCACTCGATTTTCTCGTATTTGGCGGCATGATCGGTGCACTGGCCCTGATCATCATCATGGCGCGTCGCAACAGCCGCAGCCCGGCCTATCGATTTGCGATGGCTCTGACAGGGGTCGGGGCCTTCCTGGTTGCCTGGATTAACGGTGCGGTAGGCATTATTGGCAATGAGGAAAACGCCGCCAATCTGGTGTTTTTTGGCGTGCTCGGCGTCGGCGCGTTCGGCGCTCTGCTGGCGCGATTCCGCGCCAGCGGTATGGCCAAAACACTGTGGGCCATGGTGCTGGCGCAAGGCGCAGTCACGATCGCTGCGGTAACGCTCGACCTCGGGGCAGGCACACCCGCGTGGCCGCGGAGTCTGTACCTGATGACGACGGTCTTCATGCTTTTCTGGCTGTCCTCGGCCATCCTGTTCGGGCGCGCTGCAAGAGCCGAACAGCGCTGGATCTGATCTCCTCGGCAGAAACACATTCCCGCGCGACAGTCGCTATACTCATCCCCGCGAAGGACAGAAAAACAAACTACCCGACAGGGAGGGGGAAGAGCATGGATACGATCGTCATGGTCGCACTCGCCAGCGTGGCTTCGGCAGCGGCCGTTTTCTTGTTGATGTCCGTCAAGAGCGGTACGGAATCCATCGGCGACTACAACGCAATGAAAGGCCGCCAGCGACAGCTCACCGGCAAGTGGCTGGGAGAAAGCACCAAATCCACACCGGCGGGCGATAGCGTTCGCTACCAGATCACGCTCCACATCGAGGCCGCCATGCGCCAGACCGGCGGTCACGGACGCCTGGAAGCCGAGCAGGAAGGCGGCCAGGAACGTGTCGACATCGAAATTCTGACCGGCGGATTCCTGCACGGCCAGCATTTGAAAATGGAGTACAAGAGCGACGACGTGCACAAAGCGCACTTCGGCTCCATCATCGGCGCGCTGGACGAATCCGGCGATACCATTTACGCCACCATTACGGGCTTCAGCGAACTGCTCGGTGGGCCCGCGACCGGGCAAATCACCTTGAAAAAGAGCTGACCCAAGTCGTCGTCAACCAACGCGCAAGGCAGCATTGAACGCGGAGGTCAAAGCGGAACTGCTGCGGCGGGCAAAGACTGACCTGGATTCGCGCGCCGCGTTGATCGAGTCGGGCGAGCTTTACGGCGGCTACCACCCGAGCATGGCCGCCGTGCATGCCGAAAATGCCCACGCACTCGACGGCATTATCCAGCACGCGGGCTGGCCGGGTCGGATCCTTGCAGGCGACGACGGTGCGGAGGCGGCCTGGCTCATTCTGCAGCACGCTATCGCGTTTCCCGATTTGCAGCGGAGTTGCCTGCCGCTGCTGGAAGCGGCCGCCGAGAGCGGCGACATTCCTGCCAGTTACCCGGCGTACGTCAGGGACCGCATCTGCGCATTCGAAGAGCGGCCACAGCGTTATGGCACCCAGTTCGACTGGGACGACGACGGTCTGATGAGTCCCCTGCCCTTACAGGAACCCGAACACGTGGACGCATTGCGCGCCGAGGTCGGGTTGGAGCCATTGGCCGTTCGAACTCGGCAGATTCGCGCGGAGACCGTCAACGAGCCGCCGCCGGACAACATCGGACAATGGCGTCAGCGCAAACATGAATGGGCCGTCTCCGTTGGCTGGATTGCGGACGCTCCCCCGGATTGACGCAACGCGTGGACTGATCAGGCAGCGACCGGTCGCCGGGTAGCGCGAATTGCATCGGTCGAAAACACGATCACAGCGGCCCAGATAAACAGGAAACAGACAAGGTGTGGCAAGGTAAGAGCCTCTCCCAGCCAGTAGCCGATCAGAAACTGCAGCGTCGGTGCGAGAAACTGCATAAAACCGATCGTTGCCATCCGCAGTCGACGTGCTGCAATCGCAAAACACAGCAGCGGAACGACAGTGATCGGGCCCGCGGCCACGAGCAAAAGCTGCATATCCAGTGACGTAACCGGGAATACCGCGGTACCTTTCGCACTGGCGAACGCCAGGTAAGCCAGTGCAAACGGCAACAGGATCACCGTTTCCACAAACAAGCCCGGCATCGCACCGATCACGGCTTTTTTGCGAATGATGCTGTAGATCGTGAAGCTCACAGCCAGCACGACAGCAATCACCGGAAACTCGCCGCCGCTGATCGTCAGGATAGTCACGCCGGTGGCCGCCAGTAATACCGCCAAACGCTGCAGCAGTCGCAGGTCCTCACCGAAAAACAGCAGTCCGACCACCACAAAGATCAAGGGATTGATGTAGTAACCGAGACTGGCCTGGAAAACCTGGGCACTCTGCACCGCGTAGATG